>NZ_VPAP01000001.1:0-340964 GCF_013419195.1 Acinetobacter sp. YH12099 | reverse complement strand
TCAGCTTGCTTCAAGATACTCATGATCAAGCTGTCTGAATACTTAGATGTTTTCATAGAAAATCTCCTTAAATCAAGGTTATTCGATTTTCTACTTTTAAACTCAATTATTTTTAGGGAGGATTACCTTCCAATAATTTGATGCAATTTAGCTAAAACTTCCTTTTAACAAAAAACCAGTGAATTTTACAATTCACTGGTTTTTGAAATGACATTATGTAGAGCGCATGGGCCGATGTACTACCCAAGCGGCATAAAGCAATTAATTAATCGAATCATCCAAGTTTGGAGCTAACCAACGCTTCGCTTCATCTAAACTCCAGCCTTTACGCTGTGCGTAATCTTCAAGCTGATCTAACGAGATTTTACCTGCGTTAAAGTACTCAGAAGCAGGGTTGGCATAGTAGAAGCCACTCACAGATGAAGGCGGCCACATCGCAAAGCTGCTGGTCAGCTGTGTGCCAATCTTTTCAGTCGAACCTAACCAGTTAAACAGTGTGGCTTTTTCAGAGTGCTCAGGGCAAGCAGGGTAGCCTGGTGCAGGACGAATCCCCACATATTTCTCTTTAATTAGCTCTTCATTACTTAGCTGCTCATTCGGCTGATAGCCCCAGAATTCTTTACGAATACGCTCATGCAAATGCTCTGCAAATGCTTCTGCAAAACGGTCACCCAAAGACTGCACCAAAATGGCAGAATAGTCATCGCCTTTGGCTTTAAACTCATTGGCCATTTCTTCCGCACCAAAAATCGACACGGTAAAGCCGCCCAAGTAATCTTGCCCTTGCTCTGTAGTTGCGACAAAGTCTGCCAAAGACAAGTTTGGTTTACCTGTGACTTTGTCTGACTGTTGACGAATATGATGGAAGGTATGCGTTACTTGATTACGTGCTGCATCATATACTTGTACTGAATCTGCCGCAGAACGGTTGGCAGGGTAAATCCCAAAGACTGCACGTGCATCAAAGCGATTATTTGCAATAATATCTTTGAGCATGGCTTGCGCTTGGTTATATAAGTCGGTTGCAGCTTCGCCCACCACTTCATCTTCCAGAATTTTCGGGAATTTGCCCGCCAAACTCCAAGAAATAAAGAATGGTGTCCAGTCAAAGTATGGCAACAAGGTTTCAAGCGGATAATTAGTCAGCACTTGAGTTCCAATTAAGTTTGGTACTGCAGGCGTATAGTTGTCCCAATCAATTTTCAAACCATTGTCGATGGCTTCTGCATACGACAATTTCGCAGCTTTTGGTTGCTTATTGGCAATACGTTCACGAATTTTAGCGTATTCCGCACGGTGCTCTGCAACAAAAGCAGGTTTCATTTCAGGAGAGAGTAAGGTTGTCGCAACACCAACGGCACGCGAAGCATCGGCAACGTAAATGACAGCATCGTTTGAGAACTGTGGATCAATTTTAACTGCAGTATGTGCTTTAGATGTGGTTGCGCCACCAATCAACAATGGAATGTTAAAGCCTTTACGCTGCATTTCTTTGGCAACAAAAACCATTTCATCTAAAGATGGGGTAATCAGACCAGACAAGCCAATGATATCGACTTTTTCGTCAATGGCAGTTTGCAGGATTTTTTCTGCAGGTACCATCACACCGAGATCGACAATATCGTATCCATTACAGCCCAAGACTACGCCCACAATATTTTTACCAATGTCGTGAACGTCACCTTTTACCGTTGCCATCAAGACTTTACCTTTAGACTGACCTTCGGTTTTTTCAGCTTCGATGTACGGGTTGAGCCATGCAACGGCTTGTTTCATCACACGGGCAGATTTCACCACTTGTGGCAGGAACATTTTACCTGCACCAAACAAGTCACCGACCACGTTCATGCCATCCATCAACGGGCCTTCAATCACATCTAATGGACGTTTGGCTTTCAGGCGCGCTTCTTCGGTGTCTTCATTAATAAAGGTGGTGATGCCTTTAACTAAAGCGTACTCAAGACGTTTTTCGACAGATTCACTACGCCATTCTAAGTTTTCTTCGGCTTTTTGTGCGCCTGATTGACCACGATATTTTTCTGCCACTTCTAGCAGTTTTTCTGTGGCATCCTGACCGCTTTCACCTTGGTTCTGGTTCAGAATAACGGCTTCAACTGCTTCTTTCAGTTCTTTCGGGATGTCATCGTAAATTGCCAACTGACCTGCGTTGACAATCCCCATGGTCATGCCTTGCTGAATAGCGTGATATAGGAATACCGCGTGAATGGCTTCACGTACAGGTTCGTTACCACGGAATGAGAAAGATACGTTCGATACACCGCCTGAAATCATGGCATGCGGCAGGTTTTGTTTAATCCAGCCTGTGGCTTCAATAAAATCGACTGCGTAGTTGTTGTGTTCTTCAATACCTGTCGCAACTGCAAACACGTTCGGATCAAAAATAATGTCTTCGGCAGGGAAGCCAACATCATTGACCAAAACGTCATAAGAGCGTTTACAAATTTCGCGCTTACGTGCCACAGTATCGGCTTGTCCGACTTCGTCAAAGGCCATAACAATGACAGCTGCGCCGTATTGGCGGCAGAGGCGGGCTTTTTCGACAAACTCGTCATAACCTTCTTTTAAGGAAATAGAGTTGACAATGGCTTTACCTTGTACGCATTTCAAGCCTGCTTCAATGATTTCCCATTTAGAGGAGTCAATCATGATAGGTACGCGAGAAATATCAGGCTCAGATGCCACCAAGTTCAGGAAGTGCACCATCGCACCTTCTGAATCGAGCATGCCTTCATCCATGTTGATGTCGATGATTTGCGCACCGCTTTCTACCTGTTGACGAGCAACATCTAAGGCTTCGGCAAAGTTTTCTTCACGAATTAAACGCAGGAATTTTTTAGAACCTGTGACGTTGGTACGTTCGCCCACGTTTACAAATAAAGAGTCATCATAAATGTTAAATGGTTCTAAACCACTTAAACGGCATGCAGGTTTAATCTCTGGAATTTTACGCGGTGGAATGTCTTTTACCGCATTGTAAATCGCGCGGATATGATCAGGCGTTGTACCACAGCAACCGCCTGTAATATTGATCAAGCCGCTTTCAGCAAATTCTTTGAGGAAAGCTGCGGTTTCTTCAGGCGTTTCATCATAACCACCAAATGCGTTGGGTAAGCCCGCGTTCGGGTGTGCAGAAACAAACACATCGGCAACGTCTGAAACGGTTTTAACGTGTGGACGCATGGCATCTGCGCCCAAAGCACAGTTAAAACCAATTGAAAGTAAATCGCCATGACGTACCGAGTTCCAGAAAGCTTCTGCAGTTTGACCCGTTAAGGTACGTCCTGAAGCATCGGTAATGGTACCTGAAATCATCAACGGCAATTCACGCCCGAGCTGTTTAAACACTTCTTTGACCGCAAAAATCGCAGCTTTACAGTTTAAGGTGTCAAATACAGTTTCAATGAGCAGGATATCTGCACCACCTTCAATTAAGGCATGCGCAGCTTCAATATAGTTTTCTTTGAGTGCATCAAAGCTAATGTTACGAAATGCAGGGTCGTTTACATTTGGTGAAATTGAACAGGTACGCGATGTTGGCCCAAGTACACCTGCCACAAAACGTGGTTTGTCTGGTGTTGAATATTTTTCACAGGCAGCTTTGGCTAAACGCGCTGCTTCGCGGTTAATTTCTGGAACCAAATCTTCCATGTGATAGTCAGACATAGAAACGCGTGTGCCGTTAAAGCTGTTGGTTTCAATAATGTCTGCACCCGCATCTAAGTAGGCTTCGTGAATACCCTGAATAATGTGCGGTTGGGTCAGTACCAATAAATCATTGTTGCCTTTGAGGTCATGTGCCCAATCTGCAAAACGCTCACCACGATAATCGGCTTCTTCCAATTGATGGCGTTGAATCATAGTACCCATAGCACCATCGATAATTAAAATTCTTTGGGCAAGAAGCGCTTTCAGGGTGGTAAGCGTGGACATAAAAAACCCTTTATGACTGAATCCGAAATGAGCGCTATTTTAGCAGAGTTCGCACGGCTTTCGTGCACTTGAAGCGACCAGAGAGAGTGGAAGTCGTAAAAATAGTGCATAAAGCAGTATTTTTAGGATTTTGCTGTAGCTTTTGAACCTAAATAAAAGTTGTGATGAGGAACATTCTAATTTTGATTTTACTTTGATGCGTCATCGCTTTGTCATATTGCTCAGGCAAAATTGGCTCACGGTAAATTTTGTCTGAAATTTTAGGCAAATATGACAAAGGTGTAACAATCTAAATTTGAGAGAATGGCATAAGAAAAGTAGGTTTATTTATTCTAAGTGTTTAAATTTAAATGTTAATTTTAATTTTATGCACAAAAAAAACAGCTTAAAGTGTGAAAATAAAGTATGAAAGTTGCTTTATATAGCAGCTCTTTGTCATATAATTGTCACAATTTAATTGAACAATAAGGGGATTTTAAATCCTCTTTTCTGCTTGCATGAATTCTAATCCAACTCCTGTAGATTCAGCACACAAGTCGACCACTAAATCGACCAATGTTCATGTGCCTACACCGAAATTTTTTATGCCGGTGTTTTTAACGATCATCGTTTCTACCCTTATTTATATTGGTTTCCAATTGTCTGCGGACTTATCCCACGTGCCTGCGCTAAGCATGTACTCGGTGATTTTATTGGCGACCGCTTTATTCATTGCCTTAGGCTTTGAATTTGTGAATGGTTTCCACGACACAGCTAACGCAGTGGCAACGGTTATTTATACCAATGCCCTGTCTGCACCTGTGGCAGTAATGTGGGCGGGTTTCTGTAACTTCCTTGGGGTGATGGTCGCCAGTGGCGCAGTTGCCTACGGTATTATTGCCTTACTTCCAGTCGAATTGATTATGAATGTCGGTTCAGGCGCAGGCTTTGCCATGGTTTTTGCCATGTTGATTGCCGCGATTGTCTGGAACTTAGGAACGTGGTTTTTCGGTATTCCTGCTTCAAGTTCGCACACTTTAATCGGTTCGATTTTAGGTGTGGGGATTATGAACTACTTGCTGAACTCAGGTGCGGGTGCAAGTGGCGTAGACATGGAACAAGTCATGAAAGTGGGCAAGGCTTTATTGTTCTCGCCACTGATTGGTTTTGCCTTTGCTGCGATTTTGTTCTTCTTGGTGAAAAAAATCTTCAAGAAACAAATGGAGTTGTTCCAGCCACCTGAAGGCAATAAGCCACCACCACCACTGATTCGTGCCATTCTAATTTTTACTTGTACTGGGGTAAGTTTTGCGCATGGTTCAAACGATGGTCAAAAGGGCATGGGTTTAATCATGTTGATTTTGATCGGGATTGTGCCGTTGGCGTACTCGTTAAATAAAGAGTTAGACCAAAACCACATTCAATCGTTCCAACAGCTTTCAACGCAAACAGCTGATGTGATTTATGCACAACATGTCGATATGCCAGATGAAAAAGCACGTCAGGTCATCACTAGCTATATTCAGACCAAAGAAATTACCCCTGAAGTCGTGCCTGCTTTGGCAAGCTTAACTGACCATTTGGGTGAGCGTGTGGGTCAATATGGCAACTTGAAAGATGTGCCTGAAGCTGAAGTAGCAGAAATGCGTAATGATATGTATTTAAGCACGACTTCATTCAAGCGTTTAGACAAAGCCAATGCCTTGCCTGAAATGTCGGAAGAACAGAAAAAAGTGGTTAAAAGCTACCGCAGCCATTTAGATTCATTCTTACAATACATTCCAACTTGGGTCAAAGTTGCCGTTGCCTTAGCACTAGGCTTGGGTACGATGGTCGGCTGGAAACGTATTGTGGTGACTGTTGGTGAACGTATCGGTAAGCAGCACATGACTTATGGTCAAGGTATGTCTGCCGAGCTTGTGGCAATGTCAACTATTGCTGCTGCAGATGGTTTGGGGATGCCAGTTTCAACTACACACGTACTGAACAGTGCGGTGGCAGGTACCATGGTGGCAAATAAATCGGGTCTGAATTTCCAAATGGTGCGTACAATTCTTTCGGCTTGGATTTTCACTTTACCTGCGACAATTTGTTTATCGGGTAGCTTGTTCTGGTTGTTCTTAAAAGTGTTTTAATCCATTCTCAACTTTTTTGAGTGGTTGAAAAAAGCGCTGTGATGATACAGCGCTTTTTTTATACCTGCAGATCAGTCTAGAGAAATATTTGCAGGCAAGTTTTTGAATAGATAGATTAGCGGTTTACATTACTTTTTAAATTTTTGGATGACTTTGTCCAGTGGTAATTTATCTGCAGCAAAGCCATAGAGCGCAGCGAAAGGTAGGGCCGTTCGTGCCAAATACGCCACGCGCCACAATCCACCATGGTTCGCACCTTCCATCATCAATTCGAGCGGATGCTCAAGTTTCACTTCAGGATTGGCTGCCGAGTTTGGATTGCGTAAGTCATGAATCCACAATGCCGCCATAATCGCATTGGTGGTTTCAGGGCTAAATGCTTCAACATCAAACAAACTTGCGCCACTAAATGCTGCTTTGAGTAATGGATTTTTGGTCACAGAGTGTGTGGTGGTCGAAGGTGCAATATTGATGCTGACATGCTGTCCTTGATGACGCGCTAAAATTGCACGCCATTGCTGGATGCGTTTTGCTAAAGCATAGTTTGGCCCTTGTTCAACCACCAAACAGTCGGCAATACCATAATGTTGACCATTGTCTGAAGCAATTAAATTATGCAGATTCTTTTGGAAGAAATGACTGCGTGAAATGGTTTCAATACTTTTGGTGAGTAGCTTTTGCCCTTGTGAACGCTGCTGAAACTTCTCTGCCGATGCGCTAATCACTTCTTCAGGAACGGCATAAACATCGGTTGGGGTACACATAAACATAAGGCTGCTATCAGCTTTGTGTTCGCTGACATATTGCATAATGGCATCCATCGCCATCGCAACACGCACGTGTTTTTCACCATCTAAATAGGCAATGGCTGCTAAATCTAGCGTTTCAGGTTTTTGAGCTAACCATTGTGCAATTTCTGGGGTTTGTGTCAGTAGATTTGCACCCAACTGTTCTGTTAAAATATCAAGTGGGGTATCTGCCGCGAGTTGTGTTGTACTGGGTGCATATAAGGTGGCATTGCCTTGTTGCACAGTGCTTAAAATTTTATTCCACACACGGCTATTTGGTAAATCGACTGCAATAATATTGGCTTTCCATTTGGCTAACCATGTGAGTGGCCCTGCTTCTGAAGCTGCACCAAATAGCACCATGTTACGGTCAGACAAATCAAACCATTCAGGATGCGCCATTGCAGCATTTAACGCTTCGGCATGACTTGGTTCAATAATGCCTGCTGCTAGCCAAATTGCAATTTGATCTAGTAGAGCTTGACCTTGTAACTTTTGCCCACGATACGGCACATACCATTCGGGTGCTGCTTGGCTGCTGCCTTGTAATTTAAAGGTATGTAAAGTTTCAGTAGGCAAGAGCATGACATCTTTCAGCACATATTTTTGCTCATGACGATAAAACTCAAAACTTTGATGCGCTTTTCTTAAACCATCTTCTGCAATTTGAATTGCGTTAGCTTGTTCACGAATACCATTGGTCACGAGGGCTTTAAAGTATTTTGGATAGTGTTTACGCCAGTTTTTTTCTGCCAAAGCATCGACTGAGCTTTGATGATCGACTGTGGCTAAGGCTTCGGCAATAATTTGTTTGCCCGTGCTTGAGGTGCTGGGTTTATGATTTTCTGGATGAATTGGAAACTGTAAGCCATCGTAAGAAGTGGACATGCAAAAACTCGCAAACTAAATTGAAATTAATATACAGATGTATACATTATCTATGCCAAGTTGCGATATGGGGTAGCAAAAACTACCAAAATTGAGTGAAATTTGAATAAAAAAACCTTCACGAAGTGTAAAGGTTTTTAATGTGAATGAAATGTTGTTGAGATTTAAAGGTTAGTGTTTAAATGTCTAGGTTCGAATCATAAATGAGTCTGATGCTGTATCAACAATGTTTTATTCACTCAGACCAACAGCTTAACAACGTCCTTTTTTCGCCTGACCTGGAGGACAAAAATCACCATCACCATGCGGATGTTGGTGTGGATAATAGCCTTTCGGGTAGATCGTGCGGTCAGGATCAATCACCACACTGCCTTCAGGGGTATGTACGGCACAGGCGCTTAATCCTAGACTGAGTAACAGGGCGCTTAGAAGTGCAAACTTTTTCATGGCTGACTCCTGATTGCTTGATAGTTTTAGTCTTTATATTCTTAGTATAAGTGCTTGTCGAGTAACTGCATGTTATTTGTTGTGTGCTTTATGCTGTATTGGATCATTCAGATGCTTTCATCAATCAAAAATACTTATCAGCAGTTCATAAAATGACGATTGAAAGTCGTTTTTCCCAATGAGAGAGGCTGAAGATGAGAGGCAATAAATGATGGTGTTAAGCGGATTTATGAAAGCAGTCTATTGACGGATTTGAAAATTCTTTAAAGTAGCAACGACTCAGTGGTAGATGTACCGAGTCGTTATAGTTTTAAAAGTTAAAACGGCAGTTGCGCCAGTTTATTCAGGAAGTGAGGCAAGATGCGTGGTTCAATTAAAATAGTCACAATCACACCATAGGCCGCACCCCATAAATGCGCACTGTGATTAATATTGGAATTGCCGCGTTTACCCGACCAAATGCTATACGCTACATACAGTATTGCAAAAATAATGGCAGGCACTGGAATAAAGAACACGAAAATCAACTTCCACGGCTCAAACAAAATATAGGCAAACAACACCGCAGATACAGCACCAGATGCGCCTAAGCTGGCCCAACGATGGTCATTTTTATGCTTTAAATAACTTGGAATAATCGCGGCGATTAAACCACCCAAATAGAATAAAACAAAGCCTAAATCATAGACGTATTGGCGATAAAAACTTTCAATAATGCTGCCAAAGAAAAACAGGGTAATCATATTGAACAGCAAATGCGCACCATCGGCATGCACAAAACCATGGGTAATGAAGCGGTCATATTGACCACGTTGCATAGCAGGCGGCCAAAAAATCAGACGATTCATTAATTCTTGTTTGGAAAACGCCAACATAGACACAATGACCGTAATAATGATAATGGTCACGGTATGATTAAAAGGTAAATCGAGCATAAACGCCTATTCTTTTACTTGAATTCTGCTGTAATAATGCATCAAAACTGAGTTTGAGTCGAACTTTAGGAATAAATCCGACAATTTTGGTTGATTTTTTTTTATTCCCCCGCATCTTCAGTTAAAATAGCCACTTCAGCTTGAGGAAATTATTGTTATGTCGACTGAGAACAGCAGCACAGCAGTTGTAGATGAAATTCCAAACTTATTGATTACGCCAACTGCTCAAGAGTATTTGAAGGATTTATTGGCAAAGCAAAATACACCGGGTATTGGTGTGCGTGTTTTTGTGGAAAATCCTGGTACACCGCGTGCTGAATGTTGCATGGCTTATAGTGCGCCCGATGAAGTTGTACCTACAGACTACAAACAGGAATATCCAGACTTTCCTGCATTTATTGATACGCCGTCTATTCCGTATTTATTGGATGCCGTAATTGACTACAACAAAGACCGTTTTGGTGGTCAATTGACTTTCCGTGCACCGAACTCAAAAGTGCCACGCGTAGGCCCAGATGCTTCGGTAGAAGAACGCATTACTTATGTTTTACAGTCTGAAATTAACCCAGGTTTAGCAGGGCATGGTGGTAACTGTGCTTTGGTTGAAGTGGTTGAAGATGAAGAACACGGCTTAACTGCAGTATTGAAATTTGGTGGCGGTTGCCAAGGATGTTCAGCGATTGATGTGACTTTAAAGCAAGGTGTTGAAACAACCTTGAAACAACACGTACCTGAATTGATGCGTGTGGTGGATCAGACTGACCACAGTCAATCTGAAGGTGCTTATTTTAAATAAGCTCTAAGCCTCGCTTAAAAATAACCTCCTAAATTTTAGGAGGTTATTTTTTATCTGAAATTGTCAACAGACCCTATTCATTCGTTTGTAGATTTAAAATTTGTTGTGTTTTTTCAGAATAATAAAATTTCTCTAAATAATGGCGCGCACGTTGCTTTAAATAGCCTTCAGCGATCATTTTTTGAATGACTGGATTTAACAGTTGTTGTAATTGTTGTTGGACTAGCGCTTCATCAATGTTTAAGTCGTGCAATAACAAGTCAAAAGGGCGCGCCTGATTGCGTACATACCACGCATAAACCCCATCATGCACTTGCTGTTTCAAATAGTCACTTTGGCGTAAATGATCCCAAATTTCATGTCCTAAATTGACAGTTTGGGATAGGTCTTGTACTTCAATATAATTTTTTAAAACGGAAAGTGGCAAGTCTTTAACTGTGTGCCATAAATTGGCTTGGAAGTGATACAGTTTTTCCTCATCAAAATGTTGATTAAGCACCGACTCGCTCATTTGAGTCAGCTTCTGCACATTTTTTTGCAAATAATGCTGAATGGTCTGGTCTAAATTGGTATCGGTAACGCTTTCCAAAACCGATTTACCCATTTTCATAAAACGCGATACGCCAGGCACGCTTTTGGCGATCACCGAATTATCCATATAATCCTGAATGGAATGTTGAATGAGTTGGGTAATCATGGCGGCAAAGGCAGGATTATTCACCACGGCTTTAATCAAACGCTGACGATGTCCACTTTTACTTGCAACATATTGTGCAATTTTGTCGATGGTCAGCACAGGTATCACATCGGCAATTTTACTGCTGTCATTAACAGGGTGTACCAGTGCAAAACGAATATGCTCAGCAATTTGTTCCACTAAAAATGAACTGGCAGGTGTATTTAAAATTTGATGTTGAATCAGTTGATGAATGGCTTCAGATGTCCATAAATCTTGTAAGCTTTGTTTGCGAAACCATTGGTAAAACTGCATAAATTCAGTTTGTACCATTTCACTTTGGTTAAATTCTTGATCTAAAAAATCAAGCTGAGCTTCAATTAGTTGCTCAATGATGGGATGTTTCTGCATGAAGGTTTTATATAATAATTAATTTAGAGGAATCAGTTTATCAGCAAGTGGGTTTTTTAGGTTCTGAGTTTTAGCCAGAAACGGCAAATAATATTGTGCGACTTGTTTTTCAGCTTCCAATAACGGCATGTGTCCAACATTATTAAGAATCACAGGTGTTTCGGCGCGTTTGAGTGAAGATTGTAATTCCTTCGCCACTTCAACATTAATAATGCGATCTTGCTTACCCCATAAAATCAGGGTCGGTGCTTCAATTGATCCTGCTAAACGTGCAAATGAGTCTGGAGTATAAATACGGTTGAGTTTGACAATTTGCTCAATTGCTTTACGGGTTTGTTCTGAGCGAGAAATCAGGACTTCTTCTTGCGCATGTTGAATTTGTGAGGTCATGGCAGGCGGGCTTTGCATGATTTGTTTGGCGACGTCGGCTAAATCGCCATGTTTGCTCACAATTAAGTCATTTAAAGATAATGGATTTTTGGTGTAAGGCGTATTAGCAAGTTTATAAATGCCTGCACTATTGAGTAAAAATAAACTTTGCGTATCAAAAGGATATTGCGAGGCATACACGGTTGCAATTGAGCCGCCTAAAGAATGTCCTGCCACGTGTAAGTTTTCTTCACAGTCAATTGCTTCAATAAATTGACGCAGTTGTGAAGTTACATTCGGAACTGAATTATCAAAATTGCTTGGAGTTTTGGTGTCACCGCTATTGGGTAAATCTGGAATAATCACATGATAATGTGGGGTTAAAAATTGCGCGACACGGTTCCAATTATCACGTGTGCCTGCCAAACCATGAATCAATAAAATTGTGGGTTTGCTGTGCGAGCCACCTTCGTTATAGCTCCAGACGACATCTCCAACACGAATGCTTTTAGAGCTTAGTCCTGCTTGTTTGCGCTGTTGCTGAAAATGATTTTGTAATAGTTTAAGTTCAGTTGCGTTGCTGTTACTGGCGTTATTGTTTTTTGTGAAGGTATATGGATTGGGCGCAGCGCTTTGCACAAGGCAAGATGTACTTAGTCCCAAAGCCAATAAAGTCGTATGTAGATAACGTGATCGAATAAATTTCATCATGAAAACGTCTTCCCCTGACGAACCCAAAACAGGCTCCAATAATGATAGGCACTAGCTCTTAGGTCTAATTGCACAAGTGTATTCTGTCTATTGTAGGCGTTTAAAAATGAAAGTCATCCCTTGCTTTTTTGATCAAAGCTTTGAAATTGGTAGAAAATGTGACCTATCTCAATAAAAAGTGAAAAAATTTATAACAAAAATGAATAAAGAAAAGCGCAGCTGCATATTTTTTTGCAAGTGACATTCATAAAAACTGGCTTTAGAATATCGCAACTTCAAAGATCGGTGGTAAATCAAGAATGCTAACAGCTCAAGAAGCTTTAGAACGTCTTAAACAAGGAAACCAACGTTTTGTTTCTGGTGATACCAGACATCCGAAGCAATTGTCGCACCAACAGCGTGCAGAAATGGCAGAAGACCAAAATCCATTTGCCATTATTTTAGGATGTTCAGATTCACGTGTTCCTGCAGAAATGGTATTTGACCAAGGATTGGGTGATCTTTTTGTAATTCGTGTTGCGGGCAACGTGGTTGCACCATCACAGGTAGGTAGTGTTGAGTTTGCGGCAGAGCGTTATGATTGTGCTGTGGTTGTTGTCTTAGGACACAGTCACTGTGGTGCAATTCAAGCAACAATTGATACTTTAATGTGCCCAGACTGCCCGCCATCGGCAAATTTAATGTCGATTGTGAACCGTGTTCGACCTTCAGTTGAAACTTTAATGCAGACTGAACTAAAAAATGATTTGGCGAAATTGTCTAAGCATGCGGTGCGTTCTAATGTGTTTGCATCGGTAAATCAATTGCGTCATGGTTCAGCGGTTTTAGAAAACCTGATTGAACAAGGTCAGTTGAAAGTGGTTGGTGCGGAATATTCACTGGAAACAGGTGAAGTGGTTTTTTTTGATTTTTAATCTGAACCGCACAGCAATTAGATTTTCCTCAAAGGCGCTTTATAAAGCGCCTTTGATATATGGATAAGCATTATTTAGCAAAATAGGCTGAGCTTTGGCATTTGGATGAATTAAATCTTTTTGCATCAATTGCTTATTGCCCGCAATACCTTCCATAAAAAATGGCAGTAATTTGACTTTATATTGCTGACTCACCACTTTATAGTTATTTTCAAATGCTTTGCTATACGCCGAGCCGTAATTGGGCGGCATTTTCATCCCAAAAATCACCACTTTCGCTTTGGCTTTTTGGCTGTGCAGAATTAAGTTTGCTAAATTTTTTTGAATCATTTGTGGTGGTTGTCCACGCAAGCCATCATTTCCGCCTAACTCAATGACTACAACGTCTGGACGATGGGTCTGCAGCAATTTAGGCAGACGCGCCAAAGCACCACTGGTGGTTTCGCCACTGACACTTGCATTGACCACTTTATGCTGTTTCGGATACTGTTGTTCTAAACGTTTTTGCAATAAGTGAACCCAACCTTGTTGTGGTTGTATGCCGTAACCTGCACTTAAGCTGTCACCTACAATCATAATGGTTTTTGCAGATACCACGAATGGGCTGAAACATAGTCCGAGCAGCAACACACGCGGGAAGACACGACTAGTTAGATTGCGATTTTGCATAATGGGAAACGTATGACTCAAAACACTAAAGAATCTAATATCATGCCACAAACGATTATTTCTGCCCAAAATTTGACACAAAAGATACAACTTGCACAAAAACAATTGACCATTTTTGAGAATTTAAACCTCGATATTCAGGCAGGCGAACAAGTTGCTATTACTGGTCGTTCGGGTTCGGGAAAATCGACCTTATTGGGTATTTTGGCAACTTTAGATCAAGCCAGTAGTGGAAAATTGCTGATTTGTGGTGAGTCGATTGCAGAATTAAATGAAGAACAACGTGCAGAAGTTCGTTTAAAGCATATTGGTTTTGTGTTTCAGTCTTTTCAGTTGTTGCCACATTTAACTGCACTGGAAAATGTGATGTTGCCCCTGCGTTTACAGGAAAAATTTAAATATGCAGAAGCTGAACAAAAAGCCCTCAACTTGCTGAAACGTGTGGGTTTAGGACGACAAGCACAGCAAACGCCGAAAGTGCTTTCGGGAGGTGAGCAACAACGTGTCGCCATTGCACGCGCTTTAATTCGTGAACCTAAAATTATTTTTGCCGATGAACCGACAGGAAATTTGGATGGGGAAACTGCAACTGAAATTGAGCAATTGTTATTTGAATTGAACCGCGAGTTGGGCACAACCTTGGTGTTGGTCACGCACGACCCGAAACTGGCGGCACAATGTCAGCGTCACTATGCCTTAATTGATGGGCAATTGGTTGAGCAATTTGCAGCTAAGCCAACTGCTGCCATAACAGGAGGATGAAATGAACGCATTATTTCATCCGCTGTTAAAGCAGAGTTTTAAAAGCAGTGGTGTATATTTACTGATTATTGCGCTGACTTTAGCGATTAGTGCGACCACGGCCTTAAAGTTTAGCAATGAACAAATTCAAAATGCGGTAGCGTTGCAAGCGGCAGAAATGTTGGCGGGTGATTTAGTCCTGAGTGACAATGAGCCCATTGCGCAAGACTGGCAGGATCAGGCGACTGCACATCAGTTACAACAGTCGCATGTGACTGTATTTAGTTCGATGGCACATACTCAAGCGCAATTTGTGATGGTGAATGTCAAAGCGATTGAGCACAATTTTCCGTTACGTGGTGAATTGAGGGTGAGTCCTGCAGCGGACAAGATTCAATCTGGTGAAATTTGGCTCAGCCAACGTGCCATGGATTTGCTTCACGTTAAACTTGGTGAAACGGTGAATATTGCCGATGCAGCATTTACCGTGACTGCCAAAATTGAACATGATTCTAATCAGGAACTCGGTTTTTCAGGTTTTTCGCCGACAGTAATTATTTCACAGGCCGATGTGGCACGTACCCACGCGATTCAAGTGGGTAGCCGCATAGATTACCGTTTGTTGTTGGCAGGCAGCGCCAAAGATACACAAAATTTTGAGCAGTATTTTAAAACACATACACAACAGCCTGCACAGGCACAGCAAACGGCCAGCCCTGAACAAAACTTTGAAGAACAAAGTAGTTTAAGACTACGCAATGCCAGTGAAGGCAATACTCGCTTAATGCGCCCCATTGCCAATTTAGATACCTTTTTACAGTTAGCGAATATCCTGACCATTTTATTGTGTGGGATTGCGATTGGTTTGACCAGTCAGCGCTATGTGCAACAAAATCAGGATCATATCGCCTTATTACGTTGTATTGGTGCAAGTAAACGACAAATTTTAGCCGCTTATTTGGCTTTGCTTGCTTTGGTCTTAATTATCGCTATGGGCATTGGCAGTATTTTGGGCGTGACGTTGGGCTATGCTTTGTTGCAAATCATGCTGCAACTGATTCCGCACCTGGAAATTCAATTTTCAGCCATGGCAATGTTGCTTGGGCCATTGCCGATTGCCATGCTAACCAGTGCCGTCGTGCTGTTTGGTTTTGTTTTACCAAATTTGCTGCAATTACTGAATACTGCACCAATACGGGTGATTCGTCAGCAAGACAAAAATATGCGTGCATGGTGGTGGATGTTGCTTACAGGGACGCTAAGTCTAATCGTATTTTGTGTGGTCTTGACCGAAAGTTTAGTGCTTAGTACATGGGTGATTGGTGCGATTATTGCGCTGTGCGTATTGCTGTATGGAGTGGTGTGGAGTTTATTAAAATTATTGCGTCATTCTAAAGGCAGACTCGCAGCGTATATTCGTGCGCCTGCTGTCACGGCATTTCAAATTACTGCATTGGCTTTAGGATTAAGTTTAATTACGGTACTTGCAGTGTTGCGTACCGACCTGCTAGATCGTTGGCAGCAGCAATTGCCCGAAGGAACACCCAATCAGTTTGTTTACGGCTTGCCACCGTTTGATATGCCTGAGTTTCAACAACAATTAACGCAGCAGCAGTGGCACAGCACGCCACTTTATCCAAATATACGTGGGCGTTTGGTCGCCAAAAATGATCAACCTTTTGCCGACGCCTTAATTCAGCAAAGCAATACGTTAAGACGCGAACTCAACCTGACACAGTCTGACCGTTATCCTGCCGATAATATCATTGTGAACGGGCAGGCAGATTTCAGTGCTGTCGGACAGGTGTCGGTCGAGGCCAATACTGCCGCAGAACTTGGTATTCAAATTGGTGATCAGCTCAGTTTTAATTTGCCTGAAGGTATCCTACAAGCCAAAGTCATTAATCTGCGCACGGTGGAATGGGAAAGTTTTAGCCCTAACTTTTTCTTTATTTTTTCACCGCACACTATGGATGAAAATGCAGGTAGTTATTTGGGCAGCTTTTATGTACCCGAGGCCGATAAGCCTAAACTGATTCAATTGATTCAGCAGTTTGCCAATACAGTATTTATTGATGTCAGTTTAATTTTGGATGAAATCAAACGTATTGTGAATGTGTTGGTGCAGATCATCACCATTTTAGCCATTTTGGTGAGTGTGTCTGGGCTGTTGGTATTAATCGCGTGTTTAAACTTGCTGATGGATGAGCGCAAACGCGAAGTCGCATTACTGCGTTCTTTTGGTAGTTCTAAACAAAAGCTCAAACGTATGTTGAGTCTGGAAATCGGTTTTATGGGCTTTATGGCGGGAATAGTGGCGTGTTTATTTGCCGAAGTCATTAGTGCTGTTGCCAGTTACCGCATGGATTTAATGCTGCAACCACATTGGGACATCTGGCTGATTTTGCCTGTATTTATGACCGTGCTGTGTGCCTTGATTGGACGTTATCGTTTAAGTTATTTATGCGATATTCCGCCACTGCAAAGTTTAAGGGAGATGAATCAGTCCTGATTCATCTCTAGTTGATGTTGTTTTACTTGTTGTAAAGGTTGATTGTTTAACCCAGACTGCGTTGCATCATGCTAAGCAGTTCTTGCCAAAGGGGTTGAATTGGGGCAAGCAGTTGATGGCAATACCAGTAAAATGCAGCACAACCCAATGGTGCAAGGAGCATCGCAAAACTGTTCACTAAGTTACTGTGTTTGCTGCGTTGTCCAAGGTACCAAATGAGTGTCATGGCTGCGCCCATGAGCATGCCGCCAATATGTGCAGCATTATTAATGCCACTGATCATAAAGCCCATACCTAAGTTCAGTGCCATCACCATCACCAAAGTCTTGCCATCCAACAGAAATTTTTGGCGAGGTAATTGGGGCAATAACGCCAATACCGTCAGTGCAGCTCCAAGTCCCATCACTGCACCCGATGCACCTGCACCCACGCTAGGTAACAGCTTTGGATTAGCGACACCTTGTTCGAGCAGGGTATAGCTGTCTTGAATGCTGACATAGCCACTAAGCAGGCTACCCATCAAACCTGCGCAAACATATAACACTATAAAATAGACACGCCCAAACAACTGTTCACTGACGCTGCCAAAAATATACAAGGCCCACATATTTAACATTAAATGTACTAAACCGAAATGAAAAAACATGCTGCTGAACAGGCGAATGGGTTCCGCCAAAAAGGTTAAAGGTGCATAATCAGCACCCCAGCGTATTGCATCTTGCGGGCTAGGATTGCTAATGTTCATGCCGTTGAGCACTTGCCATGCAAACAAAGCCACGTTTATTGCAATCAGGGCTGCGGTAATCCACCACAGGTGAATTTCAACTTTATTGTTGCGCAGCTTTGGGGGATGTTGGGACATATATTTGAATATTGTGTCGTAGTGATCAATCTAAGCTTAACACGAAAAAATAACGCTTCAGGAGCCATGCACCAAGATGAAAGCTTTTTTTATACGAACTTTGTTAATTCTTGTCAGTGTGGTGCTTTTGGTTCAATTATGGATTTTTAGCAGCTTGGTGTGGTGGCGTACGCAGCCTGTGCAATCGACCATGATGATGCGTTTGGATTATTGGGCTGAACCGAGTAAGCCTATACAACATCAATGGCGCGACTATGACCAACTCAGTGATAATTTAAAGCGAGCTGTGGTGACTGCCGAAGATGGCAAATTTATGCAACATCATGGCTTTGACTGGGAAGGTATTCAAACTGCGCTGGAACGGAACAAAGATGAAGGCAAGGTTGTTGCAGGTGGTTCCACAATTTCTCAGCAGCTCGCCAAGAATTTGTTTTTATACAATAAGCGATCTTTTTTGCGTAAAGGGCAAGAAGTTGTGGCGACATGGATGATGGAACGTATGTGGTCAAAGCAGCGTATTTTAGAGGTCTATCTCAACTCGGTAGAATTTGGCGATAATATTTATGGTGCCGAAGCTGCGGCACAGCATTATTTTGGCAAAAGTGCAAAAAGTTTAAGCCGTGATCAAGCAATTTTCTTGGCTGTGATTTTAACCAATCCAAAATATTTTCAGGAACATCGTAATGCGGGGGCATTAAAAGCCCGTAAACAGATGGTGCAGCGCTATATGCGTTATGCGGAAATTCCCTAAATTGAGCGAAAACAAACTATAAAATGTGAAAATATCCACAAAGCCTAATTTTTTAGGCTTTTTTTATGAAAATGTCACAAAATTGAAGCATACTTGTAGCAGTGCCAAACATTTTAAAAAAGCATAGGTGGGTATGAATACGGCAACAGGCGCGACTCCTGCGCAAACAGAATATACATATAATGATCGCTACATTAACCGCGAACTGTCTATTTTAGATTTCCATTTGCGCGTGCTTGAGCAAGCTGTCGATCCGTTGCATCCTTTGTTGGAACGCATGAACTTCCTGCTGATTTTTTCACGTAACTTGGATGAGTTTTTTGAAATTCGTGTTGCGGGCATGATGGAACAATTGGACTTGGGCAATGAAAGCCGAAGCCCAGATGGTTTAACACCTAAACAAGTGTTAGATCAAATTTCTAAAACAGCACATGCTGCTATTGAACGCCAGTACCGTATTTTAAATCAGGAAATTTTGCCAAAATTACGTGAAGAAGACATTTGTTTCTTACGTCGTGGTGAATTAACCCCTACACAATCGGCATGGGTGAAAAAATATTTCCAAGAGCAAGTTGCCCCTGTATTAACCCCAATTAGCCTAGACCCTGCACATCCATTCCCACGTTTGGTCAATAAAAGCCTGAACTTTATTGTGACTTTGGAAGGGAAAGATGCTTTTGGTCGTCAAATTGATTTGGCGGTTGTTCCTGCTCCTCGTTCATTACCACGTGTAGTGCGTTTACCCGATGAACTTACAGGCGGTAAAGAGCACCACGTCATGCTTTCAGCAATTATTCATGAGCATGTGTCTGACTTATTCCCAGGCATGACTGCGACAGGATGCTATCAATTCCGCGTGACCCGTAATGCAGATTTGGCCTTAAATGAAGATGTTGAAGACTTGGCTAAAGCCCTAAAAGGCGAATTAAACTCACGCCGTTTTGGTCGTGCGGTACGTTTAGAAGTAACGCAAAACTGCCCGAAAGCCATTTATGATTATTTGTTAGATGAGTTTGATCTTGAAGAAGAGCAACTTTATAAAGTAGATGGCCCAGTGAACTTGGCGCGTTTATTGTCTAATTTTAAACGTCCACATTTACGTTATGATTCACATACACCCGCCATTCCAAAGGTGTTAAAAAAGTCTGAAAATATTTTTTCAGCGATGCAAAAGCAAGACATTTTATTACACCATCCGTTTGAATCTTTTGCACCCGTGATTAACTTGCTGCGTGAAGCTGCACGTGATCCACAAGTCTTGGCAATCAAACAAACTTTATATCGTAGTGGCGCAGATTCTGAAATTGTACAAGTGCTTGCAGAGGCTGCACGAAACGGTAAAGAAGTGACTGCGGTGATTGAACTGCGTGCACGTTTTGATGAAGAATCTAACATTGCTGTGGCTAACGTGTTGCAAGAAGCGGGCGCTGTGGTTGTGTACGGTATTGTGGGGTATAAAACCCACGCCAAAATGATTTTGGTGGTGCGCCGTGAAAATAATAAATTGGTGCGTTATGTACATTTAGGCACAGGTAACTACCACGCAGGCAATGCGCGTATTTATACCGACTATGGTTTACTGACCACAGACAAAGAGCTGTGTGAAGATGTGCATCGTATTTTCCAAGAGCTAACAGGCATGGGTAAAATGGCAAAACTGAAAAAGTTGTTGCATGCACCATTTACCCTGCACGCACAGTTGGTGAATTATATTGATGAAGAAATTGCCAATGCTAAAGCAGGTAAGCCCGCACAAATTATTGTGAAAGTGAATGCACTGACTGAAATGCAATTGATCAATAAATTGTACGAGGCGTCTCAGGCGGGTGTGCAAATTGATCTCATCATCCGTTCAATTTGCTGCTTGCGCCCAGGTTTGCCGGGCTTATCGGAAAATATCCGTGTGCGTTCGATTGTCGGACGTTTCCTTGAACATACCCGTGTCTATTATTTCTCTAATAATGGCAATCCACGTATTTATTGTTCAAGTGCTGACTGGATGGATCGTAACTTATTTAACCGCGTTGAAGCGTGTTTCCCAATTGAAGATCCAGCTTTGAAAAAGCGTATTTATGAGCAAGGTTTATTGACCTACATGCAAGACAATCAACAGGCGTGGCTGTTGCAGGGTGATGGAACTTGGGTGCGTGTAAAAGCAGCTGAGGGTGAAGAACCACACAATGCGCAGCGTATCCTGACCGATAGTATTGTTTAGTTTCAAACATTTATAACAGGTAAAAAGAGCGATGCCAGACATCGCTCTTTTTTTGTTTCTAATATTTATTTAAGACTTATATTTTTGATTGATATTTATTGATCAATAATTTAAGAAAAACAGCACATCGCATCATCCGCATTCATAATTTTGCGATAAATACTTTTCACATAACCATGCACCAGTTGTTCTGAAGCATTCAGGTTGGCAGCAACTTGTTGTGAAGGTAAACCTTGTCCTGAAAGCGCCAATATTTCATGTTCAGTTTTAGAGAGTGCCAAAGAATGACCATGTGCGACAATGGATTGTTCGCAGGCTAAGATTTCATTGGCTAAGTTGCCGTCTAGCGGTGAGCCGCCACGTAAAATGGTGCGAATCTGGTTTTGCATGCCTGTTGCAGATTGGTCGCTAAAGACATAGGCTGAAATGCCTAAATGAATAGCTTGTAGCAATTGTTTGGGCATACTGGAAGGCAGCACCGCCACAATTAAGGTATCTTTACGGAAAAGTTTGAGATTTTGGATAAAATCAATTTGAGCTTTTGACCAAGACTGTAAATTGATAAATACCAAATTAGGCAAATGTTGCTGCACCATCAGCACTGCATTTGCGAGCGATGGGCTGCAAAGTAGAACCTCTTTAGGGTAGCCAAAATTTTGTAAAATGTGGCTTAAATTTTGTGATGCTTCTACCTGATCATCAATCAGCAGAACAGGCACAGGTAAAATGAGATCTCTGTGAATCATGACAAATACTCCTGTGCTGTTCTATAAATAATTTTGATAAATAGATTGTGCGTGATATTGCTGTAACTGAATATCCTTAAATATAGTGATTTTTATATAAAAAGGGTAAATATAAGTAATTGTTGCTGAATATGTTTTTTTGAAATGTGTTGAAAATGTGAGTAATGTAACTCGATCCTGTTCTTTCGTTCAGTGGTAAGAGTGAATTGTTGAATTTGTGATGAATCTCACATTTTAAAAACTTGTTCATATTTATAAGTCACTTAAATCATCCTGAACTGCAAAAACAATACACATTTTTGAACGAAAAATAAAAAAGGAGCCAGATTGGCTCCTTAATGAAATGTTGGATCATGTGTCTAAATTTAGACTGCGTTTTGAGTGATTTTCTGTAAAATCTGCAGCAAAACGTCAAATTCACTTTGTAATGGCGTGCTTTTACGCGTCACTAAAGCCAAAGTACGGCTTGGTGCAGCCTCAATACTTTTGATCTGTAAATCTGGATTCGATTTGATCATGGCATTATGAATTGCAATTTCAGGCAATAGGGTAAAGCCTAAATTTGCAGACACCATTTCAACCAAGGTCGGCAAAGAGCTGGCTTTTAAACGATGATCGTTTTTGCGTTCACCAATCGGGCAAGCACTTAAAGTGTGATCACGTAAGCAATGACCTTCTTCAAGCAGCATTAAACGCGATAAATCCAAATCATCTAAAGAATTGGCCTGCGCCGATTTTTGATCGCCCTTGTGATAAACCAAGAACAAATCTTCTTTAGAAATTTCAGCCACTTTCAAACCACGCGTATCGAATGGCAGGGCTAACACCACCATATCTAAATTGCCGTGCTCCAGTTTTTCGACAATTTTTTCACTTTGCGCTTCGTGTAAATGCAATTGAATTTTAGGTAGCTGCTTATGCACTTCATCTAACAGTTGCGCCAAAATAAATGGGGCAATGGTTGGAATCACGCCTAAGTGTAAATCACCTGTGAGAGGCTCACTCATTTCACGGCTTAAACGCATTAAGTCCTGTGCATCTGCTAACAGAACACGGGCGCGTGCTACGACTTGTTCACCCAATGGGGTTAAACGTACATTCTGTCGATCACGTTCTACCAGTACGCCGCCAAGCAGGCGCTCCAGTTCCATGATCCCGCCAGACAAAGTCGACTGAGTTACAAAAGAACGGCGAGCCGCTTCTGTAAAATGTAACGTTTCAGACAGTGTAACGAGGTATGACAGCTGTCTTAAAGATGGTAATGCAGCCATAGTGTCCTAATGATTATGATTTAAAGTGGTGAGCAAACAGTTCGCTAAGATGAGGAATAAAGTGTGGAGGAATATCATGCCCCATTCCTTTGATTAATTCAAACTTAGCGCCCGGAATCGCTTTCGCAACAGCCTTACCATGCCCTGGTGGGAGCAAACGATCTTGCGAACCATGTACCACAAGGGTAGGTTGCTGAATTTGTTTGTCCAGTTGTAGCAACGAGCCTGTACATAATATTGCTAAAAACTGTTGAAGTACACCCGCAGGGTAATAACTTCGCTGATATAATTTGCGTGCAGTTTGCATCGTTTCGAGTTGATTCACATAGCCAGGTGAGCCTATCACCTTAAATAGTTTTAAACTATGATCAACAATGCCATTTTCATCTTGTGATTTTGGTCTTTCTAGCAAGCTGAACAGTTGTTTCGGAAATGGTGGTGGTAAAAAAGGCTGGTTATTACTGGTAAATAATAAGCCTAAATTATTCACGCGATCTGCATATTTGGCTGCCAAAATTTGTGCAATCATGCCGCCCATAGAAGCACCAATCACCTCGGTCTTTTCAATGCCTAAGCGCTCTAATAGCAATGCAGCATCATCCGCCATATCAAATAAGTTATAAGGCGCACCGTGGTTTTGCAGACCTAAGCTAAAACGCCCCATCATTTTATAGGTGTTCAGACGTGGACCTTTGTGGCGAATTTTGGATGATAAACCAATATCGCGGTTGTCATAGCGAATGACACGATAGCCCTGATCAATCAGTGATTTACAAAAGAAATCGGGCCAGTACAACATTTGTGCGCCTAAACCCATAATCAGCAAAATAGGTGGATCTTCAGTTTTGCCGCCCACTTCGACATGCAGCTGAATTCCGTTGCCTAAATCGACTTTGGTTTCGTGCATAAATGCCGTATAGGGCGATGTGGTGAACTGAAGTGCACTATTCATGTTGTGATCCTCATGTCAGGCAAGGGCGAAATCAATCGCCCTTTATTGTTTTTATTTTATTCCGATACAGGCAATAAGTCTGGCACTAATTTGGTCAAACTCAAGCGTTGTTTGGCCGCTGTTGCGCCTAATAGGACAAAGCCACGTAAGGTATCGGTTTGGTCATAGGCTCTGGCAATCATGCCATCGTCAAATTCTTCGGTATGCCAGTTGACATCTACCCCTAGTGGCGCAGGTAAAACGGTCAGTGGTGCAGCAGGTGTTTTCACTGCAACAGGCATGGCAGGGTAGTGTACCTGAGTAGTTTCACCATTTAAGGTTTTGGCTAAGGCACGTGCTTGCTGCATGATTGGCATCACATACGGCAATAAAATACCATTCACTTCCGCACAGTCACCTACTGCATAGATATCAGCTTGGCTGGTTTCAAGTTGCGCATTGGTTAAGACCCCACGACTGGTTTCGATGCCTGCTGTTTTAGCCAAAGCAATGTTTGGTTGTAAACCAATGGCAGACAGTACCACATCGGCAATTAAAGACTGACCACTGGTAATGGTCACTAAATAGTCGTCATTTTTAATTTTCGAAACTTTTTCAACGGTTGTACCCAATACAAAATGGATACCCGTTTCTTCTAGGTTTTGTTTAAAAGCACTGGCTACATAATCCGGCAATAAACGACCTAGTGGTTGTGGTGCAAGGTCAATCACCGTGACTTGGTGTCCTGTTTGCTGCAAGTCATTGGCAAATTCACAACCAATTAAACCTGCACCTAAAATCACCACACGTTTGTCTTGACGTTGTTCAAGCTGTTGGCGAAATGCGGTGTAATCACTTAAATTATTTACCACATGAATGTCATCACTGCCATCGCCCGCAATGGCTAAACGTACAGGATTCGCACCCACTGCCAAAACCAATTTAGAATAAGGTTGTTGGCTGCTTACACCCTCTTTTTCTAATTCAAGTACATGCGCTTCTGCATCAATTGCTTTAACCCAAGTGTGGGTTTCAATACGCATATTGAGTTGGCTTGCCATTTTAGCTGCATCGCCCAATGCAATTTGAGCAGGGGCTTTATTGCCCGCCAATGCGTTAGATAAAGTTGGTTTGGCATAATTGGCAGCATCATCTGCACAAATCATGACTAACTCTTGTTCTGCATTTAGCTTACGAAACTCGCGTGCAACAGTATAACCTGCCATGCCTGAACCAATAATAACGATAGGATGCATAAGGTGTACTCCAAATGAGGGCATAGAAATTGGCGTTAAAAAAAGACCATCGGACATGGTCTTTTCGTGGTCTTAAACTTCAATCATTTCAAAATCAGCTTTTGAAACGCCGCAGTCTGGGCAAGTCCAGTCATCAGGAATATCTTCCCATAATGTACCTGCCACAATACCATCTTGAGGCCAGCCTTCTGCTTCGTCATAAATCCATCCACAAACGATGCATTGATACTTTTTCATTCAATTCTCCATAAACCGATCTTTAAATTTCCAGATCAGCAAAAAACTTATCTACGACTAGTTGTATGATATATCTATTTGATTAAATTTTTACGCAGTTATACGGCTAAAGTAAAGTAAATAAGCGATTTTAATCTGTGCTTTTATAGAATGAATAGCTGCATGGGACATAACCGCGCAGAAAAGACCTCTTTTGATATAGATACGGCATTGTAATGAGAGAATGGCTGCAGGAAAAATCACGTTTTTATGCGTTTAAATGCCATTTAAGACCTTGGTCGTACAGTAAAAGTCTTATATTTTTGCTATTTTATTATGGAATAAATATATATTAATATTTTTAAGTATATTAAAGTTTATAAAAATCAAAACCTTGTAGTGTTTTGATGCGTGATTGATGGCAGTCTTGCCGATTCGATCACTAGCCTTATGTGAAAATAAACGGTAAAATTCAACCATTCTTTAGTCACATTTCTGATCTTCCATGAGCAATTTGTCTACTTTTTTGTGGTCGCATATTCGTACAGTTCCTCATTTTCCAAAACCAGGCGTAGATTTTTATGATTTAACGCCTTTGTTTATGAATAATTTGGATTCATTAACAGATGCTTTAATTGCCAGCATTCCTGCAGAAAAATTAGCTGAAGTTGAAAGCTTTATTGCAGTAGAAGCACGTGGTTTTGTATTGGCGAGCCTTTTGGCACAGCGTACAGGCAAAGGTTTGGTACTTGTGCGTAAAGCAGGTAAATTGCCACCACCAGTTGTGGGTGTGGGTTATAGCTTAGAATACGGTTTAGACCGTTTAGAAATGGCTGCCGATGTGCAAGCGCAAAAAGTCATTATTGTAGATGATGTATTGGCGACAGGTGGCACTTTAAAAGCAGTGAAACAATTGGCTGAAAAATGTAATCATCAAGTTTTAGGTGCAAGCATTTTCCTAGACTTACCAGATTTACACAAAAATTTAGGTTTAGATATTTGGTCCGTATTGGACAATAAATCTAAACCAGAACAAGCAGTGGCTTAATCCTTTTAAGTTATTGTAACTGCTGTAAAAAAGCCTGATCTCCATAGTTGTGATCAGGCTTTTTTAATGGGTGATGTTTAATTGATTATTTTTAATGGATAGCTTTGACTTTATTTGGCAATATAAGCTTGTTCGATTTGCTGAATACAAGAATTAATATTTTCTGGATGCAATAAGCGATGATGCCCAGACTCAAAAGTAGAGGTCTGCATATAGTTTTCTAAAAATGCTTGCACGGCATGCATATCCAAAATTTCATCGCCCAATTCTAAATAAGCCAATTGTGGAATATCGTGCTGCAAGTCATCATCTGAAATTGCAGGATAGTCATTGCGAAACGTGGGAGCTAAACTTGGATTTGCCACCACACACGGAATATGGTGCGACAAAGACATTTTGAGTGCCCAATAGCCGCCTAGACTATGTCCCACCAAAATTTCAGGCTTAATTTTTTGAATGATATTGTGATAAAAATCGGCAACAGTTTGATAATTTAAGTTGCGATAATCGACATTGATACAAAATTTTTGTTTTGCATCTATGGCATGGAATTTAGTCGACTCCCGCGAGGAATCTAATCCATGTAAAAACAAGACTTTTAAAGCACATGTATTCATTGTCAGATTCACAAAGTTAAACATCTTGAGTCAAACTGAGCCTAAAGATAAAGTGGATAGAAAATAAAATATTTAGACTGATACATAAGCAGGTTTAAAAACAGCAAAATACGGTCTTTTTCATCTATTTTCTGAACAATATTGTAGTGCGCTTAGCCTGAGAAAGAAGTTAGCTTTTGGTCTAAGTCTACAAAAAATCACAAAAGCAAGTGGCAATTTAAAAAATAAATTGCTCGAGTCAGAGAAGGCATACGAAATCGTGTCTAAATCTGCTATTCTATTGAACTTCTTTTTTTAGTAATTATTCGAGGCAGAGATGACGCAACATAACGCTCAATCGACTTCTGAACCCACTATTTCCGAAAACGATTTAATTGCGCAGCGTCATGCCAAGTTAAAGCAAATTCAAGAACAAGCGCAGGCGAAGGGAACTAGCCCTTGGCCAAATACGTTTAAGCGTGAAAACTACGCAGAAGATTTGCAGGCACAATTCGCAGAAGTTTCTAAAGAAGAAATTGAAGCAGGCGAAAAAGTGTATGTGTCTGTAGCAGGTCGTGTGATGTTGAACCGCGGTTCATTCATCGTAATTCAAGACATGACAGGTCGTATTCAGTTGTATGTGGCGCGTAAAGAACTTAGTGCTGAAACATTAGAGACGATCAAGAGCCTAGATTTGGGCGATATTATCGCAGTGAAAGGCTATATTGGTCGTTCAGGCAAAGGCGATTTATATGTTCATATTCAACATTTTGAATTGTTGACCAAATCTTTACGTCCATTACCAGACAAATATCATGGTTTAAGCGATACCGAAGCGAAATATCGTAAGCGTTATTTAGACTTAATCGTAAATGAAGACACCCGTAAAACCTTTGAAATTCGTGCCAAAGTGGTTTCGGGTATTCGTGCATTTTTAACTGAACAGCGTTTTATGGAAGTTGAAACGCCAATGATGCATGTGATTCCTGGCGGTGCATCGGCACGTCCATTTGAAACGCATCATAATGCTTTAGATATGCCGTTATTCTTGCGTATTGCGCCTGAATTATATTTAAAGCGTTTAGTGGTTGGCGGTTTTGAACGTGTGTTTGAAATTAACCGTAACTTCCGTAATGAAGGGGTGTCTACACGTCATAACCCTGAATTTACCATGATCGAATTCTACCAAGCTTATGCCGACTATAAAGATTTGATGGCATTGACTGAGCAAATGCTAGAAAAACTGGCTTTGGATATTTTGGGTACTACCGATGTGCCGTATGGCGATGAAGTGTATAGCTTCAAAGGCCCATTCAAGAAAATTTCTATGTTTGATGCCATTCTTGAGCATAATCCACAATTCACGCCAGAAAATGTTAATGACCGTGATTTCTTGGCTAAATTTGTGCAGGAAGAATTGAAAGAACAGGTGAAGCCTGGTTTTGGTTTGGGCAAACTACAAACCATCGTGTTTGAAGAAACCGTAGAAACTCAATTACGTCAGCCGACTTTCATTACAGAATATCCTGCAGAAACGTCGCCTTTGGCACGTCGTAATGACGATAACCCACACATTACTGACCGTTTTGAGTTCTTTATTGGTGGTCGTGAATTGGCGAATGGTTTCTCAGAATTAAATGACCCGATTGACCAAGCTGAGCGTTTCCAAGCACAGGTTGCAGAAAAAGACGCAGGCGATGATGAAGCGATGCATTACGATGCAGACTTTGTTGAAGCTTTGGAATACGGCTTACCACCAACTGCAGGTGAGGGCATCGGGATTGACCGTTTGGTAATGTTGTTTGCCAACGCTGCGAGTATCCGTGATGTGATTTTATTCCCACACATGCGTCATAAAAACTAAGTTTTAGCGCATCGTTGACGACATAAAAAACAACCTGCAGAAATGCAGGTTGTTTTTTTGTTGTAACTTAAAGTTAAACACTTGCCACCAATTTTTTGATCATAGGTCGCTGGCGTTGACTGGCAAGCCATAAATCATGCTGCATTTGTAAATTCAACCAAAACTCTGGTGAGGTTTCTAAGGCTTCACTCAAACGAATCGCCATATCTGCAGAAATTCCAGTATGACCATTCAAAATGCGAGATAGGTTTGCACGTGTCACTCCAAGTGCTTGAGCCACTTCAGTCACAGAAGTTTCACCAATATATTCGCGCAACATTTCGCCCGGATGAGGTGCATTAAACATCATATTCATCTTTGTACTCCTGCGCTAGAAGCTATGTGATAATCCAAATAATCTACAATGTAGACATCACCATCTTCAAATTTAAAAATTACACGCCAATTACCATTTACTGTTAGTGACCATTGATCTTGTAGATTTCCACTCAATTTATGTAAACGCCAATTGGGTGGAGTTCGCAAATCATTCACCGTAGATGCAGCATGTAGTGCTGCAAGTATTAAACGTAATTTTGTAGAATGCGCTGCTTGAATACCTGCTGTTGAACCAGTTTGGAAAAAAGCCTGAAGACCTTTATGTTTAAAACTCTTAATCAAGCCTTAGTATCCAAGTGTATTGTGTATATGTACAGTATACGATAATTTCGAGTTTAATCAATCAACCAGTTTTGGCGGGGTTTAAGTGCATCTTGCGTAATCCGCAGAAACTTAAAGTGATGATGCTTATAACAACGCCGTTTGAATCCGTACTTTCATCTCTAAAGCTTGCTGTAAAATATGCGCTTTCATCCAAGTTACTTGTGTACCCATGGGGTTGGTTTTAATAGCAGTGTTTAAGAAATCCAGTTTTTCTTGCGAAAATAATTGCGTTTCAATCGCTTGATGCAGTTCTGCCGTGGTTGCATTTAAAGGCACATCTACCAAATAAAAACCTTTAGGATAATTATAAAATGCATACATTAAGTTAAAGGCTTTTTGTTCGGCCTTTAAATTGCCCGCACCAATTTCATAGCTGCGGTCTTGATTGCTATGCGTCACGCCTATTAAAAAGGAGAGTTGTTGATCACGGCAACGCAAACCAAATTGCAGCCCAATCTGATCTGCACTGAGTTCATGTTGCACAAAAACATTCAGCATTGAAGCATCATCGTTTAAAGGCTCTTGTAGGACGAGTAGCTCAGGGCTGTGCTGATACAAAAAACCAGCCAGCTGCGCCTGTTCAAGTTTGGATTTGATCTGTTCAATCTGTGGCATGGGAGCATCTTAAAAATAAAAAAATATGTTTTTACTTTAAGCATTTTTTGTTCATGCTTGAAGCACTGAATTAGATGAATAATCTATGAAGTTATTCAAAAATGAGCAGCTTGTAAGCGCGATTTGTATGTATCAAACGTAGCGAGAATGACGTTAAATTTCAATATATGATGGAATAAACTATTGATTAAATAAAACTTATACTGCTTATTGGTTTTCTTTTATATGAGCTTTTTGCATATAAATATAATAAAACAAGCAATAGTCTGCATAACTAAGTCACTATAATGAAAATCAAATTCTATCTGTGTTATTCGTACACAAGTTTAAGTACATCTGGTGTGATCAATGTCAATAAATCAGGAAAGACTTACTCATCTTAAACAGCTTGAAGCTGAGAGTATTCATATTATCCGTGAAGTTGCAGCCGAGTTTGAAAATCCAGTCATGTTGTATTCGATTGGTAAAGATTCAGCGGTAATGTTGCATTTGGCTTTAAAAGCATTCTATCCAGCGAAACTGCCATTTCCACTGTTACATGTGGATACAGGCTGGAAATTCAAAGACATGATCACTTTCCGTGACAACATGGCAAAACAGCACGGTTTTGACTTGATTGTTCATCAAAATAAAGAAGGGGTAGATGCCAACATTAACCCATTCGATCATGGCAGTTCTAAATATACCGACATCATGAAAACCCAAGGCTTAAAACAAGCTTTAGATAAATACGGTTTTGATGCGGCATTTGGTGGCGCGCGTCGTGATGAGGAAAAATCACGTGCCAAAGAACGTGTTTATTCTTTCCGTGATGCAAAACATCGTTGGGACCCGAAAAATCAGCGTCCTGAATTGTGGAATTTGTATAATGGCAAGGTCAATAAAAGCGAAAGTATTCGTGTGTTCCCATTGTCTAACTGGACTGAATTGGATATTTGGCAATACATTTACCTCGAAAGTATTCCATTAGTACCGTTGTATTTGGCTGCAGAACGTCCTGTCGTTGAGCGTAGCGGCACTTTAATTATGGTCGATGACGAACGCATGCCGTTGCTAGAAGGTGAAGTTCCACAAATGAAATCGGTACGCTTCCGTACTTTAGGTTGTTATCCACTTACGGGTGCAGTCGAATCAGAAGCGAATACCTTGCCTGAAATTATTCAGGAAATGCTATTGGCAACCAGTTCAGAGCGTCAGGGTCGTATGATTGACCACGATGAAGCTGGCTCGATGGAAAAGAAAAAGCAAGAAGGTTACTTCTAATCTCTCCTGAAAAATCTCCCCAAACCCCTCTTTATAAAGAGGGACTTATAAAAAGCGGAGCAAAGCCTCCCTTTATAAAAGGGAGATTTAGAGGGATTAAAGATTAAAAAACCGATTTCTAAAAAATATGTGGAGCTTTGAGCAATGTCTCATCAATCGAATTTAATTAGCCAAGATATTTTGGCGTATTTAAAACAGCACGAAAACAAAGATCTACTGCGCTTTTTAACTTGCGGTAACGTAGACGATGGTAAATCGACATTAATTGGTCGTTTGTTGTATGACTCAAAATTGATTTATGAAGATCAATTACAAGCCGTGACTCGTGACTCGAAAAAAGTCGGCACTACGGGCGATGCACCTGATTTAGCTTTATTGGTCGATGGTTTGCAAGCCGAGCGTGAGCAGGGCATTACCATTGATGTGGCTTATCGTTATTTTTCTACTGAAAAGCGTAAGTTCATCATTGCCGATACACCTGGGCATGAGCAATATACACGTAACATGGCAACAGGTGCATCGACTTGTGACTTGGCGATTATTTTGATTGATGCGCGTTATGGCGTACAAACTCAGACCCGTCGTCATACTTTTATTTCTAGTTTATTGGGCATTAACAATATTGTGGTTGCCATCAATAAAATGGATTTGGTGGATTATTCAGAAGCACGATTTAACGAAATTCAGACGGAATATGCGAACTTTGTGAATCAACTGGGTGATCGTAAACCATCGAATATTATTTTCACGCCAATTTCTGCCTTAAATGGCGATAACGTGGTGAACAAGTCTGAGCATACCCCTTGGTACACAGGCGATACTTTAATGGGAACATTGGAGTCGGTAGAAATTAACCGTAACTCGGCTCAAAATGATTTCCGTTTCCCTGTGCAGTATGTCAACCGTCCAAACCTTGACTTCCGTGGTTTCTGCGGCACGATTGCTTTGGGCGATATTCATGTGGGTGACCGCATTGTGGCATTGCCATCGGGCAAAAGCTCGACAGTAAAAGAGATTGTGACTTTTGATGGCAATCTTGAACATGCAATTGCAGGTCAAGCAGTTACCCTAACACTGAACGATGAAATTGATATTTCACGTGGTGATGTGTTGGTGCGTGAAGATCAAGTGCGTCCTGAAATTTCACGTGCTGTAAATGCCACTGTGGTGTGGATGGCTGATCAGCCACTATCTATTGGCAAGCTGTATAACTTAAAAGTGGGTACACAAACTGTGCCTGCAAAAGTCACAGCCATTCATTACCGTACCAATGTGAATACTTTGGAACAGGTGCAGGTTGAACAGCTTGAACTGAATGCAATTGCCAATGTCACCATCGAATTTGATGCGCCTGTGGTATTTGACCGTTATCAAGACAGTCGTTATACGGGTTCGTTTATTTTCATTGATCGTTTAAATAACGTGACCATTGGCGCAGGTATGGTTGAAGCTTGCGTAGAATGGACTGCACACAGTACACCTGTAACAGCCGAAGACCGTGCTGCACGTTTGGGTCAAAAACCTGCAGCGGTATGTGTACCAAGCCAAGCACTTGAACAGTCACAAGCACTTGAAAGCTTGCTGATTCAGCAGGGTATTGTTGCCATTGCCAAAGCAGGTTTAGATGCTGCGCAGGTTGCATTACTCCGCGAAACGGGCATTGTGGTCATTAGTGATGTAAACAGTGGTGCAGATGCAGAGTTGACTGCGACAGCTACAGAAGAACTGGCAGAAAAAATTATTGCCCTAGTTCGCTTATAAAATTAGATTCGTTTATAAAATCGAATCCACATCCCCAAAAAACCGCTTTCACCTGAAAGCGGTTTTTTTATGTGCGTTCACTATATTGGAAAGTTTGTTTTTTAAGTGTGCTCTAAGGGTTCGCCATTGAGATGTTTGAGCATGGGTGTGAAGTGCCCATAGCTAATTTTTTGAGGTTGTATTTCAAAGCCATTTTTTTCATAAAAACTTAAAGCAGTCTGTGTGCTAAATACACTCATGTGCGATACATTTTTGCGCTTTAAATCGCTTATTGCTTCAAATAACAAGGCTTGACCAATACCGCGTTGTTGTACTTCGGGGGCAATGGCATGTTGTAAAATTTGCCCGCGATCACTCATCATAATAAAGCCAACCACCACATGCTGTAAGACATAGACCCAACAATTGTTGTAATGCAGCAGCATTAAAATATTTTCATAGCTTTTATTTTCTAGCCATGCCTGAATTTTGGCTTCATTGCGTTGATGATCTTGAATACAAGAGCGAATACTGGCGTGTAATACCGCAACCAAATTGGCGACATCTTGAATTTGTGCAGCTCTAATCATCTAGGCTTAGGGTGATAGATAAAAACAAGGCTCTATTGGAAGCGAAAAGTGTTTAAAGAAATAGCAGAAAATTGTTGTGTTTTACTGCGTTATACTGCAGCACAAGTCCTATTTTTAAGGCAATCGGTATCATTGTGTAATTGAGCATTGCACTTTTTAGCGATGCATGGATGGAATCATCTGTTAAAGCATAAGCGTTGAAGCGTGCAGCAGCGAATAGACGCTAAGCCCTGAAATGGTTATACTTTATTGAAACGCCTGAAATAAGAGCGAAGACCAAGATGGCAAAACTATTGTTATGGATTTTGTTGTTGATTGCCGTATATGCAGTCTGGAAAGTCTGGTTCAAAATAAAAATTAATCGTACTTTTCAGCAGAGCTGTCAAGATATTGCCAATATTGCCAATATTGTCCAAGACCCGATTACCCACAAAGCACCGCGCCCTGTTCGTGAGGTGGTGGAAGAAGTTGCCGAATACGAACAGCAATTATTTGATGATATCGCAGAAATATTTTTAAGCTTAAAAGTATCTAGTCGTGACCCTGAAGATGCCGAAACTATTCAACAAGAAGTGCTGAATAAAATGCCTGCCAAAGCACATACGCAAATTCGTCAGTTAGACTTGGGGGAGTGGTCAATTTACTGGAGTTTTTACGAGCAATCCCTTGAATATTTTGTCGGCAAATACGGAGTTTTTATTACCCATGTAGACCGCTTTGGGCAAGAGCATAAATACAATAATTCAGAGCAGTTTCAAACAGATTGATTTTCATGCCTGATTTTCTGTTTATGATTTTACAGAGGTTTCTTGAAAATTAATTGCAGCATCTTCTTGTCAGTTAAGTGTTTGGTTAAATGTTGAGTTTTGCGCTATTTTCCCGAAAAGAGGTATCATGCCTTTTTCTTTTACATAGGCAGCATCAATGTCAGTTTTAGAAATCATTGCTGTGTTGATTAGTGTTTTAGGCGTGACCTTAACCATTAAGCGACATATAGCTTGCTGGGTGGTGAATTTTATTGCCTGTTTGCTGTATGCCTATTTGTTCTTTGAATATCAATTGTATGGCGAAACGGTATTACAAACCCTATTTATGGGCATGGCTGTTTATGGTTTTTTCCAGTGGAAAACTGCACAGCAGCAAAAACAACATATCATCATTCAAAGCTTGCCACTCTCTAAAATGTGGCTGCAAATTGCACTGAGTAGCATACTGGGTTTACTGTTTGGGCTAAGTTTAAAGTGGTGGACGCAGGCTTCACTGCCTTTATTGGATGCACAACTGGCAGCTATGAGTCTATTGGCAATCTATTGGACCAGTCGTAAATACTTGGCTACATGGGTGTTATGGATTGTGGTCGATCTGGTGTATATCGGCATGTTTATTTACAAAGAGTTGCTGTTAACGGCTGTGTTATATGCAGGTTTTGTGGTTCTTGCTTATTTGGGCTGGCGTGAATGGCATAAAATCCGACAAAAACATGCGGCACATTCTGCGGTGTGATGGCGTGTAGCGATGAGCAATTTAATTGATTTTAAACAGGCGCAGCTTAAACAATTTGATTTATTGGCATTGGATATTTTAGCGTATCCTGAGCGTTATTTACAGTTTGATTCGATTGCAGATTTTTACCAAGCCCAGTGGTTAGATGATTTCCCCAAAGGGACGACATGGTGTTCCACAGGACTAGATGATGGCGCAGAACATTTTTATGCCAAAATTGAATTTTATGGGCATTATTTAACTATTTATAGCCATGAAACCTATGCCGCTGAATTTGGCATCATTCACACAGAATAGACAAAATAGAGTCAATGACAGCAGGCGGAAAAAACATTTTAATAGCCTGAAAATAAAGTTGTATTTAGGATATAAAACAGCTTATACCCGTTGAGCATCAGCCAAATTATATTGCACGATGATGCTAGACCTACTCCATCAATAAACAAAATAAAAGGAACTCAAATGGCTCATCAATTTACTGTAAACGCCACCATTCATGGCGTTTCAATTGACGAATTTAAGCGTTTAGTGGCAGATGTTGCTTTGCATGAAGCAGTCTGCAAGCGTATTCCTGGTGAAAATTTGGAAATTTTAGAATCTAAAAAGAACGGTGATATTTACACTTTACGCCGTGCTTATAATTTAGATGTGAATATTCCAGATATGGCTAAAAAATTATTAAAAGATGCATTTCGTTTAAAACGCAATGATGTGACCCATTTAACGGCGCTTACTTCTACCGTGGAGCTTGGTGCAAACTTGCCTTTAGAAGCTAAAGGCGAGCGTAGTGTGACAGGCAACCATGAAAAAATTGATATTCAATTAAACTGGACAATTAAGGTTAAAGTGCCATTGATTGGCGGCATGTTGGAAAAACATGCAGAAGGGGAAATCCGTCGTTTCAGTGAGTTGGAAATTGGTATTGTAGAAGATGAACTCAAGAAAAATTTAGCGGCTTAACCCTTCATTTCTACTAGAAAAGATTGCTCTTAAATACATGCTTGGCGCTGCCGTTTTCGGTGGCGCTTTGTTTTTTGGACGTATTGAATTGTGATTGTTGATGCTGGGGTCATTTTACAGTGATCAATTTTTGATTTTTGAAAAAGTTTAGTGCTTGGCTTTATTGCATACAGACTATCGTCTTAATTTATTATTTAAATATAGTATATTTATTATGCTAATATTTTGACCAGATTTAAATTGAGTGTGAGTTCTGCCATGAAATTGATTCAGTTGTTATGTTTATCGGTTTTGCTGACCTTTGCCAGTCTATCTCCAGCAATGGCAGAGAGCAAAAAAGATCCACTTTTTGTCTTGCTTACCAGCAGTGATGCGCACCGCACCAAAATGGCAATTGGCATGAGCAATAACCAATTTGGCAAAGGTCATCCACTGACGATTTATTTGGTCGATCAAGGCGTAATGTTGGCATCTAACCGCTTTGAACATAAATATGCAGAGCATCAGAACATGCTGAAAAGTATTATCGCCAAAGGTGGTGATGTGTATATCTGCAAAATGTGTATGGAGCAGTACGGTGTTGTTGAAGGTGACTTAATGAAAGGTCTGAAATATGCCAATCCAGATGCTATGGGTGAAGCAATTTTCCGTCCAGGCACTCAGACACTGAGCTGGTAATTCGGCTGCTTGAAATGCAAAAGCCTTGTTGAAAAACAGGGCTTTTTTATTGCGGAATTTCTAGCGCATGGCGTATTTTTTTAAACGATAATCCAGTGCAGCGCGGGAAATTCCCAATAAGCGTGCCGCTTCAGATACATTGTGTTTGGCTTTTTGCATCGCGGTGATAATCAGTTGTTGCTCATGCTGTTCTAAATCAAAACCTTCGGTTAAAAGCGTGTCTAAATCTACGCTGTCTTGCTCATCTACAGTATGGTCGCTGTGCATTTGCGGAAACAGGGCATTCAGTTTAATCAGTTGTTGATCTTCCGTCAGTAGTACCGCACGTTCGAGCAGGTTTTCCAGTTCACGAATATTGCCAGGCCACGCATAGCTTTGCATAAAGTCAGTGGCTTTTTCACTGACGCCTTGAATTTGTGTGTCATACATTTTTTCAAAGCGTTTTAAGAAATGCGCAACCAATAGCGGTAAATCTTCACGGCGTTCACGCAGTGGTGGAATTTGCACAGGAAAAATATTTAAACGGTAATATAAATCGGCACGGAAACGACCTGCTTTAACCGCTTGTTCTAAATCTTCATTGGTTGCAGCAATTACACGAACATCAATATGACGGGTTTGTGAATCCCCAACACGTTCCACTTCACCTTCTTGTAGCACACGCAGTAAAGCCGCTTGAGCGCGTGGCGAAAGTTCAATCACTTCATCTAAAAAAATAGTACCGCCATGGGCGCGTTCAAATTTACCTAAGCGTGATTGATGTGCACCTGTAAATGCACCTTTTTCAACACCAAACAGTTCAGATTCAATCAGTTCAGGCGGAATTGCCGCACAGTTGACCGCAACAAAAGCATGTTCTTTACGCTGACTCAGTTCATGCACACCACGGGCAAAGGCTTCTTTCCCGACCCCTGTTTCACCTTGCAGCAAAATGGAAACTTTGGCACCTGCCGCTTTTTTGAGTAAGTCACACACCCGTTGATAAGCTGCAGATTGTCCGACTGAGCTGAACATGCTGTAGTCATTTTTACTGGTGGTATAAATCGACTTTTTCAGTTCATACAGTTCTGCTTGTAGCGCAATGAGTTCCTGTTCCATCGGTTCAGGCGACATGAATTGAATCAACTCATCGGCATTTTCCCATTCACTGAGTTGTTTACCAATAATGCGGCAATGCTCACGCCCGCAGGCTTTACATTCCACTTCCTGATAAATAATGGTCATGCCTGTGGCAAAACTGCTGTAACCGCAAGCATAGCCTAGTAGCATCCAGCAGGAAGGTTCGTGACTCAGTCCAAATTGCTCAACATGCACATCGGCTTCGAAGGAGTTATGCCAGTTTAAGTCTGCATAAAACTGTTTTTTCTTTTGATTTAAAATCAATTGATTGGCAGAAACTTGCACCATGCCACGAATACCGTGCATTTGCGGCCCTGCCATAAAAGCCTGCTCTTCATTTAAGCCTGGACGCATTTTGGTGGTGACTTCGGCATCTTTCAGACCTGCCTGATAGCCCAAACGAATAAAAAAGCGCTTGGTGCGTTCCATCCCAATCATATTGGCAAGGTCTTTACGCAAATAGCCCATGATGCTGGTATGCATCAGCAACATGCGATACTCATCAAACCAGATTTGTCCACGCTCGGTGTCAAAATGTAGTTTGGAAAGCAGGTCGTGAATTTCCTGAGGATGACCTGCATATTTGCCGCTGCTGTCGTATTTTACTTGTACCATGCGCCGTGTTTAATCCATTAAATTCGAGGCTATTTAGCCATCTTATGCAAATTCGTGAAAATTCAATAATACCTAAACAGCATCATGCCAAACCTTAAAGGTATTTAGTTGTATCTATATGTTTTTGTTGTTTTTATTCCGTCTTTATCATAAGCGAATTGCATAAAGCCCAAGGGTAAATTTTTGTATCTGTACGGGCTGTATTTCATCAAATCATGAAATCTTAAATTTTTTAAACATCAAAATTCATCAAATCATGAAATCCAAATTCTTATAAAAACACTCAGATTTTTTAAGTTGCTGTTTTTCAATGTTTTTATAAAGTTGGCACGCTTGTTGTAATAGTAAAAGTAAGCAACAGATGCATGAAGCAACTGAAGCAAGTTCTGAATGAATCAGATCTTGTAGGAGAACAATATGAAGGATGCAACAGGCGCATTGCCCTTAACCAAATATATTCGGGTAACGGGCGATATTAATGCCGCATTTGTCGAGTTCGACTTTGCCATTCACGATCCCACTTTATATGTGGAGTTGGTGTTACCGCAGCAAGCATTCCGCGAGTTCTGCGCAACCAATCAAGTGGTGGAAATGAGCGAACAACAGCAAGCCGTGAATGATGCTGAAGAAGACAAATGGCGTTACGGCATTGAACACGACACTTTAGTCGGTGCACAGCGATACAACATTGATCATGAAGATCAACACTGAATGCTTAAGGAGATAAGCGATGACTTTAGAAATTAAAACAGCGGGTATTGAGCCAATTCGTCAAAACTATGCCTATATTGAGCGCCGTTTTGGCAACAAGCCAGCCACCCGTTATCAGGAAGTCAGTTTTGATATTCAGGCGGAAACCAACTTTCACTATCGTCCGCTGTGGAAACCTGAAAAAACCTTAAATGATAAAACCCATACTGCAATTGAAATGCAGGATTGGTACGCATTTAAAGACCCGCGTCAGTTTTATTACGGAACTTATGTGCAGCATCGTGCGCGTTTGCAGGACATTGCCGAAAGTAACTTTAGCTTTTTTGAAAAGCGCCAGTTGGCAGAGCATATTTCTGAAGATGTCAAAGCCAAAGTGATTGCCTTGTTTTTGCCGTTTCGTCATATCGAACAGACTGCCAATTTACACATGATGTCGGGCAGTGCTTATGGTTATGGCACGGTGCTGACCCAAGCCTGTATTTATGCTGCGATGGATCGTTTAGGGATGGCGCAGTACATCTCACGGGTTGGTTTGGCACTCGATGGCAACACGGGCGAATCTTTAATTCCAGCCAAACAAGCATGGATGCAGGATGAAGCATGGCAAGGACTGCGCAAGTTGTGTGAAACCAGTTTGATCGAGCAGGACTATTTCAAACTGTTTTTATTACAAAACTTGGTGATTGACAGCTTTATGAGCGAATTGGTTTACACCCAATTTGATCAATGGCTGGCACAGCATCAAGCACGTGACTTGGCGATGCTGATGGAATTTATGCAGGAAGCCATGGCAGATTTACGCAAATGGTCAGACAGCGTATTTAAAACCGCAGCTGCAGAATCTGCACATAATAAACAATTGTTGAGCCAGTGGTTAGCCGAATATTTACCTGAAGTGAAAGCGGCATTTGCAGCGTGGGCAGCTGAGGCGTTGTCTGCAGATGCAGTCGACATTGCAGAACAAAAACTGCTGGAACGCAGTAAAAAAATTGGCATCGAACTCGAACAAATTTTGCAGGCTTAAGGAGAAGCAGCATGTCTAAGGTTTATCTCGCATTACAGGACAATGACACGTCGCGCTACATCATTGAAGCGATTGAAGAAGACAACCCAGATGCCACGATTCAATATCTGCCAGCCATGATTCGGGTAGAAAGCGAAACAGGTCTGATTGTTAAAGCAGAAACGGTATCTGAAAAACTTGGACAAGATTGGGATATTCAGTCTTTACAACTCAACATGATTACGTTGGGCGGCAACGTCGAAGAAGATGATGACAGTTTCCGTTTGCACTGGAACTAGGAATAAGGATGTGCACTGAGCCAATTTGAGTACAGTGCCGCCAGAACATATTGCTGCATAGATTGCCGCTAAAAAATTTAAGGATGATGAGCATGAATTCACAAGTTAAAACCCCAGCAAAAAAACTGAATGCCAAAGACCGTTATCGCGCACTTACTCGTGACTTGGATTGGGACTTTTCTTATGCAGACCGCAAAGAAGCCTTTCCATACGAAGAATTTGAAGGCATTAAAATTACAGACTGGTCTAAATGGGAAGATCCATTCCGTTTAACCATGGATGCTTACTGGAAGTATCAGGCAGAAAAAGAGAAAAAACTTTACGCCATTTTTGATGCTTTTGCACAAAACAACGGTCAAATGAACGTGACCAATGAGCGTTATTTGAATGCCATCAAACTGTTTTTAACTGCGGTAACTCCGCTTGAATATCAGGCATTCCAAGGTTATGCACATGTAGGGCGTCAGTTCAGTGGTGTAGGTGCACGTATCGCATCACAAATGCAGTCGATTGATGAATTACGTCACGTGCAGACGCAAATTCATGCCATGAGCCATTACAACAAATTCTTTGATGGTTTTCAGGATTGGTCGCACATGCATGACCGCGTTTGGTACTTGTCTGTACCAAAATCTTTCTTTGAAGATGCGCGTTCAGCAGGGCCGTTTGAGTTCTTGTTAGCCATTAGCTTTGCCTTTGAATATGTATTGACCAACTTGTTGTTCGTACCGTTCATGTCAGGTGCAGCACACAATGGCGATATGGCAACGGTCACCTTTGGTTTTAGTGCACAGTCCGATGAAGCACGTCACATGACTTTAGGTCTAGAAATCGTGAAATTCTTGTTAGAACAACACGAAGATAACGTGCCAATCGTACAGGAATGGATTGATAAGTGGTTCTGGCGTGGGACTCGTCTGTTATCTATAGTTGGCATGATGATGGACTACATGCTGCCAAACAAAGTGATGTCGTGGAAAGAAGCGTGGGAAACCTACTTTGAAGAAGCGGGCGGTGCGTTATTTAAAGACTTGAGCCGTTACGGTATTCGTATGCCGAAATATTCAGAAGTAATTACCAAAGAAAAAGAACACGTGTCGCATCAAGCGTGGTGGATTTTCTATAACTTCGGTCATGCAGCAGGTTTCCATACTTGGATTCCAACCGATCAGGAAATGGATTGGTTATCTGAAAAATATCCAGACACCTTTGACAAATACTACCGTCCAAAGTGGGAGTTAGCACGCAAGATGGAAGCAGAAGGCAAGCGTTTCTACAGCGCAGGCTTACCGCAATTGTGCCAAATTTGCCAAGTGCCAATGACTTTCACCGAAATGGATGGCGATCCGACCATGTTTACGTATCGTGAGTCTGTTTATAAAGGCGAGCGTTACCACACCTGTTCAGATGGTTGTCACGATATTTTTGAACGTGAACCTGAAAAATATGTGCAGGCATGGTTGCCAGTGAACCAAATTCTACAAGGCAACTGTGGTGGCTTAGATTTGGAAAACATGCTGCGCGAATATTATCGCTTCAATGTCGGTGCAGATAACTTGGATATTGAAGGTTCACCAGACCAGCAACGCTGGAAAAAATGGAAAGGTGATGCGGCTTAACACGCATTCACTATCTAAAGTAAATATCTAAAATTTAAGTTATTTCAAGATTCAAATTTAAAAGGATTTCGGTTTGAGTCATTTGCGGCTCAAACCACCCCAATACGGAGAATGACCATGTCAGTACGCGCTATTCGCCCAGATTACGACTTTGAACCACGCGACCTACAAAAACACTATGGCGACAACATTTTGGTGTATGTGGGTTGGGATCATCACACTTTATATTGTTCTGCACACGCCATGTTGGTTTCGCCGCAGCAAACCTTTCAGGAATTTTTGGATCAGCAAATGCAGGCGGGTTTCCATCAACATCCTGACTTTGAAAACATTAAATGGGATGAAGTGCAATTTACTTTAAACAAACAGGTAATTCAGCCACGCCCTGAACAGACCTTGGCAGAAATTGGCTTCGATCAAAAATCACTACTGCGTTTTGTGACCCCAGGACTGAATGGGTACAAGGGCGCACACGTTTAAAACAGTAAGATCACAACAAAATAAAGACAGCAAAGCACAGTCAGTAAGTACAAGACAGGAGGTCGCAGATGAGCTATCAAGTCACAATTGAGCCAATTGGCACAACCATTGAGGTTGAAGAAGATCAAACCATTTTAGATGCCGCGTTACGTCAAGGCGTGTGGTTGCCATTTGCTTGTGGGCATGGCACTTGCGGCACTTGTAAAGTCCAAGTCACCGATGGTTATTATGATGTCGGCGAAGCGTCACCTTTCGCGCTGATGGATTTGGAACGTGAAGAACACAAAGTGTTGGCGTGCTGCTGTAAGCCTGAATCAGACATGACCATTGAAGCCGATGTTGATGAAGACCCAGATTTCTTGGGATATTTGGTTCAGGATTATCAGGCCAAAGTCCTTGAGGTAAAGGACTTATCTCCAACCATTAAAGGTGTGCGCTTGCAGTTAGACCGCCCGATGGAGTTTCAGGCAGGGCAATACATTAACGTGCAATTCCCGGGTATTGAAGGCACTCGTGCCTTCTCAATTGCCAATGCACCAAGCGAACTAGGCATTATTGAATTGCATATTCGTCATGTTGTGGGCGGCAGTGCTACGACCTATGTGCATGAGCAGCTTGCGGCAGGCGACGCACTGGAAATTTCAGGGCCATACGGACAATTCTTTGTACGTAAATCGGATGATCAGGATGCGATTTTTATTGCAGGTGGTTCAGGTTTATCTAGCCCGCAATCTATGATTTTAGACTTACTAGAGTCGGGTGATACCCGCACCATTTACCTATTCCAAGGTGCGCGTGATGTTGCGGAATTATATAACCGAGAACTGTTTGAGCAGTTAGTCAAAGACTATCCAAACTTCCGCTACATTCCCGCATTAAATGCACCTAAAGCAGAAGACCATTGGACAGGATTTACAGGCTATGTGCATGAAGCGGTTGCCGATTATTTTGAGCAGCGTTGCGGTGGACACAAAGCCTATTTATGCGGCCCACCAGTCATGATTGATGCAGCAATTTCGACCTTAATGCAAAGCCGTTTGTTTGAACGTGATATTCACACTGAACGCTTCTTGAGTGCTGCCGATGGTGCAAGTGGTCAGTCACGTTCAGCATTGTTTAAACATATTTAACACATATTTAAAAGTGGATAGGTGCTGCAATATTGTACTGAGCCTATCGAATTGCAATAGATAAAAAGTTTCCAAGGAAGTCGGTCAGTGTTGAGGCATTTAGCTCAGCACTGACACCATCATCAACACAGTAAGGCAGTGTCAAAAGCCAAAATAGCAATGCGACAACCAGCAAAGCCAAAATAGCCAAGGAGAGTTACATGGACCGTCAACAAATTGATACTTTAGTGAAGGAAATGAACGTAGACACCGCTACACGCCCTGTCGATCAGCGTGTGCAGCAAATAGTGGTGCGTTTAGTGGCAGATTTATTTCAAGCCATTGAAGATTTAGACATTCAGCCTTCAGAAGTGTGGAAAGGTCTGGAATATATTACCGATGCAGGCAAAGCCAATGAACTTGGTTTACTTGCAGCAGGTTTGGGTTTAGAACATTATCTAGATTTACGTGCCGATGAAGCCGATGCCAAAGCAGGCGTAACAGGCGGTACACCACGTACCATTGAAGGGCCACTTTATGTTGCAGGTGCGCCTGAATCAGTCGGTTTTGCGCGTATGGATGATGGTTCAGAATCAGACCATTTAGATACGTTAATTATTGAAGGTACAGTCACTGACACCAATGGCAATATCATTGAAAATGCCAAAGTCGAAGTTTGGCATGCCAACGGTTTAGGTAACTATTCATTCTTTGATAAATCTCAGTCTGACTTTAACTTACGCCGTACTATTTTCAGTGATGCCAATGGTAAATATGTGGCGCAAACGACCATGCCAGTCGGTTATGGCTGCCCACCAGACGGCACGACTCAAGCTTTATTAAACAAACTAGGTCGTCATGGCAACCGTCCATCTCACGTGCATTACTTTATTTCTGCACCAGGTTACCGCAAACTCACTACGCAATTTAACATTGAAGGTGATCAATACCTGTGGGATGACTTCGCATTTGCGACCCGTGAAGGTCTGGTTGCAACAGCGGTAGATGTGACCGATGCTGCAGAAATTCAGCGCCGTGGTTTAGACAAACCATTTAAGCACATCACCTTTAACTTTGAATTAGTCAAAGACACTGCAAATGCACCATCGACTGAAGTTGAACGTCGTCGTGCAAGTGCTTAATCCCACACCTTAAAACACAAAGTTTTAACACGTTCGCCAATACAGCATCAGCAAGTTCTTTGTTGATGCTGCCCTTAAAAGTCGGCTGTTCGCGCATGAATGATTCAGGCGCAGCAGGCAGACTTCATCAAAATTTCTATTGAATAGGATGTTCTATGAATAACAAAATTTGGGCACTCATGCTTTTGGGTGTCATGGCGACACACGTCAATGCAACAGAAAACGGTTTAGATACATTTGGATTAGGCGCAGAAGGCATTGCAGCAGGGGCTTTACCACCAGCTGGGGTATACTTACTCAACTACTATCAGAACTATCATGCCAGTGAGTTTAAAGACGGCCCAGACAATTTCCATGCCGATGTGAATGTCTATATTCCACGTTTGGTATGGATGACCCCCCAACACATTGCAGGCGGTCAGTTGGGTTTATATGCTGCACAGCCTTTGGTCGATTTCCGTTTAAATGTGATGGGCATGTCAGACTCTAACAGTGGTTTGGGCGATTTGATTATTGGCAGCATGTTGGGTTGGCATAAAGGCAATCATCACAGTGTAGCTGCTTTAGAAGGTGTGCTCGCAACAGGCGATTATGAAGATGCCAATCCACAACGTCCTGTAGTTGCCAACTTAGGTAAGAACTACAACACCATTCGTCCTATCTTTGCGTATTCTTATTTGCAGCCGCAAGGTTGGGAGTTTTCCACCAAAATGTCTTATAGCTTCAACAGTGAAAATGACGACACAAATTATCAGTCGGGGGATTATTTCGCTGGAGATTATGCAATCGGTTATCAATTGAATGATCAAGTCAAATTGGCACTCGAAGGTTATGTATTTAAACAAACCACAGATGATGAAGTGAATGGTGTCAGTATTGGCAATAAAGGACAGGCTCTATCTTTTGGTCCCGCGATTCAATACAAACGTGATAATTGGTCTTTGGAAGCAAAGTTTTTGAAAGAAACCGAAGTGGAACATCGTCCTGAAGGACACTCTTCGACTTTGAAATTGGTTTGGGCTTTTTAAAGCCCGAACCTGATTCTGCAGTGTTGCACATCAAGCTATCTTACAAAACAAAGTCAAGTTGAAAGACTTGGCTTTTTTGCAGCATCATTTTTCAAGATGGCTTGCTTCTAATTACGTGCTTCCATAAGTTGAGTTTGGTGGACTGAATTTTTAGTCTCTCACGTGTTGCACTTATGCGCTAAGATTAGGCATAGCAACAGGGTGCGTATTGCGAGCAGGAGAGCCATTTTGAATCAAATAATGGATGCCGATGTAATTATTATTGGTGGCGGACAAGCAGCATTGGCCACGGCTTACTTTTTAAAACGGCAAAAAATCAATTTTCTGATCTTGGATAATCAAACGCAGTCGGGCGGTGCGTGGCAACATGCGTGGGATTCTTTACAGCTGTTCTCTCCAAATACATGGAGTTCTTTGTCCGGCTGGTTAATGCCAAAAACCGAACAGGAATATCCGAAACGATTAGAAGTGATTGACTATTTAACAGCGTATGAAACACGCTATCAATTTCCTGTGCTGCGTCCTGTGCAGGTCGAAAAAGTCCTGAAGGAAGGCAATGATTTAATTGTGTGTTCGGCACAGCAAAGCTGGCGAGCCAAAGCCGCTGTGAGTGCTACTGGAACGTGGAGTCAGCCTTTTATTCCTGCTTATACAGGACGCGAACGCTTTTTAGGCACACAAATTCATTCGGCTCATTACCGCAATGCCAATGCTTTTCAGGGCAAAAGAGTCATGATTGTCGGCGGGGGTAACTCAGGCGCACAAATTTTGGCAGAAGTGTCTAAAGTGGCCGAAACTTTTTGGGTTACACAGCAACCGCCAAGTTTTTTAGCCGATGATGTAGATGGACGGGTTTTATTTTTACGTGCCACGGAGCGCTTAAAAGCCCAGCAGGAAGGTCGCAGTATTGAACAACCGATCGGTGGTTTGGGCGATATTGTGATGATTCCAAGTGTCAAAGAAGCACGGCAACGTGATGTATTACATGGTCTGCCGCCATTTGACTATTTAACCGAACATAGTGCAGTTTGGGCAGATGGGCGCGAACAGGAAATTGATGCCATTATTTGGTGCACAGGTTTTAAGGCAGCATTGTCGTATTTACAAAGTTTGAATGTGGTTAATGCACAAGGCACAGTCGATGTGTTAGAAAATCGAGCGTTACAACAGCAAAATTTATGGTTGGTTGGTTATGGCGATTGGACAGGCGCAGCCTCGGCAACTTTAATTGGTGTTTCCCGAACCGCACGGAATGTGGCAGAGCAAATTGCTGCGTATTTGCAGACAACAGCGTAAAGTCATTAACGTGACAAAAACTGTGTTTAAAAAATGAATCATGCAATTTCAGCCATAAATAAGCCCTCTGTAGAAGAGGGCAAGAGGGTAACTCAAAAAATTAAAGATGCTCAATCATAATAAGGTGACAGTCAGGACTTACTGTTTTGGTAAATCAAACCAAATGAACTGGCTGTCTTCTTTTGCTTCAATCACAGCATTATCAGCAAATAACAAAGCATCGCCCGCTTTAACTGTTTGCTCGCCAATGGTGATTTCACCACGAATTACATGCACATAGTTTACCGCTTGTGTTGCTGTAACTTCTAAACGATGTCCAGTTTCTAAAACAGCTGCTTTTACTTCTGCCTGTTGACGAATGTGCATTGGGGCATTGTCATTCGGGCCGACAATTAAATGCCACTGGTTGGGTGCTGTATTTGGGTCACGTTGAATTTGCTGATACGTCGGCTCTGCATCGCGTACATTCGGCTGAATCCAAATTTGCAGCATGTGTACTTCTTCATCACCATTGTTAATTTCGCTGTGCTGAACGCCTGTACCTGCGCTCATTAACTGCCATTCACCTGCAGTAATATGGCGTTCATTGCCCATGCTGTCGCGGTGGGAAATCGTACCACTTAATACACAAGTCAAAATTTCCATGTTGTCGTGTGGGTGAGTACCAAAACCATTATGTGCGGCAATACGGTCATCGTTAATGACACGTAAGGCACTAACACCCATATATTTCGGGTTATACCAATTACCAAAAGAGAAACTATGTTTGGTGTCTAACCACCCCATTTTCACATGACCACGATCTTCACTACGGTGTAAATAAGCATTCATGATAATGCTCCTATCATTTTTTTAACTTGAACTCATCTTAATCTTTTCACCGCAGCCGACCTAGAGGCGAACTGCAACATGCCGTTCTAAAATTGCAACATGTGTAGATTTTTTGCATAACCTAGACATTTTAGAGTTTTATCGCGGCATTAAAAAATCCACGTAAAAACGTGGGTCTTTTGCGGTTTAAAGCGATCACTGATTATTCAAGGAATTTTACAGTCACGCCAGAACGTACTTTACGACCTAAATCGTTTGCATCCCAGTTGGTTAAACGGATACAACCATGCGACGCCGTTTTTGAAATGGTCGATGGGTTTGGTGTGCCGTGAATACCGAATGATTTTTTACTTAAACCAATCCAGATATTCCCCACAGGGCCGTTAGGGCCTGGTGGTAAAGACAGCGGTTTTAAGTTTTTGCCCTGAATAAAGTTACTTGGTGAATAGCTGTACCATGGGTTTGGTGCAACACCTGTCACTTTATAAGTACCTGTTGGCGATGGAGTATCTGCACTGCCAATGGTTGCTGGGAATGAGCCGACCATTTGGTTTTGTTTGTTGAACAAATACAGTTGTTTTGCACCTTTGTGCGCCACAATCAGGTGAATGTCTTCAGGTAAGTCATTGCGAACGTTGGTCACCAATAACTTTTCACCCACTTTATTAAATGTTGCATTCGGATTTAATTTCTTTAAGAAATTTTCATCCATGTGGAATTTTTCACCTAACATTTCACTTACGCGGGTGTAGTACAAGCCTTTCATTTTGGCTTGTTCTGCATAGTCATGCGGAATAGATTTCGCATAAGGACCTTTTAAGTCCGCTTCAGTAACCGTGTATTCTACAAATGCAGGACGTGAACCTTGACGTGCAACCAACGCATCCCAAGTTTCTTTGGTTAAAATACCCGTTGGGCTAATGCCATTCATTTGCTGGAATGATGCAATTGCTTTTAGGGTGTTCTTACCACTAGTGCCATCAATTGCACCTGGAGAAGCATGTGAATTGTTCAGCATCACGTGTGCACGTGCATACACAGGGAACTGACCTTTACCAATATTTTCATACCAAGTGGCATTATTTAAACCATCTAAAGTCCATGAAGCTTTTGGTGCTGCTGTGTTGGATGTAGCAGTTTGGCTTGCAGAGCTTGGTGTTGGTGCAGTGCCTACATCTGCAGAGGTATCTTCAGTTTTGTGTAGATCATCTAAGGTTTTTGAAGCCTTATTTAAATCATTTTGTTCTTGTTGCGTAATAGCAGTGTCTGTTGCATTTAGATTATTTTGTGCAGCCGATGCTTCTGTCGCTAAAGGATCAATCGGATCTTCAATAGCGGTATTGCTAATCACTTGTGGATTTAACGGTTGTTCAGCAGTAGATGCAGCAAAAGTAGTCCCTGCAAAAATGCAACTTAAACTCATTGCGAGTATTGTGCGAACCAACATGTAATTCAACCTTGAGAATTATTCATTTACATAGATAAAAACTAGCCAAGTATTGCAGAAAAACTAAGGAGATGCAGTAGTTGTTTTGTGTAAATATGCAAGATAACCCCAATTTTACAGTGACTTTTGTTTGTGTGATGTATTTCACATAAACGTAAGCTGAATTTGAACACTTAGAATAGGCTGAAAAGACGAGCAAGAAATGAAGTTATTAAAACTTCAACCTTTTTGATATGATGGCTGCAAGATTGAAAATGAGTTGGGAAAGTAAATGACGACCTTAAAAAATGATCGTTTTCTTCGTGCCTTATTACGTGAGCCAGTAGATTGCACGCCCGTATGGATGATGCGTCAGGCAGGACGTTATTTACCAGAATATCGTGCTACACGTGCGCAGGCAGGAGATTTTCTTTCTCTATGCAAAAATACTGAATTTGCCTGTGAAGTGACTTTACAGCCTTTGCGTCGTTATGAATTAGATGCTGCGATTTTATTTTCAGATATTTTAACTGTACCCGATGCATTAGGCTTAGGTCTGTATTTTGAAGTAGGCGAAGGGCCAAAGTTTCATAAAACGGTGCGTACCGAGCAAGACGTTGCCAATTTACCTAAATTTAATGCCAAGTCAGACTTAGACTATGTCATGAATGCAGTATCGACCATTCGTTCTGCTTTGGGCGGACAAGTGCCTTTAATTGGTTTTTCAGGTAGTCCATGGACTTTGGCAACGTATATGGTTGAAGGTGGTTCAAGCAAAGATTTCCGTTTCACCAAAAACATGATGTACGCACAGCCTGAAGTTTTACATGCACTATTAGACTGTCTGGCCGATGCAGTGACCGAATACTTAAATGCACAAATTGATGCAGGTGCACAGGCAGTACAAATTTTTGACAGTTGGGGCGGTGCATTGGCCCATCGTGAATATCTTGAATTTTCACTCCACTATATGCAGAAAATTGTGTCAGGTCTGCAACGTGAAAAAGATGGACGTAAAATCCCTGTTATTTTATTTACCAAAGGTGGCGGTCAATGGCTGGAGCCAATGATTGCAACAGGTGCAGATGCTTTTGGTCTGGACTGGACAACACCGTTAAATGTCGCACGTCAAACGGTGAGTGGTCGTGCCGCATTGCAAGGTAACTTAGACCCAGCCACTTTGTACGGTTCACCTGAAGCAATTGCCAAAGCAACACGTGCGATGCTAGATGATGCCTATGCCAATGGTGAAAAAACAGGTTATGTAGCCAACTTAGGGCATGGTATTACCCAGTGGGTAGACCCTGAACGTCCTAAAGTATTTATCGACACGGTTCATGAATACAGTGCCAAATATCTATAATCGCACAATGATATAGATGGATCATTTGTAGATGTATCGGTGTAATCTCAGCTTCAGTCAGGTTGTCACATCATGTGGATAACATGGCTAAAGTCAGGAGTTGAGTTTTCGACTAAGGCAGCTTCGGCTGCCTTATTTGGAATTTTATTGCTGATTGCATTTGCCCTGACTGCTTCAATGGGCAGTCAGGAATATTTCGGATTTTTCCGTTACGACTATTTATTATTCTATGCCTTAATTATTCAAGTTTGTCTTTTATATTTAAAACTAGAATCTTGGGCAGAAGCCAAAGTCATCGCTTTGTTTCATATTTTAGCGATGATCATGGAAATTTTTTTAACTCATCCACAAATTGCATCGTGGCAATATCCTCAACCTGCTGTCTTTAAAATTATGACCGTACCGCTTTTTGCAGGCTTTATGTATTCTGCAGTTGGCAGTTTCTTTGCGCGTTCTTTGCGTTTGTATCGGGTATCTTTACGGAATTTGCCGACTTTTAGCAATATGATGGCCTTGGCAGTGTTGTCGTACATCAACTTCATGAGCAAGTTTTTTATCCCCGATATTCGTTATGGCTTGTTTGCGTGGAGCGTTGTGATTTTCTGGAAAACCAAAATTCGTTTTCAATTACAACGGTCTCAATTACAACTGCCAATGTTGCCTGTATTGATGCTTTTGGCTTTTATTATTTGGGTCGCAGAAAACATTAGCACCTTTTATCAAATATGGTTGTATCCAAGTCAGGTCGATGCGTGGCACATGGTCGGCTGGGGCAAACTCGGTTCTTGGTATTTATTGCTGTTACTGAGTCTGGTTCTGGTCATGAAAATTTTGGGTTATCGCGATGCAGAAGGGCAGTGGACACTGAAAACTGAGGATCAACAGCAGCTGTAAATCTAAATGCTATCTTCAACACTAAAATCTATTTTCAAATTTAAGACCAATCTTTAAGCTAAAAACCAATCGACGCTACAAAAATGCACAAAAATAATGCCTGATTTTGTGATAAATGTTTTGCCTTCTGAGTGACATCTCGCTATCTTAAAATAGTGTAATAAAAATTACACATAGCAATAAAGAATAACGATTCGAAGCATAATTTTTCGAATAATAAATCTCTGGAGTAAGGCGATGATTAAAAAATTAGCATTGGCTGCTGTCTTGGCAGTGGGTTCTACAGCAGCATTTGCAGACCGTGATGCAGGTTGTGGTATCGGTTCTCAAGTTTGGGCAGGTCAGTCTGGCAAAGTTGCAAAAATTTTAGCAGCCACCACCAATGGTATTTTTGCGAACCAATTGTTTGGTATCACATTTGGTACTTTAGGTTGTAGCGGTACAGGTACAGTAACTGCACAAGTTGTGACATTTACCAATGAAAATGCTGAAACATTGGCACGCGATATGGCAGTTGGTGAAGGCGAAAGCTTGAACGTATTGGCTGAATTATTAAGCATTAAAGCAGAAGATAAAGCACATTTCTTTGCGGTTTCTAAGCAAAACTTTGCATCTATTTATTCTGCAGAAAACCAGACTTCTTTAGAAGTATTGGCATCTTTACAGAACGTGATGGCGAATGATGACGTTTTAAAAGCATACGTTTAAGTTTGAATAAAAGCCCTGCATTATTCGCAGGGCTTTTTTATAGCACAAGAATACGTTTAAGCCTGAATATGTATATAAAATTTATAAAATGTCCATGAAATCCATTATTTTAAGTAGTTTAGTTTTTTTATCTCCTACGGTTTTTGCGTTATCTCCTGAAATATCTCCAATACAGATTCAGCCACTTACAGCCACTTCTACAGTACAAAATACAAATAAATTAGCAATATCTTCCGCACATTATGTGCAAAAAGCCAAAGACCTACACTTGGCAGAACAGGTGACTTGGCAGCGTTTAATGTATGCGCAGCAAGGCAAAAGTAAAGTGCAATATGCAGGCTATTTTGTGTCGGAACAAGGCGGAAGCAATTTAAACCAAGAGTTACTTCGCAATGTGCAGGCATTATTTGAAACAGCGCCTGCCAATCAATCGGTGCAGTGCAAATTTCCTGCACGTAGCCGCTGGTTAATTGAACAATTACAAATTCCTCAACAAGATTTGGCACAGGTGCAATGTCCTGAATTGGACGAATGGATTGGACAAATTAAACCTTATAAAGCAGTGCTGATTTATGCCACAGACTTTATGGGCAATCCAAGTTCTATGTTTGGGCATACTTTATTGCGCTTAGACCCAAAAGATCAAAAACAGCTGAATTTAATTTCCTATGCTGTCAATTATGCAGCAACGGTAACGGGCAGCGAAGATTGGTCTTATGCATGGAAAGGACTTACAGGGCAATATCCAGGTGAATATTCACTGATGCCGTATTACCGCAAAGTAAAAGAATATGGTGATTTAGAAAGCCGAGATTTGTGGGAGTACGAACTGGCACTGAATGAGCAGGAAACCACATTTTTGGTGCAGCACATTTGGGAAATGAAGCATGTGCAATTTCCGTATTATTTTATCAGTGACAATTGTGCCTATCGCTTATTGGGCTTAATGGATTTGGTGCGTCCTGAGCTAAATTTACAGCAGCAGTTTAAAGTCGCATCTATTCCAATTGAAACACTAAAAGCTGTAGAGCAGGAAAATTTAGTGGCAGATGTTGTCTATCGTCCTGCTTTGGAAACTCAGTTATTGGCGCAAGCCAGACAACATGGTACAACTTTGGCAAAAACTGCCCATCAAGTGGCCGAAGCAGAACCTGAAAATGTGGCGGCAATTTTGCAAAATTACAGCCAAATCGATCAAGCTAAAATTCTGGAAATGGCTTATGACGATTTGTATCTGAAACTGATTGGACGCAAAATTGAAGCCAAAATTGCACAACCGCGACTGAGACAAATTTTAAGTTTAAGAAGTCAGATCAATTTAGAAAAACAACGTCAGGATGTCGCACGCCCTCAGGTCGATCCTGTGCAGGGACATCATGCACGAAGCTTTGCTGTGCGTACTGGCGAGGTGCAAGGCGAGCATTTTGTAGAGTTGAGTCATCGACAGGCTTACCATGACTTACTTGATCCGCAAGGTGGTTTTCGTACAGGGACGCAGCTCAACTTTTTAGAAGCTTCTGTGCAATATCGTGAAGACCGCTTAAAACTGAATCAGTTAGATTTACTCTCGGTGAACTCTTATAACCCAATGACCGCATTTAAAACACCACTTAGTTGGGGCTTTAATTTGGGTTGGCAGCAAGAAGCCCTGAATTCGCACGGGGCTTTTAGCGAAACGGAACAGCATGGTGTTTTAAGTTTAAAAACACAGTTTGGTTATAGCGTGGCTAATCAAGCGCGTGAACATTTGTGTTATGTGCAAATTCAAAATCATGTGCAAGCGGGTAAGGCTTTAGACAAAGGCTGGCGTGTTGGAATTGGCCCAACACTGGGTTGTCAAAATATCTGGTCAGCACGCATGAATAGTTTGGTTCAGCTTGAATTACCGTATTGGGAAGATCGTCACCAATGGCAATTTAAGCTGAACAGCCAGTTGCAATATGTACTCAACCCGCAGCATGTGTTGCGATTGGGTTGGGAATATCAACAACAGGACAAACAGGACTGGAACAAGACCAGTTTAGGCTATGTGCATTTTTTTTAAAGAGCTGTTGAATTTATACTGAATTGTAAAAAACCAGCTAAACAAGTTGAGTTGCTGGTGAAACCCGTTAAAATTTAGCAGTTTCTTTTGGCTGGGTTGTTGTGGATGTATCAAGAGTGTACGCATGAGCTTGCAGAGCAATGGAAGTCAATTTGCGAGCAATTTAAGCCAGAAGATTTGCAAGCGACATTCCAGTTTATTCAAGCACATGCAGAAGATTTTGTGATCGAGTTCTATCAGCAAATGTTGCTTGAAGAACATGCGACAGAATTTGGTTTATGGTTTATTCATAAAGCGGCTTATGCATTTTCAAGTTCGGAACAAGTACAAACTATTACTGAATTTATTTATCAGGTGGATGAATTAATTCAGAAAATTGGTCAATGTGAAAGTCAGGCACAGGCAATTGAAATGATTCAATCCATTCGTGCCAAGAATCGTGAAATTTTGCATTTAGTCGATCAAATTTTTCAGGTGTCTGAATATATCAATTCAGGCAATGATGCCTTAACTCAACTGCTCAACCGCCGTTATTTAAATACCATCGTGTCCCGTGAAATTAATTTTTCACGAAAAAATAATTCGCCTTTAACATTGTTGGCGATAGATGCCGATCATTTTAAATCAATCAATGACCGTTATGGACATGCAGCAGGAGATGATGCATTACAGTTTTTAGCTGATGTGATTTTGCAATATGCAAAAGGCAGTGACTATGCCTTCCGAATTGGCGGCGAAGAATTTTTACTGTTACAGATTGATACCACCATTGATCGTGCCTTGGTAGTCGCTGAAAATATTCGTAAACGTGTCGAAAAAGCCACATTAAAAACATCAACAGGTGAAGAATTTAACTTTACCATTAGTATAGGTGTGCATGAATATGATGGGCATCCAGACTATCAACGTTTTTTTGAAGAAGTGGATAAAGCCTTGTATATGGCAAAAAATAATGGACGCAACAATGTGTCTGTAGGTTGAATCTGAAGATGTATCAAGCTAATTTTTTAATCTAAAACCCAAAAATCCCGAACATAAATTTCGGGATTTTTTATTTGATTGAGGAACTTAGCCACAATTTAAAAACTCTCAGGCACCGCACTTAAAAATTCACGACGGGCTTCTTTATCTGTTTTAAAGTCACCTACAAAAGATACGGTACGTGTGGTCGATTCCTGTTTGCCTACACCGCGCATCATCATGCACATATGGGCTGAATCAATCACCACAGCAACACCGCGTGCTTTGGTCACTTCAGCCACAGCTTCCGCAATTTGCTGAGTCAGATTTTCCTGAATTTGCAAACGACGTGCAAACATTTCGGTAATACGGGCAAATTTAGACAAGCCTAAAACATTACCTTCAGGTAAATAGGCGATATGCACGCGACCATAAAATGGCAATAAATGATGTTCACACAGTGAGTAGAACTCAATATTTTTCACCAAGACCATTTCACGGTTGTCGGATGGAAATACGGCATTATTGGTCACTTCGGCTAAGGTTTGGCTATAGCCCGAAGTTAAATACGAAAAAGCTTTAGCAGCACGCATCGGCGTATCTTTTAGACCTGGACGATTAAGATCTTCACCAACGGCGGTTAGGATGTTTGCGTAGGATTGCTGCATAGACATAAGACGTGTTCACTTACACTGATATTGAACAAGGTCGGCATTGTAACAGAAAACTATTGCAATGCCTTGTTTAAAAGATGAAACCGATTACTGTTTAAACTTTGGGTTCTTTTCGCTGCGTTTAAGCAACACTAAAACTGCACCAGTGCCACCTTGTTTTTCAGGCGCACTCACAAAAGCCAAAACATCACGATGCTGACGCAGCCAGCCATTTACATAAGTTTTTAAAATGGCTTCAGGGCCTTTGCCATGCACAATTTTAATCACGTTCTGGTTTTCATCTTTAGCCATTTGAATGATTTGCAAAACGGCTACCCGCGCTTCTTCTACCGTACAACCGTGCAAATCAACAGCTTCAAACCAGCGTAAGTTGCCTGCTTTTAAATCTTCAAAGACTTTATGTTGCAAAGTTGCAATGCGATAGCTCAGCGAAGCTTGGCTGCCCACAGGGTTAAGCATGGCTTGCGTATCGGACAGCAAGGTATCATCGGTTTCCATAGGGCCTATGGCTGCTGCACGTTTGGCCAGTGTTTGTGCATCAGGTTTTTTTCTGGCAGGTGTTTCAAGTTTAGCAATATTGCCCGCATCCATTTTTCGGACACCTTGCATTTGCTGATGAAACAACGCCAAATCATCTTCCTGCTGTTGCTCAGGTGTCTGAACTTTAGGTTCAGACGATTTGGCAATAGGAGCAGAATGTGGCTGAGTGATTTGCTTTTTAAAAGACTTCAGTAGCTTGTACTGTTCTTTAGAAAGCGAAGAATCATGTTTACTCATGGTATTTCAAATTGGATTATAGATTTTCAGGCTGACCAAACAGTGCCGTAAAGGCATGGTCAGGACGTGCTTGTTTCATAAAACTTTCACCGACCAAGAAACTGTGAATCTCATGGTCTTGCATCATGCGGACATCTTCTGGTGTGGCGATACCACTTTCAGTGACCAATAAACGCGCAGGCGGCAACAAGTTTTTTAAACGCAATGAGGTGTTTAAATCGACTTCAAAGGTTTTTAAATTTCGGTTATTGACCCCTAAAATACAACGCTCTGAAAGATTCAAAGCACGTTCCAATTCATTTTCATCATGCACTTCAACCAACACATCTAAGTGATGTTCAAAAGCCGTTTCCGACATTTCTTCCAACTGTTGGTCAGATAAGCAAGATACAATCAATAACACACAGTCTGCATGTAAGGCACGTGCTTCCACCACACCATACGGATCAATCAAGAAATCTTTACGCAGAGCAGGCAAGTTACAGTGTGAACGGGCAATCTGAATATTTTCATCTGCACCCTGAAAGAAATCGACATCAGTCAGCACAGATAAACAGGCTGCGCCTGCGGCTTCATATTGCTGTGCAATTTCGGCAGGGTCAAAGTTTTCACGAATAATGCCTTTAGATGGTGATGCTTTTTTAATTTCCGCAATCACCGCTGGGCGTTTGTTATGCAAGGCTTGTGCAAAGCCACGTGCAGGTGTTGCTGCACGTGCCAATTGTTCTAGGTCTGCATAACTGCGTTGTTTTAAACGCTCGGCAAACTCTTCTTTTTTACGTTCTACAATTTTACCTAAAATGGTATTGCTAATATCCACCATGATGCACCTTCCTGATTTGCTTTATGCTTCGTACTGTTTGAGCGTTTTGGTAAATTCAGACAACACGCCCATTTTTTCCAAAGCTTGTCCACCATAAATAATGTCATGTGCCAAAGCGACACCTTGTTTGTAGCTTGTAGTTAGACCCGAAACATAGATACCCGCACCCGCATTGAGTGCAATCATATTGGCCGCTTTTTCGCCTTTATCTGATTTGTTTTTGCCTAAAGCATCTTTAATCAAACTCAAGCTTTCAGCAGAGTTTTCTACAATCAGTCCTGTTAAAGTTTGAGATTCAATTCCCACGCTTTCAGGGGTAAGTTCCCATTCGGTAATTTCACCATCTTTGAGTTCTGCAACATAAGTGCTCGAAGCAAGGCTAATTTCATCTAAACCATCTTTAGAATGCACCACCATGACATGCTCAGCACCGAGCTGTTTCATCACTTCTGCAATTGGGCGGCACAATTCATTGCTAAACACCCCAATGACAAAACGCTTTACACCCGCAGGGTTAGTCAATGGCCCAAGCAAGTTGAAAATACTGCGAATACCCAACTCTTTACGCGGGGTAACCGCATATTTCATGGCTTTGTGATGATTCGGTGCAAACAAGAAACCTACGCCCATTTCACGAATACAGCGTTCAGTTTGTTGCATGTTTAAGTCAAGATTAATGCCTGCTTGCTCAAGTAAGTCAGATGAGCCTGATTTGGTTGAAACCCCACGGTTACCGTGTTTGGCAATGGTTGCACCTGCAGCTGCAATGACAAAGGAAGAGGCGGTAGATACGTTAAATAGGTTTTGACCATCGCCACCTGTGCCGACAATATCCACGAGGTAAGGAATATCGCTGACATCAATTTTGATGGCAAATTCACGCATTACACGTGCAGCAGCAGTAATTTCATCAATGCTTTCGCCTTTTAAGCGTAAGCCCATCATCAATGCACCAATTTGAGCGTCTGTTGCTTCGCCCGACATAATCGCGCGCATCACATCTTCCATTTGAGGCTGAGTCAGGTGAATTTGTTTTGTAATATGGTTGAGTGCTTGTTGAATATTCATGTGATTTGACTCGCTCATTATGCGTAAATTTCCAAAAAGTTTTTAAAGATTTGATGACCGTGTTGGCTCAGGATCGATTCGGGGTGAAATTGCACGCCTTCAACAGGCAAAGTTTTGTGCTTCACGCCCATAATTTCTTCCATCGAACCATCTGCTTCTTTGGTCCAGCATGTCACTTCCAGACAATCTGGCAAGGTTGCTTGATCAATCACCAAAGAGTGGTAACGGGTTGCAGAAAATGGTGAAGGCAGATTGCTAAAAATACCTGTGTTGCTGTGGTACATATCCGATAAACGACCATGCATCACGGTTTTAGCGCGCACAATGTTTCCACCAAAGGCTTGTCCGATACTTTGGTGTCCTAAACACACGCCCAGTAACGGAATTTTGCCTGCGAAATGCTGAATGGCAGGAATAGAAATCCCTGCTTCAGATGGAGAACAAGGGCCTGGGCCAATCACCAAATACTTGGGTTGCCATCGCTCAATATCTTCTAATGTCACGGCATCATTACGAACGACTTTTACTTCCTGATTTAACTCGCCAAAATACTGGACGATGTTGTAGGTAAAAGAGTCATAATTATCGATCATTAAAAGCATGAGCTAACCTATTGAAAATTGAACACTTTAAGTGCTAAAGAGTCTGAGATAATTTGCTTTATTCCTGCGCCTATAATGAGAAAGGACTTTATTTTTCTTGTCGAAAAGAAGGTGGAATAAGGAAGCGCTTATCATCATAGCAAAAAATAAGCATTTTCTGCGGACTATTTATATGATAATCCCTGTTAAAGCTTATCAGCGCATTCACCAATTTATAGATTTTCAAAGCTTATTACACATTGTTCAGGTTTGATCTGAAAGAAATGAACACATGATCAAACAGGGTCATTCACCAGTCATATTTTAGCTTCACACTTATAGATAACGTAAAAAATGCGCTAAAAAGTAGCATCATGGCGCATGTTATTAGCGGTTCACGTCAGGTAGTTTGAGTGCAGCGTTTCGATAGAAAATACAAATCTGCAGTATAGATATTTTCAATCAGCTTGATCGAAAATAATACAGGTTTAGGATTTTTAAACGATCTTATTATTTTTGCTCAATAAAAAATAAAGTGTTGTTTAAGATTGGTCGGATAATTTGCATTGCTCAATACAACCATGGCACAGCAAAATGCTTGCATAGATACTGTTTGAGCTATTTTTTGATCTACAATTCAACAGAAATAAAACATAAATGCACTAAAATGGTGCTATGTTTTGCAGTTTTAAATCAAATCAAATGAACAGTGTTTGAATATGGTGCAAATCGTATTTCTGACAGTATAATAGAGACAAAGTAATTTTTTTAAATGATGTATTCTCATACGGAATTCATGGTTTTAGCTTTGCTTTTAAAAGTTGGTACGCTAATTGCTTAATAACTGCCAACTACTAACACGCACTTTCGGGTGCAACAAAAAACATCGGAGCAAAATGAGCATGGCGAACAAGGTCCTTCAACTCATCCAAGAAAGTGGTGCAAAATGGGTCGATTTCCGCTTTACAGATACTAAGGGTAAAGAGCAGCACGTAACTTATCCTGCAGACAGTATCGATGAAGATACCTTTGAAGACGGTAAAATGTTTGATGGTTCTTCAATTGAAGGCTGGAAAGGAATCGAAGCATCAGACATGATCTTACGCCCAGATGCCAACACAGGTTTTATTGACCCGTTCTTTGCAGAACCAACAGTGGTTGTAACGTGTGATGTTATCGAACCATCGACAGGTCAAGGCTATGACCGCGATCCACGCTCTATTGCTCGCCGTGCTGAAGAATATTTAAAATCGACAGGTATTGGTGATACTGCTTTCTTTGGCCCAGAACCAGAATTCTTTGTATTTGACGAAGTAAAATGGGACATCGATATGTCTGGCGCGCGCCACACATTAATCGCTGAAGAAGCTGCATGGTCTACAGGTAAAGACTACGAAGCTGGTAACTCAGGTCACCGTCCACGTGTGAAAGGCGGTTATTTCCCAGTACCACCAGTAGATTCTTCTCAAGATATGCGTGCAGATATGTGTGCAAAAATTGAAGAAATCATGGGGCCTGGTCGTGTAGAAGTACATCACCATGAAGTTGCATCTTGCCAGTTAGAAATTGGTGTGAGCTTCAATACTATGGTGCGTAAGGCTGACGAAGTGCAACAGTTCAAATATGCAGTTTGGAACGTTGCGCATCAATATGCAAAAACTGCAACCTTTATGCCTAAACCAATGGTAGGCGATAACGGTTCAGGTATGCACGTACACATGTCTATCTCTAAAGATGGCAAAAACTTATTCGCAGGCGATGAATACGCAGGTTTGTCAGAAATGGCGTTGTACTTCATTGGCGGTATTATCAAACATGCCCGCTCTTTGAACGCGTTGACTAACCCATCGACCAACTCATATAAGCGTTTAGTACCGCACTTTGAAGCACCAATTATGTTGGCTTACTCAGCGCGTAACCGTTCTGCATCTATTCGTATTCCTTACGTGTCTAGCCCGAAAGGCAAACGTATTGAAGCGCGTTTCCCTGATCCAATGATGAACCCGTACTTAGGTTTTGCGGCATTGTTGATGGCGGGTCTTGACGGTATTCAAAACAAGATTCACCCAGGTGAAGCTGCAGATAAAAACTTGTATGACCTTCCGCCTGAAGAAGAAGCAAAAATCCCAACTGTGGCACACAACCTAGAAATGGCGCTTGATGCTTTGAAAGAAGATCACGACTATTTATTAAAAGGTGGTGTATTCACCAAAGACATGCTTGATGCTTATATCGAATTGAAAACTGAAGATGTACGTCGTTTGAACACGACGACTCACCCAGTTGAATTTGATATGTACTACAGCTTGTAATACATCAAAAATCTTAAATTTGAAAAACCCGCTTCGGCGGGTTTTTTGTTTTAGATGGTGCAATCATGGTTTTGAATTGGCATAGATTTTATCAAAATATAAGAATTCGCTTAATTTTTTTGGATAATTGCAGGGAATTGCGCCATCGGTCACAAAACTTTGCCTAAATTTGGGCTACACTAGGCTATCTTGTTAAGGTGGCGGAACATGCGAACACAGCCTATTTTTCCCAAGCAGGCAAATCTGCCTTCTGAATTAAAAACATGGCTATATGCAGCAGGTTCTTTGACCCAACAACTGACTCAGCTCGCAGGCGGACAATTTAAAGTTGAACCACTGCAGCAATCTTTTCAGCGTTTAAATTTACAAGATGCCCAGTGGATGCAAATGCCACATTGGCACACTTCATGGGTGCGTGAAAGCTATTTATATGGGTGTGATGAACAGCCATGGGTCAAAGCCAAAAGTATTTTTCCGATTCTAAGTTTGCAAAGCAAAGCCCGTTTATTTCAGCATATTGGCAATAAACCCATTGGCTGGTTTTTATTTCAGCGTACCAATCCGTTGTGTCAAAGGCGTGTGGTTTTGCTCGATGAAGGCTGGACACGACAGAGTTGCTATACTTGGCATGGCTGTAAATTTATTGTGCAAGAAACTTTTTTACCGCGTTTTGAGCAATTTATTCAACAACATTAAGATACGAGATTGGTATGGCATTGGCACAGCAGATCACGTGGCGTGAGCGTTTAGAAGCATATTATTATTTGTGTCGTTTCGATAAACCGATTGGCACAGAACTGGTGTTTTGGCCAACCATGTGGGCCTTGTGGATTGCTAATCAGGGCATGCCGTCTATCGGGATATTAATCCCTATGATTCTGGGCACAATTTTTATGCGCGCTGCAGGCTGTGCCATTAATGACTTTGCTGACCGTAAGGTAGATGGTCATGTAGAGCGTACCAAAACACGTCCTTTAGCCACGGGTGTGATTAGTGCCAAAGAAGCCATTTATGTATTCTTAGGTTTGGTTGCACTAAGCGCAGCCATGTTGTTATTTTTACCAATTGAAACTTTCTATTGGTCATTTGGGGCATTATTTTTAGCGTTTATTTATCCATTTATGAAACGCTACACTCATTTACCGCAAGTGTTCTTGGGAGCTGCATTTTCATGGTCTATCCCGATGGCTTATACCGCTGTAGGTGCAACGCCTGATCTTACTTGTTGGTTATTGTATTTTGGCAATTTGGCGTGGACTGTGGCTTATGACACCCAATATGCAATTACTGACCGTGAATATGATTTGAAAATTGGGGTGAAATCTACCGCAATTTTATTTGGTCGCTATGACATTCAGATTATTTCATTGTTGCAAGCGGGCAGTGTGCTTTTGATTGGTACGGCATTGTGGTTAGAAAATTTATTGATTCCGTTTGGTTTAGCGGCGTTATTGGTGGTGGTTGCAGACTTTATATATCAATGGAGTAAAACTAAAGATAAAGATCCGCAACGTTGTTTTTGGGCATTTCGTCATAACCGTTGGGTAGGGCTGATTATTTTTTCAGGAATCGTATTGGCTTTAATGTAAATATTTCTGTGCGATAAAAAACTGAGCAAAGCATCTGATGGTAGTTTGGTCAGGTGCTTTTTTATTCGATCGCTGATCAATTTTTGCTGTTAAAAATTAAACTGAGCATTAGAACGTGCGTACTTATGCACAAAGCACAATCAGCATTATTCTGATATATTGAGCTTCATTTTGATGCGTTTGAAATAGGAATATATGATGTCACAGTCTGAGCAGCAAAGTCCTGAAAAAAAGCCAAGTCTAAAAAAGATGATTATCTTGGCAAGCTTAGGTTTGTTGATTCCTATCTTTTTGGTCAGCATGGCATTTTTAGCAGTCAATAGTGATGCCAAAAATCAGGAAAAATATAAACAACAGCAGGCAGAAATTATTGCGCGTATTGAAGCGCGTGAAGCTGCAGAACAACAAGCGAAGCAGGCCAGTCAGATACAAGCCGCTTCAGAAGCTACACCTTAATATCGAGTTGATGATTTCAGCTCAAATCTGATTGCAATTGTCTGATACTCGGAATTTCGGTGTATCGGACAACGCGATAACCTGCCTCGTGAAACATTGCATCCCGTTCTGCATCTTCCTGTTCTTTGCCAATATGTGAGGGGTCATCTAACTCTATAATTGCAATGACCTGCATTTCTGCATTTAAGATCACAAAATCAGTCACTTTACGATTAAACAGCGCACGAATTTTATAGTGGTTGTTGGTGATTAATGCGCTAAACGCCACTTGCGCCAAGATGTGATGCTCAGGAAAAGCTTGTTTTAAACGCATAAACATTCTGCGTTCAAAAGCAGTCATCATCGGTTTAGGATAAAAGTTTTTCTTGGGGAAAAATAATTGCTTAAAAATTAAGATAAACAGGGCAAGGCTAGCCAAGCTGCCAATAAGCAAGAAAGTCGATTGACTGGATTCAAACATAGATGATGCGGTGTCGTTAGACCCTAAACGGCAGGAATAAAAAACCCACATCATAATGCGTGGGTTTTTTAAGAATTTTGGCTCTCCCACCTGGGCTCGAACCAGGGACCTGCGGATTAACAGTCCGTCGCTCTACCGACTGAGCTATGGGAGAATCTGACACGCATTCTATGTGGGTATCTGTTTTTGGTCAAGCTGGAATTGAAAAAAAACCGTAATTATAGATTAACTGCTTTAAAAATAATCATCTAGCTTTGTTTCAACGCAGTTTTTAGAGTGCTTGAATGGCTTTTATATAATCTTCGCGTGTCTGTGGTGGGTTGGTTTTACGACATAAGTTAATTAATTGCAGCATCTCTTGCTGAGTCATTTCTGTTTTCACTTGGCTTTGAATTTGTTTTAAGGTGGCTTGTTGTTGTGCGTTCAGATCACGACTGCATTGATACAGACGTTCATACATGAGTGTCGCAGCAGTTTTATTGCTTTCAGATTTTTGCGTACATTGAAAAATTGCAAAAATCACCACAATCAGAATTGTCCAAAAAATCAGGGATTTTAACCAAGGCGCTTGCATGGGCTTTCAAGTTTTATTGTTGTTGATGAACCTAAGTTAGCGAAAAAATAGAGTCATCACAAGAGGGGATAGCCCGATCTTCACTGTATGGTTTTAATTTTGATTTAAGGGGAGAGTGAGGCCTGTTCCATTCGTTTAGAATATCATATCCACTATAAAAACAATAAAAATTGCAAAAAAAAATCCCACGTCATACTGCGTGGGATTTTTAGAATCTTGGCTCTCCCACCTGGGCTCGAACCAGGGACCTGCGGATTAACAGTCCGTCGCTCTACCGACTGAGCTATGGGAGAATAGATTGGCTCTCCAACCTGGGCTCGAACCAGGGACCTGCGGATTAACAGTCCGTCGCTCTACCGACTGAGCTATTGGAGAATCTGTGGGGCATTTTAGGGATGAAAGTTTAAGTCGTCAACACGTTCATCATCAGAAATGTATTGTTTGCTTTATAAATATTCATTTCATCTGTAAAAATAAAAAAACTGCCCATAAAGAGCAGTTTTTCTACAGAAAAATAGAAATTATTTTTCTACACCTGCATCTTGACCTGCGTATTTCGCATTTGCGTAATCCCAGTTTACCAGGCTTTCTAAGAAAGTTTTGATGTAAACAGGACGTGCGTTACGGAAGTCGATGTAGTAAGCGTGTTCCCAAACGTCAATCGTCAATACTGCAACTTTGCCGTGTGCCATTGGTGTGTCAGCATTTGAAGTTTTCATAATAGAAAGTTTGCCATTCACTTCGTCAGCTACTAACCAAGCCCAACCTGAACCGAATTGAGTTGTTGCAGCAGCAGCAAATTCTTCAGCAAATTTTTCGTAAGAACCGAAAGCTTCATCAATTTTAGCAGCCAAAGCACCAGTAGCTTTACCACCACCGTTTTTCGCCATACAGTTCCAATAGAACGTGTGGTTCCAAACTTGCGCTGCGTTGTTGAATACACCAGCTTTAGCTGCATCGCCTGCAGTTGCTTTGATGATTTCGTCTAAAGTTTTACCTTCAAGCTCCGTACCCGCGATCAAGTTGTTCAGGTTCACAACATAAGTGTTGTGGTGTTTGTCGTGGTGGAATTCTAAAGTTTCTTTGCTGATGTGTGGAGCAAGATCTTCGTAACCGTATGGTAAAGCCGGTAAAGTAATGGTTGTCATGTTTTCAATTCCTTGCATTTTGCTGGGTTTTAACATTAAGTGGCTCTATTGTAATAGATTTCGAGATCAAATTGCGCATTAGGTATAAATAACCATACAGAATAAGACTCGAATGTATACATCTAAAGACTATGTTAAACACAGATGTCATTTGAGTGAAATCGTTGGGTGAAACGGTGTATTAAATTGGGTTATTTAATTCAAAATAACTATACTCAATATTAAACTGTTCTGAAATAGCTTTTGCGAGTCGTTGTACACCATAGCGCTCAGTCGCGTGATGTCCGCAGGCATAATAATGCACGCCTAGTTCTTTGGCTTCATAATAGGTGCGTTCACTGACTTCGCCCGAAATAAAGGCATCACAACCTTGTTCTGCCGCTTTGCCAATAAAATCTTGTGCTGCACCCGTGCAGAACCCTACTTTTTGAATCTGACTTTTTTCGGCAGGAAGATGAATGGTTTTAAAGCCTAAACGCGCTGTGAGATAGTCACGAAATTCGGTTGCGCTCATGGCTTGCTTTAAAAAACCAATATTACCAATAGGATGACGTTCACTCGGGTCTAGGGCTTGCAAATTTTCTAATGCCAAACATTCAGCAATGGCAGCATTATTGCCTAGACTTGGGTGTGAATCGAGCGGTAAGTGATAACCCACCAAAGAAATATCATGCTGGATTAAACTTTTGATGCGTTTACCGCGCATGCCTGTAATTGGGTAAGGTTCGCCTTTCCAAAAATAGCCATGATGTACCAACAGTAAGTCTGCATTTTGGGCAATAGCAGCATCAATAGCCTCTTGAGAGGCAGTCACTGCACATAAAATTTTTTGAACTTCAGACTTACCTTCAATTTGTAAACCGTTGGGCGCGTAATCTTTAAATTCATGTGTATTTAAAGTTTGATCACACCATTGAATAATTTCTTTTAGCTGCGCCATAACTTTCTCAAATTGCTCATATTTAGCCAATATCAAAACATATTTTGTATTGTAACTAAAGCAAGACAAAACTCTTGGGCTTTTTTATGTTTCTATTTGTGTTTCGTTTTACAATAGCTCATTCAATGACTTAATCATCAAAAAAAATTTACTTAGAGGTACAAAACGTGCGCCGGACCTTTACCTGGTTACCTTGGGTGTTACTCATTCTGGTTATTATTGGCTTTGTGACTTGGCAACAACTGCAAAAACCGAAAGCGCCTGTGGCTGCCGATGGGGTCAAAATGCCTGCCGAGAAAGTTGAACCATTAATTGATACAACACGGACAGGTGGGGTGGTGTCGTATAGCGCTGCGGTTAAAGTGGCAGCGCCTGCGGTGGTAAATATTTTTACCACACAAAAAGTGAAACAAATGGATCATCCATTGTTAAATGACCCTGCATTTCGTGAATTTTTTGGCAATCAGTTACCCGATCAATTTAAGCAAGGCCCAAATGAAAACAGTTTGGGGTCTGGGGTCATTGTTCGTCCAGATGGTTATATTTTAACGAATAATCATGTGATCGCGCAGGCTGAACAAATTGTCGTGGCTTTGCACGATGGACGCCGTGCGGTTGCAAAAGTTGTTGGAACTGACCCAGACACAGACTTAGCGGTCATTAAAATTGATCTAGAAAAACTGCCTGTATTGCCATTTAAACTGAGTGGCAATGAAGTGGGCGATGTCGTACTTGCGATTGGTAACCCATTTGGTGTGGGACAAACCGTGACTCAAGGGATTATTTCTGCGACAGGACGTTCTGACTTGGGTATTAATACCTATGAAGATTTCATTCAAACCGATGCAGCAATTAATCCAGGTAACTCAGGTGGTGCATTGATTGATGTGGCAGGGAATTTGATTGGGGTAAATACGGCAATTTTCTCGCAATCAGGTGGTTCATTGGGCATCGGCTTTGCAATTCCTGCACAAGTCTGTCAGCAGGTTTTAAACTCGATTTTAAAAGATGGACGTGTGGTTCGTGGTTGGTTAGGTATTAGTTTGTTGCCTGTGCAACAAGACAACATTTTAGAACCTGCACAAGGCGGTGTAGTGGTTGCTGATGTACTGCGCGGTGGCCCTGCAGCAGAAGCAGGTTTAAAACGTGGTGACAAAATTTTAAAAGTGAATGATGAAGCGATTACTTCAACCTCGCATTTAATTAATTATGTTGCTGCACAAGCACCGCATACGACGGTGACTGTTTCAGTTGAACGTGGTGAAGAAGCCTTAGATTTGGAAGTCGCAGTCGGTGAGCGCAAAGTTCAAAATACCGATAAGCAATTTATTCCATTGCCTGAATAATAGATTTAACAGTAACAATTTAGCCTTGCCCGTTTGCAGGGCTTTTTTGTTGGCTAAGTAAATGAAGATCGACTGGAAATAACCAAAGTGATACGGATAACGTGATTTGATTTATCTCTGGGTAGATACAAAGAGAAGGTGGGCTAAATAAACTGTATTGATGAATGATGATACTTTTTGATAGATCTAATCAATCGAGGGTTTGGTTTTGTGTGGCAAGTGTGGATGTATTCGGTGTTGATGTCTTAGAAGATTTAAACGTGCTGTTTAAACATGATGGGTCTCAACTTAGATAAAGAAAGGCATAAAAAACAGCAACCGAAGTCGCTGTTTTTCTAGATCCATTGAAATTATTGCTCTTGCTGAATACCTGCCACTAACCAGTCTTGATTAGAGCCTGCAGGTTTTACAAAGTGCCAAATTTCTGTAAATGGTTGCGGTAAACTGTTCAGGTCTTCGCTGACTGTACCTGTAAAGCGTACACTTATGACATATTGACCATTTTCAGTTGCAGAATCGACTACCATGGCATTCAAGTTAGAAAACTCTGCTACATCTTGGTCTTGGTTTGCCATAATGTCCTGATACATCGACTGATATAAATCAGGAGTTAAATAACGCTGAATTTCTGCGATATTACTGGCTGTGTTCATAGACTGAATATGGTTAAAACGCTGACGCGCTACACGTAAAAAGGTTGCAGGCTCTGAACCATCAGGCAATTGATTGCCACTGTTGGTATAAGCTGCACCAAATGGCGCGTTATTATTGGCAGCTTGACCAAAAGGCGCTTGGGTAGAAGCGGCAGAACCCCCAACAGATTGACCAAAAATATTGGTATTGTCGTTACGTGGCGCTGCAGCAGGTGGTGTTTGCGCAAACGGTGCCTGATTGGCACCGCTATTTGGCGCATACGGATTAGGCGTTAGTTTTTTTTTTGCGCCCATCTTACGGAAAATGAAGAAGGCAACAGCAGCAGCGAGTAAAATCCAAATCCAGCTTGGAATACCGCCTTTTTCCTCTTGCGCTTCGGCAGCACTTGCAGCTTGATCATCGGCCAAGGCATTGGCAGCAACCGCACCAATTGCCGCACCTGCAACACCTGCAGCAACCATACCACCTACGCCTGGACCAGATTTTTGCTGTGCTGGTGCAGTTGTTGGTTGTTGTGCTGGCGTTGTTTGACGAGGTTGTTGGTAAGACTGAGTTGGAGCAGCCGAACGACTCATGCCATGGCTTTTACCGCCACCTGCACGTTTTGCTTCTGCTGCTAACGGAGCTACCAATAAAGTCGCTGTGAGCATTGCTGCGATCAAACCACGCTGTCGAACTTCCATCAAATTTTCCTATATTAAAATAAAGTTAAGCTATGTATTTATGCAGGCATTTGCTGCGAATTTCAATATAAATATGATATTTTTTCTTGAAACTGAAAAAATATCATCCAAGGATTTAACCTAAGTTTTCACTTAAATTCATGGCTTCAGTTAAGGCTTCATGCAAACGCGCCACCGCAATAATTTGCACACCTGCAATGGCTTTTTGTGGGGCATTGCCACGCGGCACAATAATATATTTAAATCCGTGTTTAATAGCTTCTTTTAAGCGTTCCTGACCATTTGGTACTGGGCGGATTTCACCCGATAAACCGACCTCACCAAATACTGCCAATTGTTGTGGCAGGGCTTTGCCACGCAAGCTAGAAGCACAGGCAAGTAGTACAGCAAGGTCTGAACCTGTTTCGGTAATTTTTAAGCCGCCGACCACATTCACATACACATCTTGCCCTGAAGTTTGTACGCCGCCATGCCGATGCATCACCGCCAATAGCATATTCAGACGGTTTTGTTCCAGACCTAAAGCCACACGTCTAGGCTGACCATGTGCATCATCCACCAAAGCTTGTACTTCAACTAAAAGTGGTCGCGTTCCTTCGCGGCTAATCATGACAATAGAACCTGGAATTGCCTCATCATAACGGCTCAAAAATATCGCAGATGGATTGGCAACCTCGCGTAAGCCTTTATCGGTCATGCCAAAAACGCCCAGTTCATTCACTGCACCGAAACGGTTTTTGACTGCTCGAATCATACGGTAGCGTGAGTCTGACTGTCCTTCAAAATACAAGACGCAATCGACCATGTGTTCAAGGACGCGCGGCCCCGCTAAAGCCCCTTCTTTGGTCACATGACCGACAATAAACAGCGCAGTGCCACTATTTTTAGCAAAACGAGTCAGCAAGGCAGCTGATTCACGAATTTGTGAAACACCACCTGGAGCAGACTGCAACGTTTCGGTATATAAAGTTTGAATCGAGTCCAGAATGGCTACCGCAGGGCGTTCATGCGCCAAAACTTCACAAATCCGTTCGACACAGGTTTCTGCCATGACTTTCAGTTGATCGGTGGGTAAGTCTAAGCGTTGAGCGCGTAACGCCACTTGCGAAAGAGATTCCTCACCTGTGATATATAAAGCGGTGTTATTGGCAGCCGCCATGTGAGTCGCAGTTTGTAGCAAAATGGTCGATTTCCCGATACCAGGATCTCCACCAATCAGTACCACAGAGCCCGTAACCAAACCGCCACCCAAAACACGGTCAAATTCCCCAATGCCTGTTGTTAAACGGGTTTCGTGCGATACAGACACTTTATTAAGCGTGGTAATGGCGGCCGCTTGTCCTGCATAGCCACCGCCCATTTTAGGTTGGGCACGATGCGTCACCGCAGGGGCAATACTGACCTCATGAAGTGAGTTCCATTCCCCACATTCTGAACATTGACCTGCCCATTTAGGATGATCTGCACCACATTGTTCACAGCGATAGACACTTTTTACTTTTGCCATAACCCAGTCATTGCATCAATTAAAAACTGACTACAGCATACAGAGGAATGTTCGCGAAATGAATGTTATCTGGATTTTTCATGGAAAATCATACAACCACGTGGGTGATTGTATGATTTATGATTTGAACGGAATAATTCAATGAATTGGGCTTATTTAATACAACTCGCCAGATTTGCGCTTCGCAATAAAGTCTTTAGATTCTTTGGCAATCACACCAGACAGTAACAACAAGGCAATTAAGTTTGGTACAGCCATTAAACCATTAAAGGTATCGGCAAATAACCAGACTAAATCTAGGGTGGCGATGGTGCCAATGAACACTGAAGCAATATAAATTAAGCGGTAAATCAACACGTATTTTTCGCCGAATAAATAAGTACAGCATTTTTCACCATAATAGCTCCAACCGAGAATGGTGGAATAGGCGAAGAAGATGATCCCGAAAGTGACGACCCAACCACCAAAGCCTGGCAATAACTGGTCAAAAACCTGTGTGGTGAGTACAGCACCTGTTGCACCACCAAAGCTATTACCTGCCATAATGAAGCCCATTACCAAAACAATCCCCGTGATGCTACAGACAATAATGGTATCAATGAAGGTACCTGTCATAGACACTAAACCTTGACGCGCAGGGTGGTCAGTTTTTGCAGCCGCAGCAGCAATTGGGGCAGAACCCATCCCTGCTTCGTTGGAGAATACGCCACGTGCAACCCCGTAACGAATTACTGCACCAATTGCACCGCCCGCAACTGCTTCACCAGTAAAGGCATCACGGAAAATTAGCTCAAATGCAGGCACGACAAGGTGTAAATTATTCAGGATAATAATTAAACCGCCTGTAACATACAGAATGGCCATAATCGGAACAATCACCGAAGATGCTTTGGAAATCGAGCTAATTCCGCCCAAAATCACCAATGCAGAAAATACGGTAATTACCACGCCAGTAATCCAAGTTTCTACACCTAAGCTATTTTCAACTGCTAAAGCTACGGTGTTGGATTGTACTGAACTACCAATTCCAAACGAGGCGACTGTGCCAAAAAAGGCAAAGATAATCGCGAGCCATTTCCATTTTAGTCCGCGTTCAATGTAGTACATTGGGCCGCCTGACATTTGCCCTTTTTCGTTTTTAATACGGTATTTAACCGCCAAAACACCTTCACCATATTTGGTCGCCATACCAAACAGGGCAGTCATCCACATCCAAAACACTGCACCCGGGCCACCGAGGACGCAAGCCGTTGCAACACCTGCAATATTTCCCGTACCAATGGTGGCAGAGAGTGCAGTCATCAGTGATGCGAAATGTGAAATATCGCCCGGTTCTTTTTGCGCTTTGTCGTGTTTGCAAAAGACTTGTTTAAAAGCCAGTGGCAGCATGCGGAATTGCCAGAACAATAAGCGGAAGGTGAGGAAGACGCCCGTTCCCACAATGAGAACCAGCATGTATGGACCCCAGACCCAACCGCTTAGGGTTTCCATCATCGATTGTAAATTTTGCATAAATTTCTTCTTATAAACGCAGTGTATAAATGCTTAGTTTGTGACTGTAGTTGAACAGTTGTAAAAATTAAGCAAGTGATATGCCAGTCTTTAAAACTTCCTGTTAAAAGAACTTGGTTTTAAGCACGTTATATTTTTTGCATAGTTTTTAGATTTTGACAATTGATGCCTTGAAATAAAATTGACTTTATCTGTGTCAGAAGTCGCAATTTTTCAGACCTGATAAGGTCAATCTATGCCAGCAGAATAGTAAGTAAGCTAGAATTTTTACTAAGCTCAATATAATCTCTCTGCATTAGCACTTTGGTCGCGGCAGTGATCGCGTTATACTTCATCGAAAATATTTTATAGGTGGTCAGATGCGTACCGTCATTTGCTGCATGAGTGTTTTGCTTACAACAGTGGTTTTGGTCGGTTGTGGTCAGTCAGGTACATTACAGTTACCCAATGACCCAAATTACGACAAACGCGCAAAATATTTGTTATATCCAGATGCTGCGCCTAAACGTGCAACGCAATCGGCAACATCGTCAGACACAGCCGTACCTGTGCAACAGCAGTTTGCTGCACCTGCTGCATCTACATCGACTACACCTTAACGCTTTCTAGATAAAGGATACATTCATGAGTTTTACCCGCATTCAAGGGGTTTTGCACGCCGAGCAATGTTCGCTACAACAACTCGCACAGCAATTTGGCACACCACTCTATGTTTATTCAAAAGCGACTTTTGAAAAGCATTATTTAGATATGGATCGTGCTTTCCACTTTATCGATCATCAAATTTGTTTTGCGGTAAAGTCAAACTCGAATCTTGCGGTATTGAATGTATTGGCTAAGTTGGGTGCAGGTTTTGATATTGTGACAGGCGGTGAATTGGCGCGTGTTCTCAAAGCAGGTGGTGATGCATCGAAAATTGTTTTTTCAGGTTTAGGTAAAACTGAAGCCGATATTCAAAAAGCGTTGGAAGTTGGGATTGCCTGCTTTAACGTAGAATCGCATGCAGAATTAGACCGTATTCAAAAAGTTGCGGCAAGCATGAATGTCAAAGCACCAATTTCATTACGGGTTAACCCAGATGTCGATGCCAAAACCCATCCTTATATTTCTACAGGCTTAAAAGAAAACAAGTTCGGGATTCCGTCTGATTCGGTATATAGCACTTATGAATATGCGGCTTCTTTAGCAAACTTAGATATCGTTGGAATTGACTGTCACATCGGTTCACAATTGACCGAAACACAACCGTTTGTCGATGCTTTAGATCGCGTGATTGTGATGATTGATACCTTAAAAGAAATGGGTATTCAGCTAAAACACATTGATATTGGCGGTGGTTTAGGGGTGACTTATAAAGATGAAACTCCACCAACGGTTGAAGAATATGCCAATGCTTTACGTCCCGCTTTAGAAAAGTTAGGTCTTAAAGTGTATATGGAACCGGGTCGTAGTATCTCTGCCAATGCGGGCGTGCTGCTAACAAAAGTTGATTTACTCAAACCGACCAATCATCGTAACTTTGCGATTATTGACGCTGCCATGAATGACTTAATCCGTCCTGCGTTATATGAAGCATGGATGGACATTCAGCCCGTAACCCCACGTACTGATGTTGAAACGCTAGAGTGGGATGTGGTTGGTGCAATTTGTGAAACAGGTGATTTCTTGGGTAAAGAACGTCAGCTTGCGATCAAAGAAAATGATGTTTTAGCTGTAATGGGTGCGGGCGCATACGGTTTTGTGATGAGTTCTAACTACAACAGCCGTGGTCGTGCAGCTGAAGTCATGGTCGATGCAGATCAAGCACATTTAATTCGTGAACGTGAAAGCATTGAATCGCTGTGGGAAAGAGAGCGTTTATTGCCATAAGGGGAATTCGAGATGTTATTAGAATTTACCAAAATGCATGGTCTGGGCAATGACTTCATGGTGGTTGATCTCATCAGCCAGCGTGCGTATTTGGATGCGCTGACTATTCAACGCCTTGCAGACCGCCACTTCGGGATTGGCTTTGACCAACTCCTGATTGTGGAACCGCCCGATTTACCAAATGTCGATTTTAAATATCGCATTTTCAATGCCGATGGTTCTGAAGTGGAGCAGTGCGGCAATGGTGTGCGTTGTTTTGCACGTTTTGTGCATGAACGTCAGCTTACGACCAAAACCAAAATCAAGGTGCAAACCAAGGCAGGCATTGTAGAGCCTGAATTGGGGCAAAACGGTTGGGTGCGGGTGAATATGGGCTATCCAAAATTCTTGCCGCATGAGATTCCATTCATTGCCGATGAGCCTGATAACTTATATGACATTGCGCTGAAAGATGGTGCTGCATTGACCATTGATGTGGTGAACATAGGCAATCCTCATGCTGTGACCATTGTGCCTGATGTATTGACTGCCGATGTTGCAGGTATTGGCCCACAAGTGGAATCACATGAGCGTTTTCCACAGCGCGTCAATGCAGGTTTTATGCAAATCATTGACGAAAAACATGCGCGTTTGCGTGTGTTTGAACGTGGCGTAGGTGAAACCTTGGCTTGTGGTACAGGTGCATGTGCTGCAGCCGTTTCGGGTATGCGCCGTGGCTTATTGTCTAATTCAGTTGAAATTGAACTGGCAGGTGGTAAGTTGCAAATCGAATGGCGTGAAGGCGATGTGGTGTGGATGACAGGGCCAACTGCTAATGTCTATCACGGTCGTTTGGATTTAAATTATTTTCAGGGCTGATGTTTCGTTCTAACATGAACAGCTCTTATCTTACTTAAAAGCACTATTCAAAACGAATGGTGCTTTTTTGTATCTTGCAGCACGGATCAGGTATGCTGTACTGAATGTCACTCTAAAAACTTCTACTCATTATGCCGCAACTGATTTTTTTACCTGGCGCTTCAGGCAATACCGCATTTTTTCATCCGCTAATCGAAAAAATTGAAAAATTGCCGTGGCAGAATGCTGTAAAAATTGTGGCTTATCCTGAATTTAATCATCAACCTGCACATTCACAGGTACATGATTTTGCAAGTTTGCAGGCTTATGTGTTGGCGAATATCCCAGATGATTGCATTATCATTGCACAGTCGATGGGTGGTATTTTTGCAGTTGCTGCCGCGTTGCAATATCCAGAAAAAGTCAAAGGATTAGTATTGGTTGCAACATCTGGTGGCATGGATTTAAGCAGTTTTCAGGTGCAAGATTGGCGACAAGACTATCAAGCAAGTGATTTAAATTATCCTGACTGGTTTGTAGAGGCAAAGGCCGATTACACGGTAGACTTTGCTAAAATCAACATGCCTATTTTGTTGTTATGGGGTGATCAAGACCCGATAAGTCCACTGGCGGTAGGTGAGTTTTTACAACAACAATTTCCACAAGCCGTATTAAAAATTGTGCATGATGGTGATCATTTGTTTTTAGAAACACATGCAGATCAGGCGGCTGAACACATTGCTGCTTATTTATCTCAGTTTGCCGCAGTTCAGCAATCGGAGCGTGACTAATGTACGATCCGCAGCAACTATTAAAGATGTGGCTCAAAGAACGAGAAATACAACAGCAGTCACCGCATACGTTAAAAGCCTACGCACGCGATTTAAACGATTTTTTTAGCTTTTGTGAGCAACAACAACTTGCCTTATATGATGTAGAGGCTGCAGATTTGCGCCATTATTTAGCGCAAAAAGTAGAACAGCAACAGTTAAATAGCAGCAGTTTACAGCGCATGTTGTCAGCGATTCGTCAGTTTATGAAATGGGCCGAGCAAGGGCAGTATTTACAATTTAATCCAATTGATAATTTTCAGCTAAAACGTCAGCCACGACCTTTGCCGGGTTTGATTGATATTGAAACGATTCATCAAATTTTGGATCAGCCTGAACCTGAAACTGAAGTACAACAACAAATGTGGCGACGCGATAAAGCGATTTTAGAATTGCTCTATTCGAGTGGTTTGCGCCTAGCAGAGGTACAAAGTTTACGTATCCGCGATTTAGATTTTAACCGTCAATTGCTGCGCATTACGGGTAAAGGCAATAAAACCCGTATAGTGCCTTTTGGTCGCAAAGCCAAAGATGCGGTGATGCAATGGCTGCAGATTTACCCTTTATGGCAGGGCGATTTTGTACCCGATGCAGCATTGTTTATTACTCAAAAAGGTGAACCTTTAAAAGCACGCCAAATTGAAAATCGGGTGAAGTTTCAGGCGCAGCGTGCGGGCGTTAATGTCGATTTGCATCCGCACTTATTGCGACATTGTTTTGCAAGTCACATGCTGTCGAATAGTGGGGATATACGTGCAGTCCAAGAAATGCTTGGGCATAGCAATTTAAGCACCACGCAAATTTATACCCATGTCGATTTTGATCAGTTAGCGCGAGTTTATGATCAGGCACATCCACGTGCGAGTAAAAAGTAAAGCTTTACCTAAAGTCGGCATTATTTTTGCAAGTTAAAATATAGCTATTTTATACTGCAAATATTTTTCTCACAGTCAGTTGTAAAGCCTTTGTGCTGTACTTAATACTTTAAGTAAAAGCGCTTTCACCAAGATGTCATTGCAACTATTGTAGAATAATAAAAAAGTGCGTTATGCAGTATAAAGAAGCAGAAAGAGTGGGTCACACGAATAATAGACATGGATGACATTATTTTTTGTTCCACTGCATAATACTTTGGATATCAAATGATAGGCAAAACCATGATTTCAAATCTTCAAGAAAAATATGACCAGCTCAGTCCGAGTCAAAAAGAAATTTTTGCTGGCTATGGCTTACGTCAGGTAAAACACTTTGTAGAGATTAGCTTGCCTATGATTGAGCAAGAATTGCCAGCGCATTGCCAAGTTCAGGGCATTAATGCAGAAGGTAAAATGCAAGCGATCAACCCACAGACTCAACAAAGCTATTTATGGATTTCAGATCAACAGTGGCAAGAACGTCCAAACAGTGCCAGTAAAATTGACCTGAAAGAAGACTTTTTGGCGGTTTGGGAAATTTTTAATTTACAGGCCTATGAGCTGATTGATTTAAGCCATATTCACCGTGATTTCCTAGAAACTCAGCAAGTTTAAGCTGAGTTTTTTTATGCCTTAAATCATGAAGGTAATGGGGTTGTAGTGCATTGATACTCATTAAAATACAAAAGATTGCTTCTTTCTTATCCAATAAAAGCTTCAATGTTGTGAAGTGAACTAACAGTCACATTTAAAAAGGGTGTTTTTATCAGGAAAAAATAAGCAAATAAGGGCAGTTTCTATCTTTAATGACAGTTTAGTTAACGGTTTTTATGTAAGGAATTTTGCATATTTTGTAGACATCTTTGTATTTAAACTATTTTTCAATCAATCTTGTTGATGTTATAAATCAATAAAAAACATAATATAAATCAAAGCTTAAAATTGCTTATATAGTCGTCGCTTGGTTTGTTAATTTTTAGAAATAAAAAAGTATGAACGCATCGTTCAGTTAATTTTGGTCATTTTTAGCCTTGTTTAGACAATTCTGACTTGACCGAAATGCCGATCACATAGCAAGATAGGACACCTAAAAAATTTAAAGCGAAGAGTTATTATTAACTTTTCTCAATATTTACTTTTGCTAAAACAGCCGAGGATTACATGAAGGCTCTTGTTGCTGTAAAACGTGTGGTAGATGCCAACGTTAAAGTTCGCGTTAAGCCGGATAATAGTGGAGTTGACCTAACTAACGTTAAGATGTCAATTAACCCATTCTGTGAAATCGCAGTGGAAGAAGCGGTTCGTTTAAAAGAAAAAGGAACTGTTTCAGAAATCGTAGTGGTATCCATTGGTCCTAAAGAAGCGCAGGAACAAATTCGTTCTGCAATGGCGCTTGGTGCAGACCGTGGTATTTTGGTTGAAACAGCCGATGAGATTGGTGCACTTGAAGTGGCTAAAATCTTAAAAGGTGTTGTTGAACAAGAACAACCACAACTTATTTTATTGGGTAAGCAAGCTATTGATGACGACTCTAACCAAGTTGGTCAAATGCTAGGCGCTTTACTTGGTGCAGGTCAGGGTACTTTTGCTTCAGAAGTAAAAGTAGATGGCGACAAAGTTCAGGTAACACGTGAAATTGACGGTGGTTTACAAACTGTTGAGCTTGCACTTCCTGCAATCATCACCACTGACTTACGTTTGAATGAGCCACGTTATGCGGCACTTCCAAACATCATGAAAGCACGTAAAAAACCGCTAGACACCAAATCTCCTGCAGATTATGGCGTTGCAACAGGTACTAAGCTGAAAACTGTAAAAGTTGAAGCACCTGCTGAGCGTAAAGCGGGCGTACAAGTGAAATCTGTAGATGAGCTTGTAGAAAAATTGAAAAACGAAGCGAAAGTGATCTAATACAGAAGGATAAAAATCATGAGTATTTTAGTTATCGCTGAGCACGACAATAAAGCACTAAATGGTGCAACATTAAACGTTGTTGCTGCAGCTCAAAAAATCGGTGGTGATATCACTGTATTGGTTGCGGGTTCTGGTGCACAAGCAGTTGCAGACCAAGCAGCTAAAGTTGCAGGCGTAAGCAAAGTATTGCTTGCTGATGATGCTGCTTATGCAAATCAATTGGCTGAAAACGTTGCAAAACTTGTTGCAGAGTTAGGCAAAGGTTATAGCCATATCCTTGCTGCTTCTACAACAACAGGTAAAAACATTTTACCGCGTGCGGCTGCACTTCTTGATGTCAGCATGATCACAGACATCGTAGCTGTAGATTCTGCAAAAACATTCAAGCGTCCAATTTATGCAGGTAACGCAATTGCGACTGTAGAATCTTCAGAAGCGATTGTGGTGGGTACTGTACGTGGTACAGCATTTGACCCTGTTGCTGCAGAAGGTGGTTCAGCTGCAGTTGAAGCTGCTGCATCACAAGGTGATGCGGGTATTTCTAAGTTCGTATCTGAAGAAATTGTGAAATCAGAGCGTCCAGAATTAACAGCAGCGCGTATTGTGGTTTCTGGTGGTCGTGGTGTAGGTTCTGGTGAGAACTATCACAAAGTGCTTGATCCATTAGCGGATAAACTTGGTGCAGCACAAGGTGCATCTCGTGCAGCAGTTGATGCGGGCTTCGTACCAAATGACATGCAAGTTGGTCAAACAGGTAAAATCGTTGCACCTGATTTGTATATCGCTGTAGGTATCTCTGGTGCGATTCAGCACTTGGCAGGTATGAAAGACTCTAAAGTGATCGTTGCGATCAACAAAGACGAAGAAGCGCCAATCAACGCAGTAGCTGACTACTGGTTAGTGGGTGACTTGAACACTGTTGTTCCAGAGTTAGTATCTAAAATCTAATTACTGAACACAGTCAAAAACGCCTCTATGTGAATAGCATAGGGGCGTTTTTTATTGTCTTTTTTAATTAAGATGCAGTGATTGGTTTTAAGTACATTATGTGAACTTAGCGTATATGTGGGTACATATCGAGCAAGTATATGTTGAAGATATTTTGACGTGACTCTTAAAAATATGAAGCACTTTTGTTTCTTGGGTGTGAATATTTTTTGCCTAAAAAATCACCGTTAAATTTAAGTAAATTAACAAGATTAAGATCATCTCTAAAGCACAAAAACACAGGCGTATATGCTATAATTTTTCGCTAGTTTTTATTTTTAGCCTGCATTTCAGGCTAATCATTTGCAAGTTTTACGACATATAAAATGCAAGCAAAATTTGTTTGCAGAATAAGGAGTATGCATGAGCGTATCGGAAATTAGACCGATTGCCATTGAGGATGAACTCAAGCACTCGTATTTAGACTATGCGATGAGCGTGATTGTGTCACGTGCGCTGCCAGATGTACGAGATGGTCTAAAACCTGTGCATCGTCGTGTGCTATTCGCAATGCACGAATTGGGCAATGACTACAACAAAGCTTACAAAAAGTCTGCCCGTGTAGTCGGTGACGTCATCGGTAAATATCACCCTCACGGTGATTATGCAGTTTACGAAACAATTGTTCGTATGGCGCAAGATTTCAGTTTGCGTTATCAATTGGTCGATGGTCAGGGTAACTTCGGTTCGATTGATGGCGATAGTGCCGCAGCCATGCGTTATACCGAAGTCCGTATGCGCAAACTTACTCATGAACTGTTGGCCGATTTAGAAAAGGACACTGTCGATTGGGAAGATAACTACGACGGCTCTGAGCGTATTCCTCAAGTGATGCCTACTCGTATTCCAAACCTATTGGTCAATGGTGCTGCAGGTATTGCTGTAGGTATGGCGACCAATATGGCACCGCACAACATGACTGAAGTGGTGCATGCATGTTTGGCTTATGCAGACAACCCAAATATTTCAATTGAAGGGTTGATGGAACATATCACAGGTCCAGACTTCCCTACAGGCGGTATTATTTACGGTAAATCAGGCATTGTTGATGCTTACCGTACAGGTAAAGGCCGTTTGCATATTCGTGGTAAGTACCATTTTGAAGAAGATCAAAAATCTGGTCGTACCACCATCGTCTTTACTGAAATCCCTTATCAGGTCAACAAAGCCAAAACCATTGAGCGTATTGCTGAACTGGTGAAAGAGAAGAAACTCGAAGGTATTTCAGAATTACGTGATGAGTCTGATAAAGAAGGGATGCGTATTGCAATTGATCTGAAGCGTGGTGAAAACGCTGAAGTGATTGTGAATAACCTGTTCTTAAATACGCAGTTAGAAAACTCATTCAGCATCAACATGGTCTGCCTAGACAATGGTCAGCCAAAATTGATGAACCTGAAAGATATTATTGCGGCATTTATTCGTCACCGCCAAGAAGTAGTGACCCGCCGTACCATGTTCGAGTTGCGTAAAGCGCGTGAACGTGGGCACATCTTGGAAGGCTTAACCGTTGCGTTGGCCAATATTGATGCCATCATCGAAACGATTAAATCTTCTGCCAACCCAGCCGAAGCGCGTGAGCGTTTACAGGCAGGCGAGTGGGCAGCAGGCGGTGTAGTTGCGTTATTGGAAAAAGCAGGTTCAGTTTCTGTACGCCCAGATGAAATTGAAGGCGAAGACCCTAACCGCCCGTTTGGTTTAGATGGTCAGGTCTATCGTTTATCACCTGCGCAAGTGACCGCAATTTTAGAATTACGTTTGCATCGTTTAACAGGTCTAGAACAAGACAAGTTACATGCAGAATATTCTGAAATTTTGGCACAAATTGCTGAATTAACTGCAATTTTGAATGACTTTAATTTGTTGATGGGCGTGATTCGTGAAGAGTTGGCGCAAGTTTTACAGCAATATGGCGATGCACGTCGTACTGAAATTGTAGAATCTCGCATTGATTTCTCGCGTGAAGATTTAATCCCAGAAGAACAAGTGGTACTGACAGTATCACAAACAGGTTATGCAAAAACTCAACCATTGTCAGATTACGCAGCGCAGCGTCGTGGTGGTCGTGGTAAATCTGCAACGTCGATGAAAGAAGATGATTATGTGCAGCATTTAATCGTGACATCTAACCATGCAACGGTGCTGTGCTTTACCGATGTGGGTAAAGTTTACCGTCTGAAAGTGTTTGAAGTGCCACAGGCATCGCGTGGTGCGAAAGGTCGTCCAATGGTGAACTTATTGCCATTAGATGCCAATGAAACCATCACCGCGATTTTACCTGTCATTGATGCACCGAAGAAATTTACCGAGCGTTTGGCAGACTTCCGTAGCTATGTAAAAGCCAATGCTACACATATACAAACCAACGCAATCATTGCTGCACATTATGCAGAATTAGAAGCTGCCTTTGCTGAATTAGCAGATGGTGATGATTTATCTGATGCATTGCGTGTGCAATTGAAACAATTGGGTGTAGAGCTTTCTGCAACCGATTTAGACGATGAGATCATTGCAGAATTTGCATCACAAGCAGAAGCCTTGCGTAAAAACTTTTATGTCTTTATGGCAACGGCATCAGGTACAGTGAAACGTGTTGAATTGGAACAATTCAGTAACGTACGTTCGAATGGTTTACGTGCCATTGAATTGAATGAAGAAGACACTTTAATTGGTGTTGCAATTACCGATGGCGAACAGCAAATTATGTTGTTCTCCAATGAAGGTAAAGCGATTCGTTTTGCTGAAACCGATGTACGTTCAATGGGTCGTGCGGCCAAAGGCGTACGTGGTATGCGTGTTAGCTTCGGTTCAGCACAAGTTGAAGATGTAGAAGATGTAGAAGTCGATGGCGATGATGAAGACAGTTCAGATTCAGCACTCATCAGCCGTATCGTATCGCTAGTCGTAGTACCAGAAACAGGCGAAGTTTTGTGTGCTTCGGCGAATGGTTATGGTAAGCGTACACCTGTAGACGACTTCCCAACCAAAAAACGTGGTGGTAAAGGTGTGATTGCCATTAAGACCTCTGAACGTAATGGTGAATTGGTCGGTGCAGTTGCTATTGATGAAAGCAAAGAACTGATGCTGATTTCTGATGGCGGTACATTAGTGCGTACTCGCGCTTCTGAAGTGGCGCAAACAGGTCGTAATGCACAAGGTGTACGTTTAATCCGCTTGGGTGAAAACGAAACACTGGTGGGTGTAGAAGCGATTGAAGCTGTTGAAGAAGACGAGTTTGTTGAAGCGATTGAAGGTGCAGAATCTTTAGTGGCTGAAACGGATGCAGTTGCTGAAACTGAGCAAGTGGAAAAAGACGGTGAAAATTCAGTAGAAGAATAAGTTTTTTACTGATAAAAAGGGCGCTTCGGCGTCCTTTTTTATAAACGTTGACTGCATAAGGGTAAGCGATGAAAACCAAATTAATGTTGTTGGCAGCAGCGGTTGCATTGAGTGGCTGTAATTCAATGGACAATATTCCAGATCCGAGTCCTGAACAGGAAAAGGCGGCACAGCTAGCCTATGAGGATTTGCGTGATGGGAAGTATGACGAGTTTTTGGATCAGTTAGAGCCGCAGTTGCAAACCCAGTTTAAGGACAATGAAAAGCTGATGAAACGCTTTTCACGTTCAATTCCTCAAGGTGAATACAAGTCTAAGACTTTAATGACCAAAGAGATTGAAGAAGCAACCAATCAGCTTGGGCAATATAAGGTCAGCTATGAAATTGCCTATCTGGAAAATCTGGTTCAGTATGATGTTAGTTTTGACAAGCCGAATGGTAGCAACAAGATTCGTAATTTCAATATTCAAGTCTTTGGCGAATCGGGTAAATAAGTGGAATAGGAGCATTGCTATAATGCTCTATCTGCTTTGATGACCAGAAATTAAACGTCGATAAGCCAAAAAAAAGCACAAGCTACCGATCATTCCAAGATAGAGCAATTTAGGCAAGATCAGTGTTGTAGGCACACCCATCTGATTGAGTTGAATAAACATCTGCACAATTTGGGTAGAGGGCAGGATTTCGCCAACGACTTGCATCCAGGTGGGCATGGCAGCATGCGGCCAGGCCGCACCAGATAAAAAGAACAGTGGAATAGAAGTGAATACAATGACATGCCCCGCACGTTCCGGCAGATCCAGAAAACTAGCAAATAAGCAGGTCATGCCAATTATCGTGTAGATAAAAACCGCAACAGCCAGCAGCATCCCGAGCAGGTTGCCACCGCGCGGATAATCAAATAGCCAGAAGCTAAAGCCGAATAAATAGAAACATCCCAGACAACCAATGGTGAAGACCGCTAAACACATCCCAATCAATGCATTTGTGTTTAATTCTATTTTTCTTTCCCGATATACCAAAATCAGCATACTCAAACCCAAAAGAATGGTTTGGTGGATAATTAAAGGTGCAACCGCAGGAAAGACATAGCTGCCATAGCCGGACAGCGGATTAAATAAAGGAATTTGATGCACAGAAAGGGCAGGTGAAAAATCCGAGACCTTGCCAAAGCGTTCAGTATAATCTGCCAAAGTTTGCTCAACTGATGTGGCTAAGCCCAGACCAATTTGTTTGGTTACTAAAAAGTTGGCTGTACTTAAATACAGGCCAATGCCACCTGTTTCACCATGCCTTAAGCTTTGCGATAAATTGTCCGGCAGAAGTAAAATACCATCGGCTTTTTGTGATTCCACCCATTGTTTGGCCTCGGAAAAATTGCCAGTAATCGCCTCAATCTCCACATTGGGGCTTTGTGCCACTTGACCAATAATACGGGTGCTTAAGTTACTTTGTTCTTCATCGACAATAATAATCGGTAAGGCTTCAGCCTGCTGTGCCTGATAAGCGGTTGGATAAAAAAAGCTGTAAAACAAGACGGATAGAATAAGCGTGGTAAAGATCGTGCCGTGACTGACAATATCCTTAAAGCTTTGCAGATAGTAAAACCAGAGGGATTTCATTGGACTGCTCCTTTAACTATTTTTTTAAGAAACAGATAAGCCAGCAGAGCGTAAACTAGGGCATAGATCAGCAGCATGAATCCAGCTTGCAGTGAAATATGCAATGGACTACCAATCACCCATTGTTCAGTTTGTAATTTGGCATAGGGCGTAAACGGAATAATATTGGACCAGAGCTGGGTGAATAGGGGCGCATTATTTAAAGGTAAAGTCACACCGGCAAAACTTAAAGATGAACCACCATAGACCGCAATGATGCCAAAAGATTTACTTAAATCTTTGGTTGCCAGAACCACTGCACTGCTTAAAAATGCATAAGCGCTATATAGCAGAAATTGTGCCGATAGAATCAGAGCGAGCGAGCCGGCAACAAACCAGCCGCGAATTTCAATCAGCCAGAACATCCAGATCCAGGTCCATAGACTAAAAATAGCCACATAGATCAGGTTCTTAGACAGCAATGCCATCCAGATGGATGAGTTGCTAATCCAGCTTGTTAAGGTCTGCCGCTTCAGTTCCTGACCGACGGAAAATGCCACACAACAACACAGCAGTAAATGCAGAATTGCCGGAATGACATAGGGTTCCAGATAGAATTCATAATTCAGCTGCGGATTATACAGCGGAGATATTTTAATATGCGGTGACGGTGCTTCGAGAGAGGGGAGTCGGTTGCCCAGATATTGCTGTCCGCTAAATTCAGCGAGTGCTTGTAGGCTACTGACCAGCATGGCCGAGGAAATGGTATTTCCAATACTGAAATAACTCTGGTTAAAAGCAATACTGATGTCAGCATCCTGGGCACGAACCAGACGTTGCTCGGCACCGCTTGGAATATGGATATAACCCCAAATTTTATTTTGATTTAACAGGCGCTCAATTTCAGCTGTTTGTTCCGACACCGTAGCAATTTTAAGAGTATGATTCAGCGCCACATGTTGATAAATGCTTTGACTCAGCGCACTCTGGTCTTGATCAATAATCGCAATCGGTAAATGATCCGATTTCCCTTGAGCAAACATGCTGCTGAATAAAATAATCACCAGTGCAGGTGCCAGCGTGACCAGACACAGATCCCATTTTTCGCTGAGCAGATAGCGCAGTTCGCGCCATATACCCGTCCACATTATCGGGTCTCTTTCAGTTTAAATAACACGCTCATCCCGACTTTCAGTTCAGAAATCGCTGGTGTGGGTACAAGATGCAGCTTAAAACTGCGCACATCATAACCGCCGGTTTGACGTGTGGTCTTAATGGTGGCAAATTCACCTTCAGCACTGATCTGTCTAATTTGAAAAGTGGCGGTTTTATCTAGGGCGGGAATATAACCTTCAATACTGCTCATTTTCTGAAATGGGGCATATTGGTCTTCACGAATATTCAGGCTCACCCACATTTGATCTTCAATCAGGCTGACCACAGGGACTGCGGTGGCTACCAGCTCCGAGACTTTGCCATAGGTTTTAGACACCGTTCCGTTTACAGGTGCTACTAATTGGGTTTCTGCTTCTAAAGCATTGGCTTCATCCAGCGCAGCCTGGGCAATATCTACTTGTGCATCGGCAGAACTCTTTTGCTGCGAGGTGCTGCCACGTTTGGCACGTGCGTATTGCTGATACGCTGCTTCTGTCATTTGCGCCGCTGATTGACTGGCTGCATACAATTCATCACGGCGCTGGCGTGAAATCACACCTTCCTTCAATAAATTTGCACCACGCTCATAAGAAACTTTGGCTAAATTTTGCTGTGCTTTCAGCGATTGCCAGTTGGCATACAGACTGGCGATATTTTCTTCCTGCGAGCCACGTTCAGCAGTCGATTGTAAGGCCAGCGCAGATTGTAAAGCCGCTGCGGCTTGCTGTTTTTTGGCCTGAATTTCCGGGCTGTTTAAGCGCACCAGTACATCGCCTTTTTTGACCCGCTGACCTTCTTCTACATAGATTTCTTCAATACGGCTTGGCACTTTGGTCGCCACCTGAACTGTTTCAGCTTCTACACGACCCTGCAATTCAAGCGGAGCTGGTTGGTAGCTTTTCCACAATCCAAAAGCGATGACTGCCAGCAGAACTGGAATCAGGGCGAGCAATAAATATTTTTTCTTTTTAGCGATTTCAGGAGCTTGTTGTTGCTCGGTCGAAGTCGTCGCGTTGTTTTCTATTTCAGTTTTTGTTTCTACCTGTTGCGCAGGCGATTTTTCTGTATCGCTGGATGAAGCCACTTCATTCACAGGATCATTGGGTTTTTGATCTTCGTTCATGTTCGGCTCCATTAGCGAATATAGTGGGTGTTGGCATGTTGAATGTAGGTTGGAAATTCTGCAATCGAGCCATGGCTTTGTAATAGTGTGGCCAGTGACATCACATATTTGTAAGCATTCAAGGCAGTTTCAGCTCGTAGTCCGCTCAGCATATTTTGTGCATCGATGACCTGTGTGGCGGTGCCCGTATCTTCTTTAAAAGACAATTCTTGGATGCGTAAATTTTCCTGTGCGGCTTTCAAGTTTTGTGCCAGAAGTACATCACTTTGCTGTGCACTAAGTGCTTCGCTATAAGATTTATAAATCAGATTTTCAATTTCCTGCTGGGTGCGTGCAGTAAGCAGTTCTGTTGCAGAGCGTTTGAGTTCGGCAGCCTGAATATTCTTGTTTTTATCGATCCCGGAAAACAGGTTATAGCGTGCGGCAACCCCGACAATCCAGTTTTCATTTTGATCCAGACTATATTCGCCAAAAGCAAATACATTTGGTTTTTTCGCTGCTTGCTGGGCTTTCACATTGGCTTGGGCCAATTGGGTATCCAGCTGCATTTTTTGAATCAGCGCAGAGTTCTGACTAAAAGTTTTTAGCAGATGATTTAAGGCCTGTGGCTCGGTTTTATTGACAAATAAAGGCGTCGAAAGCTCAGTGATGCTACTTTCCTGAAGCAGATTATTCAGCTGGAACAGCGCAGCATTCAAATTGGCCTGCGTATTTTGCTGGCTGCGCTCGGCATTATTACGTGCCACTTCAAATTGCATACGCTGGCCTTTACTGATAAAACCTTGCTGTTCCATTTTTAAGGCATTGCGATAATGCTGCTGCATGGCATTCAGATTAAACAGCGCAGCTGCATGCAATTGCTTTTGGAGCTGCACATTAAAATAACTTTGAATCAGTTCAAAACGCTGCGTATCTTGCTGCTGTTTGTTGCTGAGCTGACTACGACCGACCTGAATATTGGCAATTTCTTTGGCACTACGGGTGAGGCCTCCAGTATATATTGGCATAATCACGGAAACAGTGGGGCGAATCACCTGATCTTCAAGGATGACATTAGACGTATCCGGAATCAGACCAACTCCGCTATGAATAGTATTGTTAAGTCCATCACGCAGTGGATCGGTAATACCTGCAGGTAGATCCACGCCATTACTGGCCTCCCACTCATTAAGCCGGCCATTCACGCCTTGAGAGAGTGAATTCTCCAGATTATTTTTAAATTGCTTTAATGGAATATCGACTTCACTGTGAAAGGCATAGGCACGAACATTCAGGTCGACACGTGGCAGACCTACGCCTTTTACTGCTTCAGCTTCAAGTTTTGAAGCCTGTTCCAGACTTTGATAGGCTTGGCTGCTATAAGAATTTTGCAACAACTGACGTTCAGCATCCTGAAAGCTGATGCTCTGTGCATGAGCAAAGCTGCCATACATCATAGATGCAAGCAGATTTAAACCCCAGACAAGCTGTCTTTTATTTTTCTTTAAGTTCATAAAGTCGCTAAACTGATATAAAGCCGGTAATGTTATCCCGCTAGTATAAATCAAAGGTTCGCAGATAGAACTAGTGTAAAGTTATAGTATTGTTTCTTGTACATTTGTCTATAAAAAGCACGCTTATGCGTCCTCTAATCTTCTTTTTTTACCTTTTCTTTTTAAATAGCGTTTTTTAGCTACTTTTTCTCTATATTCTTTTAAAAGTCTTGGATTTTTTGCGATTAATTCATCCATATTGCTTTTTCCCCCCTCGAAATTCAGGATGTTGCTCTCGCATTTTTTTACATTCACTCTTTTCTCGCCAGATTTTAAAGAATAAATAAAGCTTGCTGAAGCATCTCTACGTAAAACTTCTTCTTTAAATAAAGGGGTGGCAATAGATCTCTTGCGAAAGTTAATTTAAGAGCATCCAATTCACCATTCCAGCAATTAAATTCATTCTTAGACCAAATCGTTTCCGTCTATTTCTATGGCGTTCTGTTAATATCCGAAAATGTTTAAGTTTGCCGTTGATATGTTCAATTGTGATCCTACGCCGACTGATTTCTTGGTTGATCTGTTTTGCTATTTGGGGTAATGATAAATTGTTAGGTTTCTTGATTGGAATGAGTAACTTACTCTTAATCTGATGAAATCCTTTATAGGCTAAATCTGCTATGATATAAGGATAAATAATCATCTCCTTCAAATGCTTACGCGCAATGTTCAGATCGTGTTTTCTGCCATCTTCAATCTGTATACTTACAATTTGCTTTAATTGGGGGTTAAAAATGACCTGTGTTTTTAGCGTATGTTTCTTCTTTTTACCACTATAGAATTTTCTTTGTTTTTTTGGGACGCTCAATCTGTGACTCAGTAACATCAACGATTACATAATCCCCCTCATTAAACTTTTGATTCCTTTTCGGCAATGCGAAAATCCGTGATTGAATCAGAGCATTTTCAACTTTCTGAATCGTACGATTCACATTACTTTCAGCTAGGTTATAGTCGGCGGATAACTCAATTTGAGTTCTATAACAGCGTAAGTAATTTAAAGTTAACAACAATTGATCCTCTAAACACAACGAATGAGGTCTTCCAGATTTTTTCTTGGCAAGTTCAGCATGTTGTAACACTGATACCATTTTTAAGAATAATGGACGAGGAACTCCAACAAGTCGTTTAAATTCTTCATCATTAAATCTTGTTAAATTTTCATATTTCATGAGATGAGTATAAACAATTTTTTACTTTCGCAAGAGGTCTAATATTAGTGAAAAAATAATTAGTTTTATAGCTAATCATAGATTCCAAGATATTTTGAGGTAACAAAATTACAGGTCCAACAACTTTATTAGGCCCCCAAGGAGCGTGAGGAAGTGAAAATTTTGATTTTTTCCATTCGTTATCGATTGCACAAAAGAAATGAATAGCCTCTTTTGTTTCAGTCGTTTCTATACCTAATTTTTCACATTGTTCTAATGTATATTCTGCAAAATGTTTAAAGCAAATATTAGGGTTTGTTGACAATTCGTCTATGTTTGCGGCATGAGAGATATATCTCGCAAGGTTTTTTAGCTGCTATAAGGCATGGGACAGGAAATTTAGTCATTTTAAATGACTGGCACATAACGCAATAGCAGCAAAAAATATGCTCGCCCTGAAAGGCTGTGGCTAAAACTTTCTCAGATTGTGTTATGAAACTTAGCAATAATCTCGCTATTCCTTGCGTTTCATGCCTGATCTGCTCAGTTTTAGCCTACAGCGCAAGCCATTTATGAAATGTCAACAGACCCTAGTCGTTATATCTGAAATAGTGTCCGGACCTATACCATCTGCAACTAATATTAATTCTTCAAGATCTTCTAATAAGCCTGTCTGAGCTGCCTGAGAAGACTTTAAGCATGTGAGTATATATTCAACTTTAATATCGTGTGATCCTTTGCCATTTACTCCTTCTTTAGTTGCACCAATGCCAGTATATTTGGGCTCAGGAAAATGGGAGCATAATTTTCTTGCTTTAATTTCATCTTTTTCTTTAAGAGCTTCCATTAAACATTTCATAAAATTTTGCTGAGTAGTCAGAGCAGACTTGGAATGTATGTTCTCACAACGAGTTAAATAATAACTATCAATGTATAAGCGAGTATCTGTTTCCAGATTAGGGTCAAAGAAGTCAACTTCAAGTAAATTTTTATCTACCTTAAAGTGATTGAGGAATGTTGTCATTGTTTATTTCTCCTTTAATATTTATTTAAAATATCATTTAATTAGGAGTAGTGGGTGGTTTTTTTTGATCAATTTGCGACAGATATTGTCGCATACATTTCAACCTCTTTTTTTGATTTAGTAAATTTATCCCTCGAATCTACATTGATTTTTTGACTCTATCTTGGCTCATAGATTGAAATAATTTTGTGCAAGACCCTGCCAGATATGGTTAAATGCCATCATTTTATTGTGTTTCACTCTGAAAGGAAAAATCATGCGCGCGTACAACTTCTGTGCTGGTCCTGCAGCATTACCGACTGCCGTACTTGAAAAAGCTCAAGCTGAAATGCTTGACTGGCATGGCAAAGGTCTTTCGATCATGGAAATGAGCCACCGTAGTGCCGACTATGTTGCCATGGCTGAAAAAGCGGAAGCAGACCTGCGCAAACTCATGAATATTCCTGAGAACTACAAAGTATTGTTCTTGCAGGGTGGTGCATCGCTACAATTCTCTGCGATTCCATTGAATTTGTTGGGTAAAAACAACAAGGCAGATTATATCCACACGGGTATTTGGTCTGAAAAAGCCTTAAAAGAAGCGCAGCGCTATGGCGATATTCATGTCGTTGAAGCGGGTATTCAGATTGAAGGTAAGCATGCCATTAGCGAACAAAGCCAATGGAACTTATCTGCCGATGCTGCCTATGTGCATTATGCAGATAACGAAACAATTGGTGGTTTGCAGTTTGCCAATATTCCAGAAACAGACAAACCGTTGGTATGTGATTTCTCATCAAGCATTTTATCTGCACCTTTAGATGTATCTAAATTTGGTCTGATTTATGCAGGTGCGCAAAAAAATATTGGCCCAGCAGGCTTAACCATTGTGATTGTACGTGAAGATTTGCTTGATCAAGCCAAGCCTGAAATTCCAAGCATTTTGAAATATTCAGCACAGGCAAAAAATGATTCCATGGTGAATACACCTGCAACTTATGCATGGTATTTGTCTGGTTTAGTGTTTGAGTGGTTATTGCAAAACGGTGGTGTAGATGCGATTCATCAAGCTAACCTAGAAAAAGCGAAATTATTATACGGTTATATCGATTCAAGCGATTTCTACGCGAATCCAATTTATAGCGCAAACCGTTCAATTATGAACGTTCCGTTTACTTTGGCTGATGCCGCACTGGAAAAACAATTCTTGCAAGAAGCTGAAGAAAACCGTTTGTTGAACTTGGCAGGTCACCGTTCTGTAGGTGGTATGCGCGCAAGTATTTATAATGCAGTGCCATTAGATGGCGTACAAGCTTTGGTTAACTTTATGGATGACTTTGCAAAACGTCACGGTTAATTGATAGTAGTAAAAAGCAAAAACCCAGCTGAATTAGCTGGGTTTTTTTTATAGAAATAGGTGAAAAGTCATAGAGGCTTGTTGATGAGTGAAACTCAGAACACAAAATAGTGTAAGCCGTAGGCGGAGAGCAGCATGCCTAATGCAAAAAATAGGCAAGACATCGGGTCGAGCTGATAGCGTTGCTCAAGTTGATGTTCTACATGCTGTAAGTTTTCTTCTTGCACGATTTTCATAGATATTATTTTCCGATGATCTATTTATCGTTAAATATTTAAATACGGCTATATTTTTAGCATAAAAAATTGATTAAATAAAGTACTAATTTTATTTTAAATATAATATCTGCCAATAATGAATTAATTCTGTGTTGATTTTTAAAATCCGCACCACTCAAGGCTTTCAGATTATCTACGGTGCTTGGTGCAGATGTTTGGGTTTTAAAATAACTTATCCACATATTCGATTTAAAATATGGCTTATTTTGAATTTATAATAAATTTAAAGCTGTGGATAACTGCGTTTTTTTGAATTTAAAATGCTTAAATAAGCATCAATATATTCATACTATCAATAGCACGCTTTTAACAATCAAAAATTGATTATAAGCCATCAGTGAAATAAGTATTGAAAGTTCCTTCTCCCTGAGGAGAAGGCGAGGATGGGGGGATGATGAATATGAATTTATTATTTAGACAGCTACTTTGAGGTTTATTTTTAATAAACTACTGTTTTATATTGTGAATATTGGCTTGAATCCAAATATTGCCACGAATGTATTGTCCAATTTCAAAGTTTTGGTGCGCAGGATTTTTAGTTGCAAGACGAATTAAAATCGCAGGCTGATTTTCATCATGAATTAGAGTGACATCATAAACAGTATAGGCTTGATTCATGAATTCAAAACTGGTTTTACCAACAACATTGCCCTGAAACCAAGCTTCATCTTCCTGACCGATATTTTCGCCATATAAATATGCGACCATTTTAGAAAAATCCACCGTTACAGGTGCTTTGTCATCTTCGGACTTAGGTTGCCATGCGTCAATTTGTTCTTGCAGATTGGCAGGTGCAACACCATCATTGGCTGCTAAAATATCATTCAGCGCACGATGGTGTTTAATTGACGCAGGATCATCGACCACCAATTGTTCGCCTTCAGCAACAGCTTCAAGTTCATACGCCCATGCGTTTAAATGCACCCAGTAGGTTTGATCTTTTTGGTATTGTTGATGGTTGACGCTGTATAAACTGTCAAAAGCATAGACAATACTGTTGTTGCCTAAATTGAGTCGAAGCACCGCTTGAGTGTTAGATTTGCAGCTAATGATACGTTCAATTTTAGCTTCAACTTTGTAAGGACTTTCAAAGCAAGGGAAAGCCGTTTTTACAGCTTGTGGTTTGTTATTTTCAACCGCAATCACTTGTGTCAATTGAATTGCCTCTTTGCTTGGGCCTTGAATCAGCCATGTGCTTTGATCCATTTCTGCTTCTTGGCGGCATAAACCCATTGGCATAATTGGTGCATCTAGAGCCAGTCCTAACCATTTTGGAACTTCGGTGCAGGGTTCATCCGTGAGTAAATTCCAATGTTCAACATGGCTGCCGAAGTTCTGATCTTCAATGCGGATGATTTCTGGTCTATTTTGATTGTTCATAAGCACTTTGAGATGTTGGGTTCTTTTCTTTACTCTTAGATCGAGGGTTATTTCGATTTTTCAAGTCTTTGGCTGAAATTTCATGTAATGCCACTGCATTTGTACAGATTGTGGACAGCGATGCAGCAGAAACAAAATCACATCCATCTACACTTTAGCATGCAATTCTGAGCATTTTAAACATACTGCAATGTAATGAGTTTGATACACTAGTCGCATATTATTATCAGGGTTGCACAGTGCTGCCATTTAAACTTTGGGTTGATGCAGATGCATTACCTAAAATTCTAAGAGAAGTCATTTTACGTGCTTCAGATCGTTACCAACTTGAAGTCACTTTTGTTGCCAATCAATCGGTCGGGATTACGCCTTCGGTACGGATTAACTCTATTCAAGTGATGCATGGTGCCGATGCCGCCGATCAGGAAATTGTAGATCGCATGAAGGAACACGACATTGTGATCACGCAGGATATTCCACTAGCGGCACAAGTGATTGAAAAGGGCGGAATAGCGATTCATCCACGTGGTGAAATTTATACTGTTGCCAATGTGAAAGCGCGTCTGCATTTGCGTGATTTTATGGATACTTTGCGTGGTGCAGGCGTACAAACAGGTGGGCCAGCACCTATTTCAGAACGTGATAAACGTGAGTTTTCAAGTAGTCTAGATCAAACCATCCAAAAGCAAAAACGTAAAACTGCTTAATACGAGTCACGCATGCCTTCTAAAACCAATATTATGATGACCTATGCCTTATTGGTTTTCATTTGGGCAACAACGCCTTTGGCAATTGTCTGGAGTGTGTCAGATTTACACATGCTTTGGGCTTTGGTGCTACGTTTTTTCATTGCTTTGCCCTTAGCTATTATTTTATTGCTGCTGTTAAAAGTGAAATTTCCACATCATCTACAAGCGTGGCATAGTTATTTGGCAGGTTCGTTTAGTCTGATCGGTTCACAAATTTTCACCTACATTGCCACCGCTTATTTAAGCTCAGGCATTATCGCCCTGATGTTTGGTCTGACCCCCATCATAGCAGGTTTGATTGGTCGTTTTGTGTTTCAGTTGCATTTGGCACGTATTCAATGGATCGGAATGACAGTGTCCATTTTAGGGCTTGGCATCATCTGCTTTGGCGGCGAAACACAGCATGTGCATCCTCTGGGTATTGTTTTAATGCTGTTTAGTGTATTGACCTACACCATGTCTATTTTCTGGGTGAAAAAAGTTAATGCGCAAGTTGAACCTGTAGCACAGGCAACTGGCTCGATTTTGGTATCAACCATTGCGGCTTTATGTATTGTGCCGTTTATTTGGCAATATGTACCGACTAGTTTGCCGAGTCTTAAATCTATCGCAGCTTTACTTTATACCGTGATCATGGCTTCTTTGATTGCAATGTTCTGTTATTTTAAATTGGTGCAGAATATTCAGGCGACCACCTTATCTTTAACCACCGTCATGACGCCAATGATTGCTTTGTTGATTGGTGCTTTACTCAATCAAGAAGCTTTATCGGTCATGGTATTTGTGGGCGCTTTGGTTTTATTGTCAGGCTTAGTGCTGTATTTTTATCGTGATCTTAAAGCAAGTCGGGCATTGGCTCAGAAAATCAAAACACCATCCTAACGATATGCAAAGATGGCGTTATCCACGTGATTTTATATACGCGAACATGCAGAAATGATTTATTTTATTTCTTAGATTATGCTTGTTTTAAAGCAACGGCTTCTGCAAGTTTGACGCGATCTTGAGGGTGTAGAGTAATAAAATACGCCCCAGTACGATATTGTCCATTTTCTTCTTCACGGCTGTAAACCACTTGCGCGGTTGCGGCTATATGGAAAAAGTTTTCAGGATGGCTGAGCGTGACATGAATATAACTGCCCGTGTTTAATTCACGTTCACTATAAAAACTGAAACCACTTTCTGAAAAATTGACCTGTTCAGGGATAGGTAACATGCTTTGTACAATTGCATCGTATAAAGACCCTGTAATAAGGTTTAATTTTTGGTTGAATAAGGATAAGATTCGAGCAATTTGTTGATCTTTTTCAGTTAATTGTTCTAATTCGTAGTTTAATGCATGATCAAATTGATCTAATTCTGCGAGTAGTAGAAAATAACGCGGTAAAACAAAATTAGCATCGTAAGGGTCGTTCAGCGCAACATCGTCAGAAATGATCTGGTAATTGATTCTCAGGGCAGCATCAATTCGTGACATGACACGACGTTCAGACGCGACGCTTTGATGCTGTAAATTTTCCATAATGTATTACCTCGGACTTGATGGTATGTTTAAACCAATCTCGCTATATATAGGGTTGAGATATACGCGCGCTCGGCGCAGTAACCACTTTATTTCTTTTATTGCCTTAGTTTCGATGATCGGTCTAACTTTGGGTGTTGCCGTCCTCATTACCGTACTTTCGGTGATGAATGGTTTTGATCGTGAATTAAAAAATCGTGTCTTGGGCATGATACCTCAAGCCACTGTTTCATCAACACAAATTTTAACAAATTGGCCAGAACTTGCAACGAAAGTTGAGCAACATAAGCATGTTGTTGGTGCTGCACCATTTACGCAATTGCAAGGCATGTTGACTGCACAAGGGCAAGTGTCGGGCATTATGGTCACGGGAATTGAACCCGAATACGAAAAGAAAGTATCCATCATTCAAAACCACATGGTTGCAGGCAGTATCGACAATCTGAAAAAGGGTGAGTTCGGTATTGTTTTGGGCAAACAAATGACTGATGCCTTGGGTTTGGGTTTAAACGACAGCATCACCTTGGTTTTACCTGAAGCAACGCCATCCCCTGCAGGGGTTGTACCGCGTTTTAAACGTTTCAAAGTGGTTGGTATTTTTAGTATTGGTGCAGAAGTCGATTCGATGATGGGATATATCGCCCTGAATGATGCTTCGACTTTGCTGCGTTTACCCGATGGTGCGCAAGGTGTACGTTTAAAACTGGATGATATTTTTGCTGCACCACAAGTATCTCGAGATATTGTGCAAGAGCTACCTGCCAACTTTTACGCTTCGGACTGGACTTATACTCACGGTAACTTGTTTAGCGCCATTCAAATGGAAAAGGCGATGGTGAGCCTATTGTTATTCCTAATTGTTTTGGTGGCTGCATTTAATATCGTGTCTTCTTTGGTGATGGTTGTGACCGATAAAAAATCAGATATTGCGATTTTAAGAACTTTGGGTGCATCACCAAGCACGATTACCAAAATTTTTATGGTGCAAGGTACGGTCATTGGGGTTATTGGTACGGTTTCAGGTGCAATCTTGGGGATTATTTTCGCGTCTAGTATCAGTGGTTTTATTGCATGGTTGAATAATGTATTAGGGCTAAATTTATTTGATGCTTACTTTATCAACTACTTACCTTCATATTTAAGATGGCAAGATGTGGTGGTGATTGTGAGCTTGTCGTTAATTTTAAGTTTCTTGGCGACGATTTACCCTGCGTTACGTGCCGCGAAAATTCAACCAGCAGAGGCATTGCGTTATGAGTAAGATTGTTCTGGAAGCCAAGCAAGTTTCTAAACACTTTACCGATGGCAAAACCACTGTTGAAGTGATTCGTGGTCTAGATTTACAAGTTCAGCAAGGGCAGTTTGTGTCGATTGTCGGAGCGAGTGGTTCGGGCAAAAGTACCTTATTGCATGTGTTGGGTGGTTTAGACCGTCCAAGCACAGGCGAAGTATTTTTACATGGGCAGCGTTTTGACAATTTAGGCGAAGCTGAACGCGGCTATTTGCGTAATCGATACCTCGGTTTTGTTTATCAGTTTCACCATTTATTGCCTGAGTTTAGTGCGCTTGAAAATGTGGCAATGCCGTTAATGTTACGTGCAGGCACAAATTACAAAGAGGTGAAGGCACAGGCAGAGTATCTGCTTGAGCGAGTCGGTTTATCGCATCGTTTAACCCACAAACCGGGTGAGCTTTCTGGAGGGGAGCGTCAGCGTGTTGCGTTGGCACGTGCATTAGTAACAAAACCCGCACTCATGCTTGCCGATGAACCCACTGGAAATTTAGACCGCAAAACTGCAGTTAAAATTTTTGAATTGCTGCGTGAATTACGCAGAGAGTTTAATATGGCGATGTTGATTGTGACTCATGATGAAGAGTTGGCAAAATCTGCCGATACCATTTTGCACATGCAAGATGGTGTTTGGGTAGATGCTTAAGGGGCATAGTTCGTAAAGCCACTCAAAAGCGATTGCGTTTAAAACAGTAATTGCTGGAATAAGATTGTTTTGTTGAAGCCCACTTCGGTGGGCTTTATGATGCATGCCAATAAAAATAATAAGTTTAATATTCATGCTGCAATTGATGGGACTAGCTTGGGTGATTGGGATCGCCTGTGTCGGAATACGCTCTTCTTCTTTTTCAATACATACACTGACTGCCATGCCCAGCGCAATGGTTTTACTGATTCTATGCTGTGCCATCGTGCAGTATTTGTTGCAAGCTCGCTTATCTTCAATCTATTGGAAATGTTTGAATGTAGGCGTAGCAGGTGTTTTGAGTTTTGTTCTTGGTTTGATCTATGCCGATACGCAGATGCAGCAGCGTTTGCAATGGCGTGAATTACAACCTGAATTTGCCGAAGTCGTGGTTTATGTCAGACAGTTAAATCAACTGAATGACAACAGCATTTCACAAAGGGTTGAGGTGTTAAACCGACATCCTCAAACAGTGACGTGGTTGGCAACTTTGACCCAAGCTCAGGCAGATCAAGAGCAAAATTTAGAACTTGGGCGCTATTACAAATTAAGTGGAAAAATTCGCCCTGCACATAGTTATGCCACAGCAGGTGCATTTGATGTAGAGCGGTGGTATTTACAACAAAATATTATGAGTGGTTTTCGAGTAGAGCAGATTCAGCCTATCTCGGCTGAACAGATTTATGCCATGGGGTTTACACAACATTGGCGTGCTCAACAAACACTATGGGCAAAATTTCGTTTATGGATTGAACAGCAGCGTTATCACATTCGAGTGTTTATTCAGCGGCAACCTTTGCAGCATCAAGGTTTAATTCTTGCATTACTCACAGGAGATAAAAGCCTATTAGATGCAGAAACCGAAGCGCAGTTTCAGCGTTTTGGAATTAGCCACTTATTGGCTATTTCAGGGCCACATGTGCTGATTTTTGCAGGCATGCTATGTTGGGCATTACGTCAGCTGATTAGGTATTACCGTCCGCATTGGTATTTGTGGATGCCTAAACAATACTTGCTCATGTTGCCATTTTTAAGTTGTGTATTGCTGTATACCGCCTTTGTTGGTTTTGAAATTCCTGCCTTAAGAACCTTGCTCATGTGCAGTCTCGTTACAGCGATGCTGGTGATGAAGCAGAAGCTTCAAGGTTTTGCCTTACTTATTTATAGCGCTGCCTTATTGTTATGGTTTGATCCCTTAAGTGTACTGTCTGCTGCTTTTTGGCTGTCTTACGGGGCCTGTTTTATTCTACTGCGTATTTATCAGAGCTTGAGTGCGCAACCACGTATAGAGCTGAATCGTTGGCAGCAACTGAAACATGCCAGCAAAATTCTAATCGAGTCGCAATGGAAAATTTTTATTGCCTTATTTCCTTTGGTGATTGTGTTTTTTAAACAAGTGGCGTGGATTGCACCGCTTATTAATATCATCGCAATTCCATTGATTGGTATGCTGATCGTGCCTTTAGATGTTTTGGCAGGAATTTGCTTTTTTATTTTTGAACCCTTGGCGTCAATACTGTTTCAATTGAATGATCTAGCTATGGCTTTGTTGCGCTTGATTTTTCGGGGGATGGAAACCGTTTTTGTACCACAGTTACATACTTTGTCGATGTCTGCAGCGGTGTATGTCTGTCTATGTTTAGGCTTATTTCTGCTATTTTTACCACAATCGGTATTGCCTAAAACTTGGGCAATCTTATGTTTTGTTCCACTGATTATAGTCGATAGCCAACGACAACCATTTGAATTAACAGTACTCGATGTGGGGCAGGGACAAGCTTTATTTTTACGTTCAGGTCATTACAACATGATGATTGATGTGGGCGGTTCTTATGATGAAAGTAAGTTTAGTATTGGACAGCAAATTTTACGTCCATTTTTAGCGGTGCATGGTATTAAACAACTGGACTTGGTGGTTTTAAGTCATTTAGACCAAGACCATAGTGGTGCATTTCCTCATTTGCAAAATGAAGTCAATATTCAGCATGTCTTTGCCAATCAGACCGTAGATGTGGCAGTAAATAGCAAGTTTAATTTGTGTCAGCAAGGGCAACAGTGGTCTTTACCACATCAGGTACAGATACAAGTTTTATCTCCTAAACCGAGTCAATTACCCTATGCCGCACAGCAACAAAATGAGTTGTCATGTGTGTTGTATATTTCAGTGCCATCCGCACAGCCATATCAGCATTTTTTAGTGATGGGCGATGCAGGTTGGGCAACTGAATATCAATTGTTGCAGGAATATCCTGATTTAAAAGTAGATGTGTTAATTTTGGGTCATCATGGGAGTAAGCACAGTTCTGCCTATGATTTTTTAGCACATTTTAAACCCAAATTGGCCGTGGCATCTGCAGGTTTTGATAATCGTTATGGACATCCTAGTTCTTTAGTTCAGCAACGCTTGGCTGCGCTCAATATTCCGTTCATGAACACCATACAACAGGGCAGCGTACGTTTTTCTGTAGATGCACAACAGCGTATGCTTATACAGCCGTATCGGCAGCAGAAATTGTGGTTGCAGCGTTAGTTTGGTTCTGTGTCTGGGCACGTACAGCCTGCACATCTGCCAAGGCTTCTTGCACAGGTTTATGATAGACCCCGCGTAAATCTGGATGGGCTTTATAGCGTTTATAACTCCAGTGATAATGTGTAGGATAACGACGGATCAAATCTTCAATTGCACGGTGAATAATAGCTGTCCCTGCATTGGCATCACACTGATAAATGTGCTCATCTATCGCTTCGATATACATATCAAAGCCTTGATCTGCATTTCTTAACGCATATAAGAACAAAGCTTTTGCTTTAGTTTTCTGAATCAATTTGGCGCTTAAATTACTCGATTCCAACGGAATACCAAAAAAAGGAATCATCTCACCACCTATATTTGGGGTATGGTCTGGCAAAATGACAGTGGTTCCGCCTTGTTTGAGTGCTTTAAAAATTTGACGTACCCCAGATTCATCTGTTGGGACTAAATGTGCCTGTTCACGGCTACGTGCTTGGCGCACAAAATCATCTGCCGCAGGGTTTTTGACAGGTTTATACATGATGGTCATTTGCGTATATTGAGCGATCCACGCATTCATAATTTCCCAAGTGCCAAAATGCGGCACAATTAAGACCAAACCCTTTTGTGCAGCCAGTGCATCTTGTAATAGTTCTAAACCATGTACCTGATGGATTCTTTGAATATTTTTTTGATTGCTTGATCCCCAAATATGAAAAAACTCAAAATAAGAGGTCAGTTCGTTACGAATTGCTTGCTGGGTAATCTGTTCGCGTTGTTGTGAGTTCAGCTCAGGAAGCGCAATTTGTAGATTGAGTTGAATGGTTTGAGAGGTTTTACTCAAACGCAGTGTATTGACCAAAAAAGCCAAAGATTTTGCAAAAAAACGCGCAACTGTTAAAGGTTGTCGACTGACAAAATCAAGCAGGCGCGATAAAGCCGTTGTCGGTGCAGGTTCGGTCATAACGACAGCATCAATTGATAGAAAGGATAAAGATGTAAAATATTATAGGAGAAAATACAGGCTTTAGACAGTTTTTGCCAATTCCGTGTATATAATGGAGCAAATTTACTATTTTTTGGATTGTTTCATGTCCGATTGGCCACCAAAACCACAAAATGAATCACAACAAATATCTCCACAAGCACAGCAGCCCACAGGCAATGAGTGGAAACTATTAGAAAAAGCTGTTTTAGCTTCAGTTGAAGAACAACGTCGTGCACGTCGTTGGGGGATTTTCTTTAAGTTTTTAACTTTTGCTTATATATTTTTACTGTTGGTGATAATGGGCAAAGGGTGCAGTACCACGACCACGAATCCATCGGCAGCGAGTCCACATATCGCGGTGGTGGATATTGTTGGCACAATTGCATCTGATAAGCAAAGTGTGAACAGCAATGACACCATCAAGTCACTGAAAAAAGCCTATGAAAACAGCAACAGTCAGGCGGTGGTGCTAAATATTAATTCTCCGGGTGGTTCACCTGTGCAGTCAGATGAAATCTGGCAAGAAATTCAATATCTGAAAAAACAGCATCAAGGGAAAAAACTCTATGCCGTGATTGGCGATACTGGTGCTTCAGGTGCGTATTACATTGCTTCCGCTGCAGATGAAATTATTGTCAATCCATCAAGTTTGGTGGGTTCAATTGGCGTGATTATGCCAAATTATGGGCTGAGCGGTTTAATGCAGAAGATGGGTGTGGAAGATCGTACTATGACCTCAGGTGAAAATAAAGCCTTATTGTCGATGACACAACCTGTTGATCCTGAACAGAAAAAACATGTGCAAGCCGTATTAGATAATGTGCATGGCCACTTTATTCAAGCAGTGAAAGATGGACGCGGCGCGAAACTGAAATCACAAGATCCTGCGATTTTCTCAGGTCTGTTCTGGACAGGTGAGCAAGCCGTGACTTTAGGCATTGCCGATAAGATTGGCAGTTTAAATAGCCTGAAGCGTGATTTAAACCTAGATAAAACAGTGAACTATACCATTGAACACAGTCCTTTAGACTCTGTGTTGGGTCGTATGGGTGCAGCAGTGGGAGAGGGCTTTGCCACTTCTTTATCTCAACATATTCAGACTGAGCAAAACGCGAAATTACAATGAAACCACTGATTCATTTTGCGCATGCCAATGGCGTGCCATCGAAGGTTTATCAAAAACTGTTTGATTTACTTAAAGATGATTACGATGTGATTTACGTCCCTTTGTTGGGGCCAGATAAGCGTTATCCGATTGATAATCATTGGCAAAGCTTAACCCAACAAGTGATTGACAGTGTTGTACGTCAAGCTCAGGGACGTAAAGTGATTGCGTTGGGGCATTCTTTAGGTGCAGTGTTGTCGTTTCAAGCCTCTTTACAACGCCCTGAATTATTTGAACAAGTGATCATGCTTGATCCACCTTTAATTATGGGTAAAGCATCGGTGTTTTTACATTTTGCCAAAATGTTTAAGCTTAAAGCAGTAGATCAACTGTCGCCTGCATCTTTGTCTTTGCGCCGTCGTGATCATTGGGAAAGTCGTGAGCAAGCAGCAGACTTATTGCGTCCGAAAGGTTTTTATCAAGATTTTGATGCCGACTGTTTTCAGGCTTATATCGAGCATGCTTTGACTGATGACCATGTACGAGGCGGGGTACAATTGACCATTCCAAAAATGGACGAGGTCAATATTTTTAGAACCAATCCATCACTGTGGTGGTTACCGCAAGCAAAACTGCAAGTGCCGACAGAATTGGTGATTGCAAAAAAAGGGCCGTTCTTAAAAGCAGGTTTCCCACAAATTACCGCCAAGAAATTCAACATTGCTTATCAGGTGGTTGAAGGTGGACATATGTTCCCTTTAGAAAAACCTGAAGCGACGGTGCAGTTGATTAAAGATTTGATTCAAGCACAGCAGAGTAAAGCTGCTTCTGTTTAATTCAGTCTGAACCAAATACGAACCATAAAAAACGCCTGATCAACAGGCGTTTTTTCGTATATATCAAAAGCTACATACTAAAAAATATTTAAAAATTGCAAAACTGCACAGGTTGTTGTAACAGTTGTTGGCGATACATCACACCTTGCGCAGTGTGCTGAATGGTTCCGTTACAAATCCATTCAACCACTTGCGGATAAATCAAATGCTCCAACACATGCACACGGTTCGCCAAGCTTTCGGCATCATCGTGGATGTTTACTTGCAACACACCTTGTGCCAGTGCTTGACCTGCATCTAATTCAGCAGTGACATAATGCACGGTACAACCATGTAAAGTATCGCCTGTATTGAGTACACGTTGATGGGTGTGCATGCCTTTATAATGCGGCAAGAGTGAAGGATGAATGTTGAGCATTTTACCTTCCCAAGCATGCACAAATTTGGCACTTAAAATACGCATAAAGCCTGCGAGAACAACCAAATCAACATCCCAATCAAGTAATTGTTGATGCATGACATCATCAAATAATTCACGACTCGGATATTGTTTGTGCTCAATCACTGCAGTTTGAATCCCTGCTTGTTGAGCGCGTTGTAAAGCATAAGCATCAGGCTTATTGGAAATAACCCCAACAATTTGCCCTGAAAGATTGGCATCTATCAGGGCTTGTAAGTTACTTCCGCTGCCTGAAACGAGGACAGCTATTTTGATCATCTGAGTCAAATCACGCAAAAATTACGCGAATTTTTTCATCTGCGCCTTCAACGGATTCGGCGTTGTCTTGAATACGACCCATCACCCAAGCTTTTTCGCCAAGGCTGTTGAGAAGCTCAACTGTTTTGTCTGCATCGTTGGCATCTACAACAACAACCATACCTACACCACAGTTAAAGGTGCGATACATTTCAAACTGTTCTACACCGCCTTCACGTTGTAACAATTTGAACAGTTCTGGCCATTCCCAAGATGATTCGTCAATCACTGCTTGCGCACCATTTGGCAATACACGTGGTAAGTTACCTGGTAAACCGCCACCCGTAATGTGCGCCATAGCATGCACATCAACTTGTTTGCACAGTTCAAGCATTGATTTGACATAAATGCGTGTTGGTTCCATGGCAACGTCAGCCAGTGGACGACCATCAACCAGTTGAGTTAAATCAACATTTTTTACGTCTAAAATTTTACGAAGTAAAGAGTAACCGTTTGAGTGTGCACCTGAAGAAGCGACACCAATCAGAACGTCACCAGCTTTTACTTTAGAGCCATCAATAATTTTGCTTTGCTCAACCACGCCCACACAGAAGCCTGCAAGATCGTAATCTTCACCTTCATACATGCCTGGCATTTCAGCAGTTTCACCACCTACAAGCGCACAGCCTGCAAGCTCACAGCCTTTACCAATTCCTGTAACAACATTGGCTGCAACGTCTACATTTAAGTGACCTGTTGCATAGTAGTCTAAGAAGAATAAAGGTTCAGCACCGCACACCAGCAAGTCATTTACACACATTGCCACCAAATCTTGACCAATTGTGTCATGGCGGTTTAGGTTCAACGCTAAACGTAATTTAGTTCCTACACCATCTGTGCCAGATACGAGCACAGGTTCTTCATAACCTTTCGGAATTTTACAAAGTGCGCCAAAGCCGCCTAATCCACCCATCACTTCAGGACGAGTCGTGCGCTTAGCGACAGATTTGATACGATCGACTAACGCGTCGCCCGCTTCAATATCGACACCAGCATCTTTATAGCTTAAACCAGTGGTTGGGTTAGAAGTTGAGTTGCTCATAATGAAGTCTCCGCATTCGCGGGGCGATTATACCTGAATATACGAAACTCTTATGTTATTTATGCGCTAAAATGCTATCTTTATTCAAATATTTTAACTTCTATAACGAATAAACTGAAAAAAGGCGAATTTCTATGGTCGATCGTACCTTGCGTCGCATTTTTATCCTGTCTGGGATAGTTCTGCTCCTTTGGGTGCTGTACTTATTAAAACCGGTTGTCATTCCTTTTGTTGTTGCATTTTTCATGGCTTATTTATTTAGCCCATTGGTTGAACAATTTTGCAAAGTCGGTTTGCCACGTTGGCTATCTATCAGTTTGGTTTTTATTGGGATTGGCATCGCGCTGACTTTGGCAGTTTGGTACATCATTCCTTTGGTTTGGAAGCAGTTGATGATTGCGCGTGACAGTATTCCTGTCGGTATTAACTGGATCAATTCGACCTTCTTGCCGTGGGTGTCTTCGACTTTTCATATTGAAGAAATGGAAATTGATACCTCGCACATGAGCAGCATCGTCATGGATTATGTGCAAACCAATTATAGTGCCGATAGTATTCAGGCCATGTTATTGAGTGTTGCACAGTCTGGTCTGAATTTTATTCAAATTGGTGGTACCGTAGTGCTGATTCCAATTATTGCTTTCTATTTTCTACTCGACTGGCAGCGTATGCTCGACAGCCTGCGTCGCTTAATTCCGCGTCCTTATGAGCAAAGCACTTTAGCTGTGGTGCAAGAATGTCACAGTGTATTAGGTGCTTTCGTTAAAGGTCAGTTTTTGGTGATGATCTTGTTGGGCGTCGTTTATGCGACTGGATTGCAACTGATTGGTTTAGAAGTCGGTTTGATTATTGGGATGGTTGCGGGACTTGCTAGTATTATTCCGTATTTAGGTTTCGCTGTAGGGATTGTTGCAGCCATTATTGCCACTTTCCTACAATTTGGCATTGACTGGATGCAATTGGTTTTAGTCCTTGTGGTCTTTATGATTGGACAGGCGGTGGAAGGCTATATTCTACAACCGTTTTTATTGGGTGATAAAATCGGGCTTTCGCCAGTCGCGGTGGTGTTTGCTGTTTTAGCAGGTGCACAACTGGCTGGATTCATGGGTATGTTGATTGCTTTACCAGTAGCAGCAGTGATTGTGGTTTTACTGCGTCATTTACGTGATTTTTACGAAAAAAGTTATTTGTATGGGCAACCTGTGGTGGTGTCGGAAGATGGTGCATCGGGTGACATCAGCATTGATACAGCACAAGTTCATATTGATATTGAGCTTGATCCTCAGTCAGCAAATTCACTGCAACAGACTGAAAAATCAAGTAAGATAAAGCCCTCAGATCAGCAAAACTCCTAGGTGATTACAATTCTATGCGTCAACTGCAGTTAGATATCGAGCCTCAATTAGATGCACGGATCAGTGATTTTTCTGGTCCGGGTTGGGGGCATGTGATTGATGCAGTTCGACAGCTTCATGCAGGATTGGTCAATCGCTTTTATGTCTATGGTGGTGCGGGCACAGGCAAAAGTCATTTATTGTCTGCAATTTGCGATTCCTATTTAGAAATTGGCAAATCAGCTATTAAAGTATCCTTACTTGAATTATTGGATGCCCCAACAGAAGCAATTACCTCTTTAGACCGTTATGATTTGGTTGCTTTAGACGATATTGAAGCGATTAGTGGTGTACCACATTGGCAACGTGCGGTGTTTCATTTAGTCAATTACAGCAATGAAGTTGGTGGTCAGTTGGTGTTTTCATCACGTTTTGCACCGATTGAATTAAAGCTCGAATTGCCCGATTTGCAATCACGTTTGACGCAGGCTGTGAGTGTTAAAGTGCCTTCAGGCAGTTTATATGCAGACCGACAAGCTTTGGTGAGTTCTGTGTTAGAGCGTCGCGGGATTATCATCGACCCACAAATTATTGATTATTTGTTGTTACATGGCCCACAGCAGACCTCGATTTTGCTGCAAAGCCTTGAACAGTTGGTGCAATTACTTAAAGGAGAGAAAACGAAATTAAGTGGCGCAAACCTTCGTCAGATTTATGCTTTAATTGACGAATATCGGTAAAAATTAAAATTACTTGAGAATTTGCGCAAGCTATGCCAAATTATTCGGAAAATAATTCGAAGTTGCAGGGAATTTGCAACTAAAGAAGAAAAAAAACAAAGAAAATTACAAGGAGTACGCTTATGCTCAAGCAGAGCATCGGCATTGGTATGCTGTTTATCGCAGGTCATGCATATAGTAGTAATATCATTGTCACCACCACTGCTGACACCAAAGCAGATGATCAACAATGTTCTTTGCGTGAAGCCATTGAGTATATTAATTTAGGCATGCCTGAAGAAGGCTATTTGGGCTGTGGCGGCAAAAATGCCTCAAGTGTGATTTTATTAGAAAAGAAAGCCGTCTATCAAATTGATACTCAACTTAAAATTACAGAAAACCTTGAAATTAAAACCACCTATGACAGTAGTCTGAATGATAAAACTGCCCCAGGTTTGAATAATGCCACGATTCAGATGCGCGGCAATGAGCGAATTTTCCACATTGAAGATAGCAAGGATCGTTTCTTAAAAGTTTCTTTAAAAGAATTAACTTTACAGGGCTGCGGTGAGGAACGCTGTCGTCAGCAACAAGGTGGTCTGATTTATAATAATGAACATTTAATTTTAGACTATGTGAAACTGAGTCAGGGTGTAGCCAATCAAGGTGGGGCAATTTATAACCTCGCACAAATGACTGACGAGAAGATCCCTGCAGGTTTTATTGAGATCAAAAATAGCTTGCTTGAAGCTAACCAAGCGCAGGAAGGTGGCGTCATTTATACGCAATTCCCACGCTTTGTGATTACAACTTCAGTATTTAAAGGCAACAAAACCATATCAGTTGCTTCAGCCAATCTCTATTCTGCAGCAAGTTTGGCAGATGAAGAAATCAAAGCCTTTCCTAGTATGGGGAATATGATCGTGAGCAGTACTTTTACTGCAAATGAAGGCTATGTCATGAATGTGCTGGATGATATTGGTGTCAATAACATTAGCTTGATTGGTAACAGCCGTGGTGTGTATCTCAACGCACCTTTGGGTAAAGCCTATATTGCCAATAGTGTGATTTTGGGTAATCCACATCCTGTCAGTGTCAATACTGCAGCAAACTGTGTGCAAGCAGGTTCAGATGCAACAAGATTGCAAAATAATTTAGTCGGCGCAGGCTGTGGAGCAGGCGATAGCAACTATCCAAATACGCTATGGACTGCAAATTCGGTGCTTGCAGGTAATCTGCTTGAAGGTGCATGCCAAACCCTCAGTCAAGATAAAACGGCACTCTTTTGTCCATATCAAGTTCCTGAAAACTCATTCTTGGGCTTTATGCGCCCACGCGTATTGCTCAGTTATAACAGCCTGAAAGATTCTGTGGTGTTGAATCAGGGGCAATTACAACTGGGGGATAATACGGTAGTCGGTTGTGCTGCTTCAGATCAGCGCGGTAAAAACCGTCAGTCAGATATTACCTTATGTGACCGTGGTGCAATAGAGGTGATGGTTCCTGAAACTATGGGACTTATAGGTCAAGATATTTTGGCGGGTCAAATTGCTAAAATGTCGGTGAGTGATTTGTTGGGTGATAGTGATTTGGTGCCTAAAGAATTTTGTGATCAAGTCTATCCAAACAATCCGACAGGCCAAGCATGGCAAGCAGGTTGTGTGCAAATTGAGCAACTCGATACACGTTCTAAAGGAAAATTGACCGTAGATGAGTTGGGGAATTTGGTATATACCCCAGATTCTGCTTGGCATGGTGCAGATGTCTTTAAAATTAAATTAGTTACCAGCACCACACGCTTTAACAGCACAACACCTTATATGGAAGTGAAAGTCCAAGTTATTCAAGAACATGAAAATCGTATGGAAAGCGATAAAATAAAAGTTTCTGGTGGTGCATGGAGCGCTTACGGATTAATGACTTTATTGGGTTTGTTGGGTTTACGCCGTAGAAAAGCATAAAGGATGAATATGAAAAATAATAAAAAAACACTATTAGGGATAATGGTGCTGTCTGCTATGTCGCTTATGGCAGCAGATAATCGTGTGATTCAGGTCACGACCTTTGAAGATCAAAATGGTGAAGACTTAAGCAAATGTTCATTACGTGAAGCGTTAGTTGCGGCCAAGCAGAATATTGCGTTCGGTGGATGTAGCGCAGGCAATACCAACCGTGGTGCAACCGATATGATTCAGTTGCAGGCTGGGGAATATATCTTAAACTCAGAATTACGCCCGCAATCTATGGTGCGTATTTATGGGGCGACAGCGGTCGACTATAACCAAGTAGATCCGATTACCCATCGTTATCCTTCAATTGCACCGTTAAAAACCAGTATTAATGCACAGGGCAATAGCCGTATTATCAATACTTCAGATACCCAAGCCAGCGTGGCGCTATACGATGTCATTCTAAAAAATGGGGATGCCAATGGTGGTGGTAATGCGAACCCTGTAGATGCAGGCAAAGGTGGTGCATTATTTGTGGCAGGCCCACTAGCTGCGAACAATGTCGAAATTCAAAATTCGCATGCAGAACAAGGTGGTGCAATTTACGTTGTTGCTCATCAAGCGGAGCGTCAAGTCAATTTAGAGAATGCTTATATCCATGCGAACCAAGCCAAAGTAGGTAGTGTGTTGGCAATGGATTGTAGTGCCAACTTGGTCAATACACGCTCTATGGTGAAAATTGACCGCAGCAGTATTGTGAAAAATGGTGCTGCAAATAGTCTTAGTACTTTTGATCTTTGCGGCCAACCAGATCTTGCGTTGACTGCCAGTACGATTGCACAAAACCAAGCTGATACCAGCAAAGGTCATATCTTTAACTTAAGTAATGCAGAAAATCATCCGCTTAGCACTTTGTCACAGGTGTATTTGCAAAGTAATACCATTGTTGAAAATAAAGCATTGAGTACTTTGTTTTATGACAATTATCCACGTATTGTCCTCTCTTTTAATATGTTGGCCTTTAACCAAGGTAAATCTTGTCGTTATGCATTCCCTGCGAGCTTAGAGCAGGCGCGCAACATCAACACAATTCGCAATGCCTTATTCGCAATGGGATCAGCGACAGAGCAAGGCGAGTGTGATTTGCCTGAAACAGCAAATAGTTCTTATGATGGTGCTAAAAATTTGGATTTGACAGGGCTTAGCTTTGATCAAGTATTGCAGCCCTTGCAAGAACCATCTGCTTATAATTTATTCCTGCCGTTGTATTATCCAAAACTTGGTTCAGACCCTGCGAAAGATTTGATTGATGTAAACAGCATGGGGTGTAGTGATTATGAACAACGTGGTTTAGCGCGGGTGAGTAATGCAACTTTAACTTTAAATCCTGATGCAAAAAATACCTGTGAAATTGGCTCTGTAGAAGTGATGCGCTTAAATGCAGCCGATATTCAAAGCTTGCGTAATGTCTCTTATGAAAGTTTATTTGCCAATTATCAGCAACAAATTGACCGTATTCAGTCTGCGATAGATCAAAGTAAAGATGCTGCATCTTCGGTCGTTTCTCAATCACATGCTGATTTGAAAACGATGCAGGATTTGTTGGCCAATACCAAAGCCAAGCAGCAATATCGTGCCATATATGTTGATCCATTTGCGATGGCATTAAAGCATGATGAACCAACTGCAGATGGGAAATTTGTTCAGTTAAGACAGCTTAATTCTGACAACTTTAGCATTAGCACTGAAGTATTGGGGATTGGTGCAATTTCGGGTTCAGGTACCACATTTAGCACCGATAAATTGACCCAAGACCCACTATTCAAATGTGAATGGGATGCACAGTTGCAACGGATTGTGATGTATCGATTGAATGATAAAGTCACAGAAGCAACCGATTCAGCGTATTGTAAATACACCATTACCTCAAAATTAGACAGTAATTTGCATTCTTCGGGCTTACTTGAAGGCAAATTTAGCAATATTGCCCCAATTGCAAAAGATGATCGTGTACGACTTGAATATGGTACAGACCTTAAAGTGAGTTTTAATCCATTGCTGAATGATAGCGATGCAGGCGATGGTTCTATCAGCACTCTGAAAGAAAATACCAATAAGCCTGCATTCTATAAAGATAGTACAGAACAAGAACTGGCAATTCGTTTTAAGGAATTGCCTTCAGGTGTGATAATTACGGCAGATCGACAAGAACATTGTCCTGGGGATTATGCAGGTGAAATTTGTTATGGTGGCAATATTCAGGTTCAAGTACGAAATAGCTTTAGCCCATTTGATTATGAGCTGAAATACACGATTTTCGATCATGAACTGGAATTTTCGCCTGAAGCGACCATTACTTTAGAAAATACAGCGAAAAATACCAATTATGAAGCCAGTGGTGGCGGTGGGGGAAGCTTAGGTTACTGGGGTGTGTTTGGTTTAATCGGATTGGCGTTCTATCGTCAACGTCCAAGAAAATCGTAATCTACCGACTCTTTATTGCAAAAGCCTCATCTGTTTTACACGATGAGGCTTTTGTTATTGGTGACTTCAAGTACTTTCTATTATCCATGAACAGATAAAATTAGTGACTCATTGCAGGCTGCTGATATTTAAGAATGTATTCCTGACGAATTAAAGGTCGTTGTTCAGGTGTTGCTTGTTGCAAGCGTTGTCCTAATTCACGACGTTCTTGCGTGCTCATTTTTTGCCAAGTTTCACGCATTTTTTGTTTTTCGCTATCAGGCAGTTGAGTAAACCAATCCATCCGCTGCTGTAAAGCTACGCTTTTTTCTGCAGGAATTTCTTTTAAGTTTTGATAGCGCTTAATTAAGGCCAATTGTTCTTCTTCAGAAAGAGTTTCCCAGGTTTCTGAAATTTGCGTATCTGCATCTTTGGAAAAAATCCAAAAACGCTCAAACCCTGCAAAACTGGTTTGTAAAAAACTGAGCGCACAACACGCAATCACAATTCGTTTAGCTGCCATGTGGAACTTTGTCCTCACCCAACACCATTAACATTTCTAAATCTTCCACCATTTGTGGCGAAAGTTTAGGAACAGACACTGCCTGATTCTGCGGCTGTGTGGTCATTTCCATTGAATTTGGTAAGACCACAAAACCTGCAATTGCTGCAGCCAATGCAAAACCTGACATTTTCCAAAGCCCATAGCGCGATGTTTTCTTGTCTTGAATATTATCCAAGACATGATTCATGACCGCAGCTTTGTGTTGATGGTGGCGAGCCAATCCATCAAGTTTGGATGTCACTTGTTTTAAGAAATCATCTTGTTTCATTCTGATGATCCTCCCAGATACGGATTCATATGTGCCAAACTGTTGCGTAAAGCTTGAATAGCACGGTGATAATGCGTTTTTACACTGCCTTCAGTGCAGTTCATAATTAGTGCGGTGGTTTGCGTATCAAAACCTTCCCAAGCACGTAACATAAAAGCTTGTTGTTGCCGCACAGGAAGCCCCGCAATTGCTGCCTGAATTTCTTCTACAGTCACAGCTTGATCTAAAAACTCTGCAGGATTGAGTGCTTGCTCATCGACAATATCAAGTTGTTCAACATCGTCATCATCTAAACTGATTTTTTTGAACCATGAAAACGGTTGAGCGCGGCGAGCTTCTTTACGACGCCAATCTTGTAATTTGTTATTTAAAATGGTGTAAAACAGGGGATACCATTCCTCTGTGGCTTTGTCAGCATAAGATTTATGCAAGGAAATAAAGGCTTCTTGCACCAAATCCATAGCAATGCCGTGCTGTCCTTGCGTTGCACTTTCCATCATCACTAAGGCACGCCCCGTTACGTCTTGCATGAAATTCTTCAGACGTTGCTCAGCCGTACTCTTAAGAGCACTCAAATTTTCCGAGTGTGACGACTTCGGGTTTAAATCCATAGAGATGGAAAATCCTGTCATTGGATACCCACCATTATTTTTAACATCATATTTTTATAACGCTAAAAACAATGGTTTGGTTGACATTGCAAGTTATTATTTTCAGTCTAATCTATTTTTTTTGCAGGGCTAGTCTTTTTAAAATAAATTAACCATTTACAGACGTTGGCGTACCATTTCAAAGAAACAGATTGAGCCTGCAATTGCCACATTCAAAGATTCCTGTCCACCTGGTTGTGGAATACTTACCGCTTCTGCATGCTGTAAGGCATAATTGGACACACCTTGACCTTCATTGCCTAGAATCCAGACGCAAGCCTTACGCAGATTTTTGGAATAGAGACTTTCTGCATGGTGTGAACTGGTCACATATACAGGAATCTGAAATTGTGCTAAGACATCTTCGAGTTCAATATTTTCAAAGGTATGCAAGCTAAAGTGTGCGCCCATGCCTGCACGTAACACCCGTGGCGACCAAAGTGAGGCAGAACCTTTGGTACAAATAATTTGTTCAATACCTGCTGCTGCTGCAGAGCGCAATAAGGTGCCGACATTACCCGGATCTTGCACATTTTCTAAAATCAGTGTGTCTGCTTTAAAGTCTAAAGCTTGGCTTGAACTTGGCACGTCGACAATGGCTAAACAGGCAAGGGAAGTGCCTAAAGTGCTTAAATCTTTATATAAAGATTCGCCAATGACAAAGACCACGCCTGTGTATTTAGCCAAAATACGCTCATAGTCAGGATGGCTTAGTGCATGTTCGGTGGTAAAAATCGAATTGATTTTTTTATTTTCATGTAACCACGCCAGACACAAATGTGTACCTTCAAGTACCGTTTGTCCCTGTTTTTTGCGATAGTTATTTTGTTCAATTAAACCACGTAAGTGTTTAATTTTCGGGTTATCTTTTGATTCTAAAAAAATCGTAGGCATGCGATAAAATCCACAGCAGTCAGCGAATGGCCGACTGCTGTTGTTAAAAATTATTGATGGTAGCTGCTGACCAAATCGACTTCATTTTTTGAGCCAATGATGACAGGCACACGTTGATGTAGGTCTGTGGGTTGGATGTCTAAAATACGCACACGACCTGTGGTTGCCGCACCGCCTGCTTGTTCCATGAGCATACTCATTGGATTGGCTTCATACATTAAACGTAAACGACCTGCTTTTTTCGGGTCTTTTAAGTCGTATGGATACATGAAAACCCCGCTACGGCAAAGGATACGGTGAATATCGCCCACCATACATGCAACCCAACGCATGTTAAAGTCTTTTTCGCGTGGCCCAGTTTTACCAGCCAAAAGTTCATCAATATAGCGTTTTACAGGTGCTTCCCAATGGCGTTGGTTTGAAGCATTGATCGCGTATTCTTTTGTATCGGCAGCAACTTGAATGTTGTCTGCAGTCACCAAAAACTCTTGGCTTTCTGGGTCAAAGGTAAAGAATACCACGCCTGCACCAACAGTGAGCGCCATCATGGTAGATGGGCCATACAGGACATAACCTGCAGCAACTTGTTGTGTACCTGCTTGCATAAAGTCTGCAGCTTGGGTCACGGCATTTTTTGCAGGTAAAATTGAGAAAATGGTACCCACACACATATTGATGTCGATGTTGCTTGAACCATCCAGTGGGTCAAATAACACTAAATATTGACCATTTTCCTGAGCAGGAGTGAATTCGTCTAATTCTTCCGACGCCAAACCACCCACATTAGGATGTTTTTGTAACGCTTCAATTAAATAATCATTTGAAATAACATCTAATTTCTTTTGTTCTTCGCCTTGTACGTTTTCATTTTGTGCACTGCCTAATACGCCCGCCAATGCACCTTTTTGTAATGTTTGGTCAATTGTTTTGCAAGTATTGGCTATAGTTTCAATCACTTGAGCAAGTTCGGGTGTTAAATTTCCAGTTTGTTGTTGTAGAAATTGGGAAAGGGTGCGGTATGACATGACTGGAAAACTCCGAATGACTGCAAAAATGAGGATAACAATATGCTGCAATAGTTTAGATGAGAACGCGTTAAAAGAAAAATTAAACTCGACTATTTGCTGTGATTTTACCCTTGCAAGTCCTGCAGAAAGTGCTATGTTGATGTGAAGGATTTAATTTGAGATAGGAGCACAGATATGACAACGTTAAAGTTTGATGCGACTCCAACGCCAAGCGAAGGGATTAGTTTAGACGATATTTCTGAGGACAAGATGAAAGCCGCTTGGAAAGATTATGAGTCTAAACCTGAATATAAAAAGTTTAACAAGCATGATTTGATTGAATCTATGCAAACTGCAAAAGCTGATGCCGAGTCGGAATAACTGAAGCAAAGCTGTATTTCTGCACTTATCTGTTAGTTTTTAAAATATTCGTTCGCCCAGTTTTTTATGTCATAAAAAAGCGCCCTTGTAATAAAGAGCGCTTTTTTCGTATTGGGGAAACACGTTCTAAACGAGTTTTTCCCAAACAGCAAATTATTATTTCAATAATGGTGGAACAGCTTCGTAGTTAATTTCTACGCGACGGTTTTCTTTCCATGCATTTTCATCATGTCCAGGGTTGACTGGCATTTCTTTACCATAGCTCACTGCTTCAAGCTGACCTGCGTTAACGCCGCTGGTGATTAAGAAGCTCTCAACCGCTTTGGCACGACGCTCGCCTAAAGCCATGTTGTATTCGCGTGTACCGCGTTCATCGGTATGACCTGTAAGCGCTACTTTAGAGTTGGCATTCGCCATTAGAAACTGTGCATGTGCTTGTAGGGTCTGGTAATCATCGTTAGATAATTCGCTACTGTCGTAGTCAAAATGCACCACACGCTTTGCCAAGAAAGCTTTGTTGGCTTCGGTTACACCTTTGGCAGATGCACCTGCAAGGTTTTGTGCATTTAAAGCTGCATCTTCACTCAAACCTTGGGTGTTGACTGTAGTTGCACCGTTTGGTGTTTGACCTGCTTGTAAGTCAGTTGTTGGTTTGCGGTTTGCACAACCTGTCATCACTAAAGCTGATGCCAAAACAGGGAGTACCAATAATTTAACTGCGTTCATCCTCATCTCCATGAAGCTTGATTTTTGGTTTTAAAACAGAACTGAAAAGTGTTTACCTTGCGGATACTCATTATTTTGGCGCCCACGCAGGTTCACGCACTTCACCTTGTTCACTTGGTAAGTTCATGCGGAAGCGACCGTCTAAAGACATAATTGACAATAAGCCACGTGCGCCTTCGCGCGTTGCATACACCACCATTTGCCCATTTGGTGAGAAGCTTGGCGACTCATCCAAACTGGTTGGGGTTAAAATATTGGTGATATTGGTGTTGATGTCTTGAATTGCGACTTTGTAATTACTGCCACTTGGGCGATGCACCAATGCCAGTTTACGACCATCGGCACTGAGCGTACCACGTGCGTTAAATGCACCGCGGAAGGTTAGGCGTTTGCTGCTGCCTGTGGCAAAGTCATAACGATAAATTTGTGCGGAACCACCACGATCTGAAGTGTAAATAAATGATTTACCATCTGGTGCATAACGTGCTTCGGTATCAATCGCACTGTCATTGGTCATGCGTCGCAGTTCACGGGTGCTTAAATTCATTTGATAAATTTCTGGATTGCCATGCATGGATGCGGTAAACAACATACTTTGACCATCTGGTGAGAAGCTTGGAGCACCATTTAAACCACGGAAACTGGCTAATTTTTCACGCTGACCTGTCGCCAAATCTTGCACATAAATAGCAGGGCGTTTGGTTTCAAACGACACATAGGCAATTTTTTTGGCATCTGGTGTCCACGCAGGCGACAAAATAGGATCACGCGAAGTCAAAATGGTTTTAGGCTGTTCACCATCAGTATCGGCAATTTGCAGGGTATAGCGTTGTTCAGGTGTTGCAGGGTTGCGCAGTACATAAGCAATGCGTCCGCTAAAGTCACCTTTAATGCCCGTGAGTGCTTCATAAATGGCATCACTGATCATGTGTGCAGCAGAACGCACGCGTGATGCAGGCACGCTCAATAATTCATTCAATAAGTATTGCTGTTTTTGCACATCATAAAGTTGGTAATGAACTTCATAACCGCCTTCTGCAGTGGCTTTGACATTTCCCGTCACCACATAAGGTACACCTGCGGCTTGCCATGCAGCTGCATTTGGATTGTTCATGCTTGCAGTTGCAGCAAGGTTTTTAGATGAACTGGTGAATTTGCCTGAACGGTTTAAATCGTTTTCTACAATAGGATAAATACTTTGATCATTGCCAAACGGCACAATCGCAATTTTAGGTGCTTCTTCTGGTGCTTTGGCAATTTCTAAATGCAGTTGTGCAAAAGATTGTGTGCTTAAAACTGGGCTAAGCGCAGTTAAAATAGCAAGACAAAGTAGGTGTTTACGCGTTGTTTCCATCATTCGCTATTTTCTCAAATCAACATAACTTTTTTGGATGTAATTGTGGTACATAATGGCATGCTTTGGTAGGAATGAAAGCATGAATTTATAATAAAACTGTTATAACACTGTGAAAATTTAAATTTATTTATACTCGTAAATATTTTGAGAAGGAGTTAGCCAAATAGATGTTATTCGGCTAACTGGTAACTTATTGCGCTGTAAAGGTAGAGGTGAAGCTACGTGCTTCGCGTCGTGCATCTGGGTCTGATGGCATCGGATAAGGTGCGGCAGCACGAACAGCAGCTTCTACACTGGCTTTCATGTCAGGGTCGCTAGAATTAACCACGACAGACTGAACTGCGCCACTGTCACTTAAAGTCACGCGGGCAGTTGCACGTTGACCCGAAGAACCAGCTGGGGTATCCCACGCTCGTCTGATTTTATTTTCGAAATCGCGTTTAGCAGTGGATGCAATACGTCGTACTTCTGCCTTTTTCTGAGCGGCTTCTTCTGCAGCTTGTTTGGCAGCTGAAGCTTTGGCTTCAGTATCGGCACGCGCCTTCGCTTCGGCATCAGCTTTGGCTTTTGCATCTGCAGCAGCTTTACGTTTTGCTTCGGCATCTGCTTTGGCTTTTGCATCTGCGTCAGCCTTACGTTTTGCATCGGCATCAGCTTTGGCTTTTGCATCTGCTGCAGCTTTACGTTTTGCATCGGCATCTGCTTTGGTTTTTGCATCTGCGTCAGCTTTACGTTTTGCATCAGCTTTGGCTTTTGCATCTGCGTCAGCTTTACGTTTTGCCTCAGCATCTGCCTTGGCTTTTGCATCTGCTTCAGCTTTGCGTTTTGCTGCTGCATTGGCTTCGAGTTGACGTCTTTCTGCCGCTTCTGCTTTTTTCAGGGCTTCGGCTTCTTTACGACGTACAGCATCTGCTTCAGCACGTGCTTTGGCATCGGCTTGAGCTTTTGCTTTGGCGTCAGCTTCTCGTTGAGCACGTTCTTCGGCGCGTGCTTGTTGAGCTTTTAAGCGTTCAGCTTCTAGTTTTTGTCGCTCTGCAATTTGTTTGGCTTCAGCAGCTTGTCGTTCTGCACGTGCTTGAGCCTCTGCTGCTTGTGCAGTTTTTTGTGTATCAACTTGAGGCGCGGGCGGTGTAGGGGCTGCTGCAGGTGTCGGCATGACAGGTGCAGGTTCAAGCGCAGGTTCAGCAGTTTGAGTAATTTGCTCTGCTACATTTTCATGTGTCGTTTCAGCAGATTCAGTTTCTAATAAAGGTTTTAAATCTTCGGGTTTAATCAGTACTGTTTTAATGGGCTTAGGTGGCTCAGGTACTTTACTCATGCCCAAATAAAGCAAGCCAACCACTGCGACAAGGTGGATACCTACGGTGAACCCAATCGCGATGGCTTTTTGTTGAAAAGGTGGCTTTTTAAAATCTTTCATAAATTACTTTAAAGGCTCGGTCAGCAATCCAACTTGGGTTAAACCTGTGTTTTGAAGTGTGTTCATCAGTGACATAACTTCACCATAAGAGCGTGATTTGTCGCCTTCAATAATTACTCTAAACTCTTTGTTTTCAGTCTTAGCCTGTTCCTGAGCTTGAGTCAGTATCGTTGTAAGTTCTTCAAGTGAAATAGGTTGGTTAGAACCAACATCTTTATATTTCAGGAAGTATCGTCCATCTTTATCTAAAGTTACCTGAGCTATAGCACTTTTCGATTCAATGGCATTACCGTTAGCTTGTGGTAAATCGACCTGAATACCACTGGTAATCATAGGTGCGGTGACCATAAAAATCACAAGCAACACCAACATGACATCAATATAGGGCACTACATTCATGTCACTTTTCAGTGGTTTTTTGATGCGCTCGAAGCGTCCTGAGCGTTGAATGGCCATTAGTCGTGATCCTGAGTATTGCCTAAAGATTGACGTTGTAATAAAGCCACCATTTCTTCAGCAAATAGGGCACGATCTGAATAAATGCCTTCACCCTTAGCTGTGTAATGGTTAAAGGCGAGTACCGCAGGAATGGCGGCAAATAAACCAATGGCTGTGGCAATGAGGGCTTCGGCAATCCCTGGTGCGACTGTTGCCAATGTGACTTGATCGACATCTGCCAGTCCAATAAAGGCATTCATAATGCCCCAGACGGTACCAAATAAACCAACGTATGGCGCAACCGAACCAATGCTGGCTAATGCACCTAAGCCTTGTTCAAGTTGAGCTTGGTCGCGGCTTAAACCGACACGTAAAATACGTTCTGTGCCTTCAATGGTTTGTGGAGCAGGCGCTTGGCGTTTTTTGAGTTTTAAAAACTCACCTAAGCCTTGATAGAAAATATCTTCCAAACCGACACGTTTTGAATTGAGCTGTGCATTGTTGTAAAGCGTATTTAATTCTGCACCAGACCAGAAGATTTTTTGGAAATGCTGATCATCTGCCTGTGCTTTTTTATAGCTCATGTGTAACTTGGCAATCAGATACCAACTGTATAATGATGCTAAAAGCAGCGAGAGCATTACCAGCTGAACAACAGGACTTGCTTGTAAAATAAGATCTGATACTTGAAGAGATGATTCGAGTTGTGTTGCCATAGTTACTACATGTGCCAATTCATTTTTTTAATCTTGTCCTAATTCTTTCAGAATAAGGCTACGAATTTCATCTGGCAGACGACGTGGTTTCATATCTGAACCAAGACAGGCCAATTCAACCTCGCCAGATGCAAGCATGATTTCACCACGATAAATATTTTGTTGCAATACAAATGATGACGCTTTACACGAAACTACACTTGCTGTAACAGTTATTAGGTCATCCATTAAGATTGGACGTGAATATTTCACATTAATTTTATGCACGACAAAGTTGTAATCTTGTTGATGCCAATAATGATCAACACCCGACGCACGAAGCCATTCGGTACGGGTACGTTCCATAAAGCGAATATGGTTGGCGTGGTAAACAATGCCGCCTGCATCAGTATCTTCCATATAGATACGAATTTTAAATTCAAATTTATTCGCCATGATGATGTTCCGCTTCAATGTTGCAATGTTGTTTGATAAGCAATACTTATAGCTTAAGCCATGTCTATGAAATTGACGTGAATCGGGGCTATAAGTCAAGCTGTGTATAGCGTGGCAGTTTATCATTCTCAACGCTTCGTCCAATGGCACAAGATTTCAAACATGCTTTTAAGTTAAAATTAGCTGCCTGCCTGATACATGCAGATGATCCACCCCAATGAGCAGCACATGAGCCGTTTAGTTAAATTTTTTGTGGTAATTGCCATATTGTATTTGTTGTGGATGACGCTGTTCCAGCCAGATGGAGGAATTGCGGATAGCACAACCTATCAGTCATCGCAGCAAGTGCATCAATTTAAAGACTATACCATTCAAGCTTTGGAAACCTATGAAGGTGAGTTTCGGGTATTGTCACGTGAAAATTATAATTTTGGACGTGAAGCCGAACTTAGCCCTGTCGATTTTGCTTTGGGATGGGGCGAAATGGCCAAGCCTGAAGTGTATAAACAGTTGTCTATTCGTCAAAGCAACCGTTGGTATCATTGGCGTTATGAACAAGCACCACCGATTCCTGTGCAAGAGATTGCAAGTTTGAGCGCTAATACGCATTTAATTCCTGCCACACCCGCGATTGCGACACAGTTAAAACAGATTGATGAAGATGATTTGATTTATTTGAAAGGTAAATTGGTTGAAGTTACTGCCGCAGATGGGTGGCAGTGGCGCAGTTCTTTAAGCCGTCATGATACAGGGGCGGGCGCGTGTGAATTAATGCTTGTTGAAGATGTGCGTATTATTGAAAATTAGGGTCTATCTACAGACCCAATTGACCTAAATATTTAATAGCTTAAAGGGAGATAGCTCCCTTTAAGCTATTTTTTCCTTTGAGCTATTTTTCTTTTGGCTCTGGCGGTGTCATCCCAAATTGTAAATACGCCATATTGGTGGCAATACGCCCGCGAGCGGTTCGCATTACATAACCTTGTTGAATTAGGTATGGTTCAATTACATCTTCCAAAGTGCCAGAGTCTTCAGCCATAGCAGCGGCCAAAGCTTCCACACCTGCAGGCCCACCATCAAAACGCTCTAATAACATTGATAAATAACGACGGTCTAAGGTATCTAAACCATCTTTATCGACATTCAGCATATCTAGCGCACGTTGTGCCATCTCTTGCGTGACTTCACCTGTGCCTTTGACCTGCGCATAGTCACGAACGCGACGCAATAATCGGTTGGCAATACGTGGTGTACCGCGCGAACGACGAGCGACTTCATTGGCTCCTGCATCGGTCATTGGCACATCCATTAAACTCGCCGAGCGTTTGACAATATGGGTCAAATCTTCAACCGAATAAAATTCCAAACGCTGCACAATACCAAAACGGTCACGTAACGGTGAGGTGAGTAAGCCTGCACGTGTGGTAGCGGCGACAAGGGTAAATGGTGGCAAGTCCAGTTTAATGGAGCGTGCTGCAGGCCCTTCACCAATCATGATGTCCAGTTGATAATCTTCCATCGCTGGATACAAAATCTCTTCAATCACAGGTGAAAGACGATGGATTTCATCAATAAATAACACATCGCCTTCTTCAAGATTGGTCAGCATGGCGGCTAAATCACCTGCGCGTTCCAAGACAGGCCCTGAAGTAGATTTAAGGTTGCCGCCCATTTCACGGGCAATAATATTGGCGAGTGTGGTTTTGCCTAAACCTGGTGGTCCAAAAATCAGGGTGTGGTCCAATGCTTCTGCGCGTCCACGGGCTGCACCAATGAAAATTTCCATTTGTTCACGCACTACAGGTTGCCCAATATAGTCATCGAGTGAAGTGGGGCGAATGGCGCGATCAATTTGATCTTCGGGTTTTTCAGAACCACTGATTAGACGGTCTTGCATATCGTGTTAACTAATCTCTTGAGCTGGGCATTTTGATGCTGCATGCACAGCCTCAAAGTATGAGTTGCGTTTAAATGCCTTTGCGAAGGCATGATTTTACTTTTGAAAGATCAAAAGTAACAAAAATCTTATGTTGAGTTGAGGGTATATCCCTATACCCCAACTCAACGGGCGACATCCATGTCGCCAGTCATGTATCCAATATTGGAAAGATGAACTTACGCTAGGTTTGTTGGCATCTTTTATTTATTCATCGACTTTAATGCTGCACGGATAATATCACTGGCTTCAGTAAAATCGCCCTTGACTGCATTAATCAGTTTTTGTGCTTCGGCAGGTTTATAACCTAAAGATTGTAAAGCGGCTTCGGCTTCGGCAACAGCAGAATTGCCTGTAAACTGGATTTGAGTCGCAGTGGAATTGCTGCTGCTCACTTCGTTGGACATGGCTTTAAAGCGATCACGCAATTCAATCATCAGGCGTTCAGCGGTTTTTTTGCCCACACCTGGCACTTTAATCAGGGTGTTAATATCTTCATGTTCTACGGTGTGAATCAGTAACTCGACACTCAAGGTCGATAAAATACCCAGTGCCATTTTCGGGCCGACACCATTGACTTTGAGTAAGGTACGGAAAATGGTTTTTTCTTGGGCTTCTAAAAAGCCATATAACAATTGAGCATCTTCACGCACAGCTAAATGCGTCCACAGGGTAATTTTCTGCCCCTTTTGTAACTGGCAAAATGTGGTGAGTGGCGTGTCAATTTCATAGCCCACACCATTTACATTCAGCAACACGGTTGGTGCTTCTAAAGCCAATACTTCGCCAATAAGACATCCGATCATATTTGTGGTTCACTGATTAATTTAAAATAAGTTGCTGTTCGCATAGTAGAGCGCATTTTCACAAAAGGCAAAATTCGTGCTTAAATTCTACGTCAATCTTATATAAGTTATTGATATACATGTGATTCGTCATAGCAGACCAACCTTATTGCCTTGTAATTCTTGCGATAAATTATAGGCTTGGTGATCTGAAAACTTAGAGATAATGTCCAAGACTTGCATGATATTGTCATAATGATTATGCGCAAAATCTGCCCCTGAGCGTTGCAAGATGGACATTAAACGCTGCTCTTTAAAACTTAGGGTTTTATGGGGTGTGGTGAGCGGAATAAACGCATCCAAAATATTTTGTAAACTTTGATGCGCAATAATTTCCAATCCAGCTTTTTGCGGATGCTCGAAAATTTTCTCACGCGCTAAGTCTTTGGCGCGATTAATACCAATTTCAATATCTGCTGAGCAATACTGTAAAAGGCTGCCTTTAAGTTGTCCCATTAGGATTTCAAAATGGTGTTTGGCAAATGCTGTAGTGACTTCATCGACTAAACGCTTCATGACCCGACCACGCAAAGCGGCAATTTTTTGTTGCCATGTGGTACGTGCCATCGCTAGTTCTGCAGGAATACCGTAGTCACCAATCAAGTTTAAAAAGATCGGTTCAACTTCTTCATAGCTGAGCATGTTTAAAATAATGCCATCTTCCAAATCAATTAAGGCATAGCAAATATCATCCGCTGCCTCCAATAAATATGTCAGTGGATGACGACAATAGTGATAATCGCCCAATTGAATCAGTCCAAGTTGTTCTGCAATTTGTTTGAGAATTTCTTTTTCAGCTTGGTAACAACCAAATTTATCACGTTGATTGGCAGGGCGGTTGCCTTGTTCGGCAATGGTTTTGGAGAGCCACGGATATTTTAAATAAGCGCCTAAAGTGGCATAGGTTAAACGCATGCCGCCATCATTTGGATGATAGTCAATTTTGGTGAGTAGACGTAAACCTTGCGCATTGCCTTCAAATTGACGTACGTCGGCTTCTTCCTCATCACTAAGTTTGGCGAGAAAATTGCCGTGTGAAGCATCGTCAAACCATTCACGAATGGCATATTCGCCTGCATGTCCGAAAGGTGGATTACCAATATCATGTGCCAAGCAAGCGGCTTGAATAATCGCACCGACATCGGCAGGGGAAATCCACATAGGCAAATGGTCTTTGATTTTTTCTGCAGCCAGCATCCCTAATGAACGTCCAATACAAGACACTTCTAAAGAATGGGTCAGGCGAGTGTGAATACCATCGTGTTGAGTCAGTGGATGGACTTGGGTTTTACGGTTTAGTTGTCTAAAACTTTGCGAAAAAATAATACGGTCATAATCTTTATGAAAAGGGCTGCGCGCCTGTTCTGTACTTTGTTTTTTACTACCAATTCGAACTGTGGAAAGCAGTTCTAACCAACGCATTTGAGTCATTTATCATTATTCACTATGTGCTTGTTTTGCATCATGCCAAAAAAATGACAAAAGCTCTAGGGGCGTGCGACATGGCTTGTCTTTTTAAATCTAAATTCATACAAAATGGGGGATAAGTTTGTGGCGAAGCGTACTTTAAAGTTTTTTTGGGGAACTGTATAAATTGAGGATTGGATGATGCGTATAGGTTGCCAAAATAGCAACAATGCTCAAATTTTTATGCTAATTTCTAATTAATTGTGAAATGGATAGCGAAGTTTAAATATGCTCAAACTGATTTACTATGTGCCTGAATCTCATCTTGAAGAAACTAAACTGGCGGTTTTTGCAGCGGGTGCAGGTGGAATTGGCAATTATGAACATTGTGCATGGCAGGTTTTAGGCACAGGGCAATTTAAGCCTGTCAAAGGAGCAAATCCGTTTATTGGTGAGTTAGATGCTTTGGAACACGTTGCCGAATGGCGCGTGGAAACCATTGTACCTGAGCAAAATGCTCAGGCAGTCGCAAAAGCGCTCAAGGCAAGCCATCCTTACGAAGAGCCTGCCTTTGAGTTTATGCAACTTTTAGATATTAATTTTTAAAGACTTAAATACCAATTTTTAAAGAAAAATAGAATTGTACGATCACTCATATATGGATTGGGGCAAATATAAGTTGCGTAGATAGATTTTACTTTTCACGGGCGAAAAGTAACAAAAGCCCTCTGTTAGACTGATGGTACGTCCTGTACCACAGTCTAACGGGCGACATCCTTGTCGCCTTATCACGAGTCAAAATGTGGCTAGGTTTTAAAAATACAGTTGAAATATTAGGGTCTGTTGACACTTCATCTATGTTTGCGACGTGAGAGATATATCTCGCAAGGTTTTTTAGCTGATATAAGGCATGGGGCAGGAAATTTAGTTATTCTAAATGACTGACTCATAACGCAATAGCAGCAAAAAATATGCTCGTCCCCTTGCGCAGCAAACAAAGCAGCGCTTTGTTCTTGCTCATGTGGCTAAAACTTTCTCAGATTACGTTATGAAACTTGGCAATAGTCTCGTTATTCCTTGCGTTTCATGCCTAATCTGCTCAGTTTTAGCCTACAGCGCAAGCCATTTATGAAATGTTAACAGCCCCTAGACTTTCTGAATAAACAGGTCACGGTCAAAACGGTATTGCGGGAAAAAGACACCATCTTCGGCACGTTCACCTGCAGCAATCACCATCACTGGAAATTGTTGTTCATTCAGTTTTAAGAGTTTGCGTACCATCGGCTCATCAAAACCTTCCATCATACAGCTATCAAAACCGTGTGCGCGAAGGGCCAAGACCATATTTTCACAAGCGAGTGCAGTGGTTTTACTCGCCCAAAGTTTGGCATCGGCAGGGTTAAATGCAGTTACAGGTAATTGTTTATCTAAACTACGTGCAATTTTGAAAGCGACTTTCTTAAAGTTACCTACTGCGTTTAAGTAGCCAGTCATGTAGTTATAAGGAATAAACTTGTAATATTTTTTGACTGCTGCAGGTGCTTCAGGAAAAGGAAACTCGCTGATGTTCTTTTTTGCCATTTCATCAACACGGTCTGTACGTGCAATACACACGATTAGCTCTGCTGCAGTACGAGCAGCGAGTTGTCCTAAGCAGGCTTTAACCAGTTGTTTTTTCTTGGCAGGATTTTGCACCACGACAAAAGTCCACGGTTGTAAATTAGATGAGTTTGGTGCCAATAAAGCCATATCTAAACAATCATCCAATACTTCCGCAGGAATGGCTTTGTCGGTAAATTTACGCACCGAACGACGGCTTTGAATGACTTTTTTAAAGTTTTCTACATCAATATCTTGTGGTGCAGGTTCAAAATAACGTTCTTTTTTTTCAGCTTTAACATCGGCTGGATTTGGATTAGACATTACAATTTTCCTCAATTTTTTAATGATTGACAGCTCATTGCAGAATATGGGGGCGAATAAAGAAAAAACCACATTCAGCCAAGATGAATGTGGTTTAAAACGTCTAGTTTACTTGAAATGAGTTTAATCGCATTTCAGTTAAACAACGTTTAATTAAATTGGCTGAAATCAGGTTTACGTTTTTGCATAAAGGCCTGCACCGCTTCCATCATTTCTGCTGAGCCGACACGTTGCATAAAAATCTCTGCTTCATGGTCAATCCACGCCACAATCTCATTGACATTATGTTTCATGAGGGCTTTAGATTGTTTAAGTGATGCCAATGGTAAAGCTGCCAATTGTGCTGCTTTTTGTTGCGCCGTTGCATAGACATCGGTTTCAATGCTATTAACTAAATTTGCCGATAATGCCGTTTCGCTATTGAATTTTTGTGCAGTTAGCAACAGTTCAGCCGCTTTGTGATAGCCTGCTTGTTCTACTAGAAGTTTGCTTGATGCACCTTCAGGCGATAAGCCCAAGCTCACAAATGGAATTTGGAATAGGGCAGTATTGTCGCTATATACCAAATCTGCATGTAATAGAATTGTGACACCAATGCCAATTGCCACCCCACGTACAGCTGCAATCAGCGGTTTAGAAAACTTAGCTGCAGATTTTAATAAGATGAATGGAGGGCCTTCGGCAGCAGGTAGTTGTCCTTTAAGTGCAGCAGACTTCATAAAGTCTTGCATGTCATTGCCAGCACTAAAATCTGCATCTGTGCCACGTAAAATTACACAACGTACTGCGTTGGACTGATCTGCTTCATCTAAGGCTTGTGCAATCCACAAATACAATTCACCATACAGCGCGTTTTTTGCTTCTGGTCGGTTGATGGCTAAAGTCAGTACGCCATTGTCTAAATTCGCATTCAAATGTGGGTGAGGTTGTTGAATACAGCTCAGTGTCATCGTACTATCCTTGCTTTGATTGGTTTGAATTTATGGCTCATTATGTCGCAAATTCGCAGCGCTGGCACAACTCATGAGTTCATAAAAAGTTAGTGAATGATGAGATTTGCGTTCCTAATTCAATGTGAAATTTATTTAGAATTTGGGGTTGTTCATTTAAAAAATGAATAAGCAAGGCGGAATCTTAACGTCTATTAATTCTATTTTAGGATTAACCTTCGGTTCGACCTACTTTTGTTTTGGCAAAAGTAGGCAAAACCATTTGTCATCCACGAAACCTGCCCAATTATTGTTTTTGATTTATTATCTTGCAAAAACAATAATGAGTTGATACCACGCAGGTTGTGGATGACATTTCCGCGTATCAGATAGCATCATGTTGTTATCAAAATTAGGATTGGCGTATTTATTATGCAATATACGTTTGATTATTTGGTTTTCATTGGCCGCTTTCAGCCATTTCATTTGGCGCATTTGCAAACCATTCAAATTGCGTTAGCACGTAGTCATTATGTGATTTTGGCATTAGGTTCTGCACAAAATGAGCGCAATTTAAAAAATCCGTTTTTAGCCAAAGAACGTGAGCAGATGATTTTGTCTAACTTTTCACCTGAGATGCAAGAACGGATTAAGTTTGTGCATGTCGTAGATGTCTACAATGATGAAAAATGGCAAAAACTAGTCAAATCTTTAGTCGGTGAATTGATTCAACCGCAAGATCGTGTTGGTTTAATTGGGCATTTTAAAGATGACTCGTCTTATTATTTAAAGTTTTTCCCTGAATGGGAGATGGTAGAATTAGACAGCTTGCAAGATGCCATGTCTGCTACGCCTGCACGTGAGGCTTATTATCGTGGGGAAATACAGCCTAATTTTTTCCCGCAAGGCACAATTGATTTCTTAACCGCATTTCAAAACACGGAAATTTATCGTCAATTACAAGACAAATACCAGCAGCAGGACAGCAGTAATTTGACGGAGTAATCCAGTTTTTAAATGAAAAAGGATGATTGAAAAAGCTTTCAATCATCCAGAACATTGTGTTTTTTTAGAGGCTGAAAATTAAGCCTGTAAAGCGGTTAAATCCGTAAGCACTTGCTCGGCATGTCCTGCAGCTTTGACTTTACGATATTCTTTCAGTAATTGACCTTGATGGAAAATAAAAGTAGAGCGTTCAATGCCCATAACTTTTTTGCCATACATATTTTTTTCTTTAATCACATCAAACAACTGACACAATACTTCTTCTTTATCGCTAATCAAGTTGATGCCTAAAGATTGTTTTTCGGTAAAGTTTTGATGGGCTTTGACTGAGTCGCGCGAAATGCCAATGATGGTGGTATTAAGCGCATCAAATTGTGGCTTTAGCGCAGTAAAATCGACAGCTTGTGTGGTGCAGCCTGGGGTAGAATCTTTCGGGTAAAAATACACCACTAACCAATCTGTACCAAGTTCGGTTAAATTGACTTCGCCTGTGGTTGCAGGAAAATCTTGATTTGGTAATTGAATTGTCGTGCTCATATTTTTCTCCAAAATCATGCACATAAAAAACTAGCCACATAAAGTGGCTAGTTGAAATTGTTAAGAAAAATTATTTTTTCTCAGCCGCTTTCATTGCTTCTTCAGTTAAGGTTTTTAATTTACCTGTAAGCTGAGGACCAAAACAAGTTTGCAAATCTTTATTTTGCTTTTGTACAAAAGCTAAAGTCGCAGGGCTCTTTTTCTGGTTAATTGCGCTTTGAATTTCCCATTTTTGAGCGTTGGTTAATTTACCATCTGCTTCTACTGCACAAGTACAATATTTGCTTACTTCAGCTGTAGTCAGTTTTTTGCCTTTTGCAGTTTCTTCTTTACAAACATTAATTAAAGCTGCTTTTACATTGGTGCTTTTATATGCTTGTTGCAACTTGTCATTATTTGCGTGTGTCGTTGTTGCGAATAATGCAGCAACAGACATAATCGCAGAAACTATAATGTTTGATTTCAAATTTTTCATACACTTTACCTTGTTATGACGGTATATAACGCGTTGGGTCTGCAACACCAGCATCGGCAAAACCTTGTTTGCGTAAGCGACAGCTGTCACATTTACCACAAGCACGTCCTTGGTCATCTGCTTGGTAGCAAGAAACCGTTTGACTATAGTCTACGCCATGTTCAATACCTAAGCGAATAATATTTGCTTTGGATAAATGTAACAAAGGTGTCTCAAATTTTAACGGTTTGCCTTCTACGCCAACTTTGGTTGCCAAGCGTGCCATATTGGCAAAAGCATCAATAAATTCAGGACGACAGTCAGGATAGCCCGAATAATCTACCGCATTAATACCAATCACAATTGCTTCTGCATCAAAAACTTCGGCAGCTGCCAAAGCATAAGACAGGAAGATGGTATTACGCGCAGGCACATAAGTCACAGGAATACCTTCTTGCTCATGATCAGGTACTTCAATGCTGTGATCGGTCAGGGCAGAACCGCCCAAGTTGCCTAAATCAATATTAATCACACGATGCTCAATGCCTGCATTTTTAGTCAAGGCACGTGCAGCATCTAGCTCTGTAGTCGAGCGTTGACCATACATAAAACTAAGTGCAATACATTCATAACGCGCTTGTGCCCATGCCAAACACGTGGTTGAGTCTAATCCACCAGATAACAATACAATGGCACGAGGGCGCATAATTGAACTCCAAATTTTAAAATATAGCGATAGAACTTGAGCAAAAGTGTGAAGATTGACGTCAATACGAATGGGGGATTCGTGAGGAGATTAACGACCTGTTTCATCATTCCAAAGCAATTTATGTAATTGCAATTGGAAACGAACAGGGAGATGGTCGGCTAAAATCCACTGTGCCAAATCACGTGCAAGTTGTGGCAAGGCGACTGCACCTTTTTCGACAGCAAATGCAGGGGAGAACCACACTGTATCGACTTTTTTATGCAACTGATATTGCTCAACTTGCTGCTTCGCCCAAAGATAATCGTCATGATTACAAATCACAAATTTGATTTGATCATGTGGGTTTAAAAAATCTAAATTTGATAATAAGTTGCGTGACATTTCACCCGATGCAGGGGTTTTTAAATCCAGCACCTTCGACACACGGTTATCCACTTTAGAAATATCTAAAGCTCCACTGGTTTCCAAAGACACTTCACAACCTAAATCTGCCAAGCGTTGCATGAGTGGCAGTGCATTCGGTTGAGCCAGAGGTTCACCACCTGTCACACATACATACGGTGTTTTAAAATCTAGCGTGGTTTGGATGATGTCATCTAAAGATTGACGTTCGCCACCTTCAAAAGAATAGGTGGTATCGCAGTAATGACAACGCAATGGACAACCCGTTAAACGAATAAACACGGTTGGCAAGCCTGATGTATTGGCTTCGCCCTGCAACGAATAGAAAATCTCCGTAATGCGTAAACCCGCAGACGGATCAGAAACAGGAATAGCGGAAGATCGGAGGGTATTCATAAAATTCATCACAGTATGTAAAAAAACAAAAATCCCTACGGTCATTGCTGGCCGTAGAGATGGAGAAAACTAAAAAAAGTTTAGTCTTCGCGTAATAAGTCGTTCAAACTGGTTTTTGCACGGGTTTTCGCATCTACTTTCTTCACAATGATAGCAGCATACAAGCTATAAGTGCCACATTTAGAAGGCAGGTTGCCAGAAACTACCACCGAACCTGCAGGTACACGACCATAATGGATTTCGCCAGTTTCACGGTCATAAATTTTGGTCGATTGACCAATATAAACGCCCATAGAAATGACAGAACCTTCTTCCACAATCACGCCTTCAACAATTTCAGAACGTGCGCCAATGAAGCAGTTATCTTCAATAATAGTTGGGTTTGCTTGAAGTGGCTCAAGTACACCACCAATACCTACACCACCCGATAAATGCACGTTTTTACCAATTTGTGCACATGAACCTACAGTTGCCCATGTATCAACCATGGTGCCTTCATCTACATAAGCGCCAATATTGACATAAGATGGCATTAACACCACATTTTTGGCTTGGAATGAACCTTTACGTGCAACTGCTGGCGGTACAACACGCACACCTGCTTGTTTGAATTGCTCGTCAGTCCAACCTGTAAATTTCGTGTCTACTTTGTCGTAGAAACGCAAATCACAAGATTCAATTGGCTTGTTATCATTGAGTTTAAAAGATAACAAAACTGCCTTTTTTAACCATTGGTGAACGATCCACTCACCATTAATTTTTTCAGCAACGCGTAATGTGCCGTTATCTAAACCTGCAATTGCTTGTTCAACTGCCTGACGAATTTCAGCGGGACAATCTGCAGCGCTGAAATTAGCGCGGTCTTCAAATGCTTGTTCAATGATTGTTGAAAGCTGAGACATCGATGTTCTTACCAGAAAAAAATTTCCGAAGATTTTACACTATATTGAGTGAGGAATAGATAAAAATTGGAACAGATTGGAATTTATCCTTGGCAAAATAAAACAAGTTAAGTTGAGCGCTAAATTGTTGAAGTTTTGAAAATAAATGCTTTTGCAATAAACAATAAGAATAAATTTGTATCAAAAAATAACAAAAACGGGGTGAATTTTGCATAAAAGCTGAGCGCAACATGCTCTATAGTTTTCTCATGACAAAACGAATGAAAATTCAAAAAGTTTTAGTTTGAGGAGAAACACAATGAAAACTTTACATACAATTTTAGCCGCTTCGGTATTGGCAGCAGTTGCAGGTTCTGCAATGGCAGATACAGCCGTGGTAAAAGATGGTTATGCGTTTGATCGTAACCAACTCATTCCAACAGGCGTACGTGCTGAAGTCGGTACGACAGGTTATGGTGGTGCCTTACTATGGACTGCAAACCCGTATGTGGGCTTAGCTCTTGGTTATAACGGTGGCGATATTTCTTGGTCGGATGACTTATCTATTAATGGTACTAAGTACGATATGGATATGGACAATAACTTGACCTATTTAAATGCTGAAATTCGTCCATGGGGTGCAAGTCCAAGTAAATGGGCACAAGGCGTTTATGTTGCAGCAGGTGTTGGCTATATTGACAATGAATACGGTTTAGATAAGCAAAATAAAAATGCTCAAGGTACTATTCATGTAAATGATGTTGCATACACAGGTTTAGGTGGGGTGAAAGGTAAACTCGCTTATGAAAATGACATTGCGCCATATCTAGGTTTAGGTTTTGCTCCAAAGATTAACAATAATTGGGGTGTATTTGGTGAAGTTGGTGCGTTCTATACAGGCAATCCGACTGTTAATTTAAGTGAATATGGTAATTTATCTAATGCAGTTGCTAGTTCTCCAAGTATTTCAGAGTCAGTACGTGCGGAAGAACAAAAAATCCGTAACGATGACAAATACGAATGGATGCCAGTCGCGAAACTAGGTGTCAGTTACCACTGGTAATATCCATTAGTTTTAGCTAAACCTTAAAAAACGAGCTTCGGCTCGTTTTTTTATGGACTAAAAACGGTGTGCAAGTTTGAGATGATAAATCCAAGCATCCCGTTCTTCGAGTTGTGAAAAGTGTGAGCTTTGTGAAAGCAAAGAAGACCCTTGTTCATTCTTTGGTTAATTAAAGTACAGATAATGAATACCGCTAATCACAAAAGTTTTAGGGGTGAAATTATAAATAAGGCCAGTACCTAAACCTAAATAACCATCTACAGGGTTGAAGCTGGAAGCTGGGTTTCCTGCACCTGAGTCCCACAATCCTTCAACAGCAGTGATCCATTTGGGTGACCATTGATGCGCTAAACCCAAACGTACCGACCACTGATTTTTTTGGTAATCAATCAGATTTAAATTCATATTGGGTACTTGCTGTAGCATTGCAGCATATTGTGTGGGTTGAATTTCAAAATCTTGCCAATTCCCCCATCTTAAGGATGCATAGAGAAAATTTTGGGCAGGTAAACCTGTTTGAAAATCTAGATTAATCGATTCTGGTGTTTGAATAGTAGTCGCATGCTGTGGTGCAATCTGAGTCCCCCAAAAACTTTCTCTTGCCTTGGTGTGGTGCTTTATTTTAGAACGATAGGTAATAGCAGTAGTGAAAGCATATTCAGGAAGCTGATAGCTGACACCTGTCAGCCAGCCCCATGCGTGATCTTTAGGGAAATGCACAGCATAATCAACATAAAAATTTTCGACGTGTGTACCAATTTTGAGATTCCCTGAAAAGGATTGGTAGCTGACACCAGTAAACAGATTCCAGTTTGCATTTGGTTGATAGCCAACCACTGCAGTCATGTTGTTTGAATCGAATTCAACGTCTGCAATTTCTGAAGAGGGGTGAGTCGTTTTGAACTGATAATCCACATCCGTAAAAAAAGGTTGGTCAAATAATAATGCGACCGAAACTTGTGGATGCGGTTGTAGTTTTAAGGCGGCTTGAAAGTAGTGTTGATTGTTCACCATATCGCCTGTAGAAAACTCTGGACTCCCTAGAGATGAAACAGGTTGCACTTTTCCTGAAACATTCGGGTTGACTTGCAGCACAGACACTTCTGCATAATTGCCTTTTTCAAAGAAAGCTTGAATGGATTGATTGCTGCGTTCTAAGCCTGCAGCACAAACATGACCGATGGGCAGCACGTAGAATAACGCAGTATAAATGTGATATTTCATGTTACGCCCTTGGTCGAAATTATAGAATCGTATTTAAAATTGAATCGTATTTTTTATTTTAGATTCTATATTATTCATGGTTTTTATAAAATATAAATCATTATTTCAATTATTTGCTGCACAAAAAGATAAATCAATTTCATGGCAAAGTGATGAAACATAAGCACGTCAATTTACGTACTTATGTTGATCTGATTTGGCTTATTCTTCAGGATAGGCGATACGTTTTAAAGCTTTAATATCGGCATTCGGGGCACATAAAGAAATAAACTCATAGCCGTAACCACGTAGTAAGTGTCCTTTGCGAACCGCAATCCACGTGGTGTTTACTCCAAAAATATCGGTCTGGATTTGTTTTAGGCGGTAATCACGTTCTGCATCGTATGCCACATTGTTCACCACACCTACGCCCATGCCCAATTCAACATAGGTTTTAATGACATCTGCATCGAGTGCAGACATGACGATATTGACATCAATTCCTGCATCGGTAAATGCTTTGTCAATTTTAGAACGTCCCGTAAAGCCGCCGTGATAAGTGATGATTGGATATTCTGCCAAATCGGTCAGGCTGATCTCAGTTTTACTGGCTAAAGGATGATCTTGTGGGGTAATAATGCTGTGACACCAGTCATAATAAGGCACACTTGCTAAGTTCTCTTCAGTGGTTAGAGATTCAGTTGCAATACCAATATCGGCTTCACCTTGCAGCAGCATTTCGGCAATTTCTACAGGGCTGGCTTGTTGCAAAATCAAATGTACTTTAGGGAATTCTTTTTTAAACAAATTCACAATAGGCGGCAGCACATAACGCGCTTGGGTATGTGTAGTCGCAATGGTGAGCGTGCCTTCATCGACTTTATTAAAGTCATCGGCAAGGCGTTTAATGTTATCTGCATCAACCAACATGCGTTCGACAATACTCAGCAAAGCTTGTCCTGGCTCGGTTAAACCTAATAGACGTTTGCCTTTGCGCACAAAAAGCTGCACACCAAGTTCATCTTCAAGGTCTTTAATGTGCTTACTCACGCCCGATTGAGAAGTGTATAGTGCCGCAGACGCTTCGGTTAAATTAAAGTTTTGCCGAACGGTTTCTCTAATAATTCTAAGTTGTTGGAAGTTCATAGTGGTGCAACCCTAAAAAGGATGGAGCGGGTTAGGCTCCATCTTGATGTCCTTATGCGACTTGATTTTCAAATAAATGTAAAGTGGTTACACTTAACCAAACCGTTTGATTTGGGCGGAATTGGTGCAGTTTCGCTCCATCTGCAGTGAGTGCAATTTCAATTAAATTCCCTTGGCGATCTTGCAATTCTGCAACTACTTTACCAGCAATCCAAACCTCACGTAAGAAGGTCGCTTGAATGGTATTTTCCTGTGGTTGGGCATGAATATGCAACTCATCTGGACGCGCAAATGCAATCACTTTGCCTTGTGGTGCATTCGGTTGATTGAGAAGTTGTACGCGATCTTCACCAATTTGCACAACCCCTTGATGATGTTGTCCTTCAAAACGGTTGGCTTGACCTAAGAAGTCAAATACAAACGGAGTTGCAGGCTGTTCATACACTTCACGCGGTGAACCAATTTGTTCGACATTACCTTTGTTCATGACAATAATTTGATCGGCAACTTCGAGTGCTTCTTCCTGATCGTGGGTCACGAAAATTGAAGTGATGTGTAATTCATCATGCAAAGTTCTTAACCAACGACGTAATTCTTTACGCACTTTGGCATCAAGCGCACCAAAAGGTTCATCCAATAACAATACGCGTGGTTCTACCGCTAAGGCACGTGCCAAAGCAATACGTTGACGTTGTCCACCCGATAATTGTGCAGGATAACGGTCTGCTAAAAAGCTTAACTGTACCAAGTCGAGTAAACGCATAACACGCTTTTTAATCTCGGCTTCTGAAGGTCGGGTTGCACGTGGACGTACCCGTAAACCAAATGCGATATTGTCAAATACGGTCATGTGGCGGAATAGGGCATAGTGTTGGAAAACGAATCCAACTTGACGTTCGCGCACATGCACATCGGTTGCATCCTGACCCTCTAATATCACTTGCCCACGATCTGCCGACTCTAATCCTGCAATAATACGCAACAAGGTGGTTTTACCACAGCCTGAAGGCCCAAGCAGCGCCACCAGTTGGCCATCTGGAAAATCGAGGGAGATGTCTTTAAGTGCATGGAATGCACCAAAATTTTTTTCAATATTTTTAACTTGAATACTCATGCGGTCATTCCTTAAGAAACAGTTGAATCTTCATTGCGTTGGTTTTGCTTTTCTTGGCGAATTTCAACCCAAGTTTTTAAAATCAGGGTCACAATCGCGAGAAGTGCCAAGAGAGAGGACACCGCAAACGCAGCACTAAAGGTATATTCGTTATAGAGAATTTCGACGTGCAGCGGTAGGGTGTTGGTTTCTCCGCGAATATGCCCCGATACCACAGATACCGCGCCAAACTCACCCATTGCGCGGGCATTACACAGAATCACGCCGTAAATTAAACCCCATTTTATATTTGGCAAAGTGACTTTCCAGAAGGTCTGCCAACCCGATGCACCTAATACAATCGCAGCTTCTTCTTCCTCTGTGCCTTGCGCTTCCATTAAAGGAATCAATTCACGCGCCACAAAAGGTACAGTAATGAAGATGGTGGCAATCACAATTGCAGGTACGGCATATAAAACTTTGATGTCGTGTTCCATCAACCAGCCGCCCATCCAACCTTGTGTACCAAAAATCAGGACTAGCATTAAACCTGCAATGACCGGAGAAACTGAAAAAGGCATATCAATTAAGGTGGTGAGAATCGACTTACCACGGAAATTGAATTTCGCCACTGACCACGCTGCGGCAATACCAAATACCACGTTTAAAGGTACGGCAATGGCTGCAGTGAGTAAGGTTAATTTCACTGCCGATAAAGTGTCAGGATGCACCAATGCTTGGGCATAGACACCAATGCCTTGTTTAAACGCTTCGACAAAAACCAAAATCAGCGGCAAAATCAGACAGCTTAAGAAGAAAATGAAGGCAATTGCAATCAGGGTATAGCGTACCCAAGTCGGTTCACGTGTTGCATCGCGTGATTGTAGTTTTTCAGCCAAAGCATTGCTGTTGGTATTTAAACTCATCGTGCAGTTCTCCCTGTGCGACGACTTGCCCATGCTTGTAATAAGTTAATTAAGAACAGCATGACAAAAGAAATCAGCAACATCACCACAGCAATTGTGGTTGCACCTGCGTAGTCATATTCTTCTAAACGAGAAATAATCATTAAGGGTGCAATTTCAGTTTTAAATGGTTGGTTACCTGCAATGAAAATCACCGAGCCATATTCACCCACGCCACGCGCAAATGCGAGGGCAAAACCTGTAATCAGTGCAGGCAATAAAATAGGGAAAATCACTTTGGTGACAATTTGAAAGCGGTTAGCCCCTAGCGCAGATGCTGCTTCTTCCAACTCGGTTTCTAAGTCACTGAGTACGGGTTGCACGGTACGCACAACAAATGGAATACCAATAAAAATCAGGGCAAGGGTAATCCCGATAGGGGTATACGCGACTTTAATGCCTAATGGTTCTAAATATTGTCCAATCCAGCCAGTCGGTGCGTATAAAGAAGTCAGGGCAATACCCGCAACTGCAGTAGGCAATGCAAAAGGTAAATCGACCAAAGAATCTATAATACGTTTGCCCGGAAAGCTGTATCGTACCAAACACCATGCCAATAATAAGCCGAAGACGACATTAATAAAGGCTGCAATGAGCGCAGCGCTAAAACTGAGTTGCAAAGATTTTTGGATACGTTCTGAACTTAAAATTTCCCATAAACCATCCCAACCGATACCCAGCGATTTAATAAATACAGCCGATAAGGGAATAAGAACAATTAAGGATAAATACGCTAGGGTAAAGCCTAGAGAAAGACCAAATCCTGGCAGCACTTTGGATCGCTGCGACATGATGACTCCTCAAAAGAGAGAATGAGTGTTTGAAAACAAACAGATAAAAGTAAAAGATAAATTCGGCACAAGCATAATTTGCGAAGATTAAATTGCAAATTTGAATAAATACTTGTTGTTATCAGAAATACTGATATGTGATTGCATATTTTCTGCAATCAAATAATCATAAATTTCAGGAAATGCCCCAAAGCCTGATGCAACATTAATATGACCCACTTGTCCTAAATTAATCGGTGTTAATTGCCATGCTTGGGCAAGTGCCTGTGCATCTGCAAAACTTAGCCACGGGTCATTTTCACTGATCAATAAGCGTGTCGGTACAGCCAATTTAAGTTGCTGAAAATAAGCCGAATAATTGCTTTGGCTGTGTTGTGCAAAACCAGATTCACCAAAACGGGCAGGGTTAGCAGGTGCAACCAAAACCACATTTTTTATTTTCGCCTGCAGTTCAGGGTGCTGCGCCAATGCTGCCACTGTGGTCAGACAACCAAAACTGTGCGCCACAATTTGAATGTCGTCCTGAATCGGGGCAACTGTTTTGACAAATTCAGCAACCCAGTTCTGTAAAATTGGGCTATTCCAGTCTGACTGTTGTACACGCGAGCAAGACATGAGTTGTCGTTGTAACCAAGATTGCCAGTGCGCATATTCACTGCCACCTACACCTGGAACAATTACGGTATGAATCATGTCGATGCTCCTTCGCATATTTCAGCCTGAAATAATGATCTGAATAACGCTTGAATATGAATTGAACCCATCATTTTCAGCTTTGGCTGTGATCACTTGGATTCAAAACTCAGTAAGATAATGCTGTAAAATTCATGTTTTAAATAATCTGCAACAAGGATAACTAGAGTTTCTATGCAAAAAAAATAATTAAAAATGAATTTTATATGAATAAAAGAGATATATGTGAATCAGGTAAAAATGCGTTTGTGAAAACACCCGCATTTTTCAATTTGGGTGTTTTCAGCTAGCGCTTTGGTATGATTTACCTTTCGGAGTATTATTTGGTTTGGTTGGCTTTGACAATCTGATCGAAAATGCCATCATTTTCAAAGTGTTGCTTCTGAACTTTGCTCCATCCACCAAACTCTTGATCAATAGTCACCAACTTCAATGGTTTAAATTGCGACTTATATTGTGCCAACACCGTAGCATTACGTGGTCGGTAATAATTCTTCGCAGCAATGTTTTGACCCGCAGGCGAATAGAGATAGTTTAAATAGGCTTTGGCTAAGTGTTGATTGCCATCTTTTTGCACATTTTTCTCTACAATCGCCACAGGCGGTTCAGCCAAAATAGATAGAGAAGGTGTGATGATCTCAAATTTACCCGGTTGTTCACGCACGGCTAAATAGGCTTCATTTTCCCAAGCTAACAAAACATCACCAATGCCACGTTCTGCAAAAGTGGTGGTTGAGCCACGTGCGCCTGAATCCAATACTTTGGTTTGTTTATAAATTTGGCGAACAAACTCTTGCGCTTTAGCATCATTGCCCGCAGGTTGATGTTTTGCCCATGCCCACGCTGCCAAATAGTTCCAGCGTGCACCGCCAGATGTTTTGGGATTTGGGGTAATGATTTCTACTCCTGGTTTGATCAAATCACCCCAATCTTGAATCGCTTTCGGATTGCCTTTACGCACTAAAAATACAATTGTGGATGTGTAAGGGGTCGAGTTGTGCGGAAATTTCTTTTGCCAGTCTTTGGGTAATAGACCACGTTTGGCAATTTCATCAATATCGGCAGCCAGCGCCAAAGTCACGACATCGGCACCCAAACCATCAATTACCGCACGTGCCTGTTTGCCCGAACCGCCATGTGATTGTTTAAAGTTAATGTTTTGCCCCGTGGCTTTTTTCCAGTACGCACCAAAATCTTTGTTAAAGTTATCGTATAATTCACGGGTTGGATCGTAGGAAACATTCAGAAAGTCTTTTGCAGAAACGCTCAAGGTTGTTGCCGAAAGTACTGCCGCCAGTAGTCCAATTTTCAGTTTTGTAAAGTTCATGTTTGACCTCAGGTATTAAATCTGTTGCTGAATGAGGCAAGCATATCGGTAGTCTATTTGCTGAAAAAATAATTTAAAATGCGGTGAATATCAGTAAATGATAAATATAAATTTCTTCATTGTTTTCTATATTTAGAGATAAATAACGAGTACTTCTTCCATGCAGTGTTATAAAAATGCCAAGCCTACCGAGCAGATTCATGTGTTAGATCGCGCGTTTCATTATGGTGATGGATGCTTTAGCACTGCACGTTTTCGCCAAAATCAAATTGAATTATTTGACCGCCATTTGGCGCGTTTGCAATATGCCAATCGCCAACTTTCTTTAAATGCCAATCTTGAGTTAATCACTGAAACGCTGACAATTTTAAAGCAGGCGCATGGCGAGTTAAATGGTACTTTGAAGATTGTTTTAAGTCGTGGTGTGGGGCAGCGTGGCTACAGCTTGCCTGATCATCCTGCCGATGTTTGGGTGTTTTTCTATCCACAAGTACAAGCGGCTTTAGATACGGCATATCATTATGACATCATTCAAAGTGGCATCTTGGCACAAGCGATTGGACTAAGCATGCCGAATTTAGTTGGGCTGAAAAGTCTAAACCGACTTGAACAGGTATTGCTCAAACAAGAAGCCGATCAAAAAGGCTGGACAGAAGCTTTGGTTACTGATGTACAGGGCAGTGTGGTTGAAGGTGTGAGTAGTAATTGTTTCATTCGTATAAACAATACATGGATTACCCCGCAACTTGGTTATAATGGCGTGCACGGTGTCATGCGGGCAGAAATTTTATCGCGCATGCAACAACAGAATTTGCATTGTGAACAGCGTGATGTTCATGTTTCGGAAATTGCGCAGATTCAAAGTCTGTTTTTCTGTAATGCCTTAACGCCCATGAAAATTGTCAGCCATTTAGGGCAGCAGGTTTTAGATGTGCAGCCGTGTGTGGAACTATTTAAGCAACTTCAACTGAATCAGATTCATTCTTATGTCTAAGCGTCCATCAAAATCTAAAAAGAAAACCAAACCTATATGGTCTAAGCGTGCTATTCAGGGTGCGCTTATTTTTGTACTCGGACTGTTTTTGGTCATTGGCATGATCTTATGGTCAAGCTTATTTAAAGATTATCCTATTGAAGGCAAAAAACAATTATTGGCAATTAATGATGGTGATACCTATTCACGCTTTATTGATCGTTTGGCAGAACAAGATCATGTGAATTTTCCAATTGTTTTAAAGCTCTATCAACGGGTGATGATTCACGACAGCATGAAAAAAGGCGTGTATGAAGTTCGTCAGGGTATGAGTGTACGTCAGGTTATGGAAATGATCGCCAATGCTGAAAATGCACAAATGAACCGTATTTTGGTGATCGAAGGCACGACTTTTAAACAATTGATTGATGCGTTAAAGAAAGATGAGTTAGTCACCAAAGAAGTGTCGCATTTGCCATATGATCAAATGCTAAAAGCTTTAAATATTCCTTTTACACATCCCGAAGGTTTATTTGCGCCGAATACTTATTTCTTTGCCAAAGGTGAAACTGACCGTAAAATTTTAACCGATTTATATCAGCGTCAAATGAAATCATTGGATGATGCTTGGAATAATCGTGCAGCAGATTTGCCCTATAAAAATAAATATGAAGCTTTAATCATGGCATCTATTATTGAAAAAGAAACCAATGTTGATGCTGAATTAGAGCAGGTTTCGGGTGTGTTTGTACGTCGTTTAAAACTGGGGATGCGTTTACAGACTGACCCAACCGTGATTTATGGTATGGGAGAGCGTTATCAGGGCAATATTACCCGTCAGGATTTACGCACTCCAACGCCATACAACACCTATACCATGAGTGGTTTAACGCCAACGCCAATTGCATTGCCAAGTCAAAAAGCCATTGAAGCGGCGATGCATCCAGATCAATCTGACAACATTTATTTTGTGGCGACAGGTAACGGTGGGCATAAATTTAGCACCAATTTGCAAGATCATAACCGTGCCGTACAGGAATATTTAAACGTACTGCGCATGAAAAAATCAGGGGAATAAGCATGTTTATCAGTTTTGAAGGTACTGAAGGGGTAGGCAAAACTACACTTATTCGCCGTATTCATGATTATTTTACTGCACAAGGTCAGTCGGTGGTTTTAACCCGTGAACCGGGTGGAACCCCTATGGCAGAGCAAATTCGTGCTTTGTTGCTCGAGGTCAACCATGAAGAAAAAATGTGTTCAGACACTGAGTTATTGTTGATGTATGCAGCGCGTGCACAGCATTTAGATCGGGTGATTTTACCTGCGTTGGCTGCAGGAAAAACTGTACTGTGTGACCGTTTTAGTGATGCGAGTTTTGCTTATCAGTGTGCAGGACGTGGTTTGAGTGAAAGCAAGTTGCAGACTTTAAATAATAACTTTGTGGCACGTATGCCTGACTTAACTTTCTGGCTGGATGCACCGATTGAACTGGGTATGACCCGTGCACGGGCACGTGGTGAACTTGATCGTTTTGAACAAGAGAAAGCAACTTTCTTTGAGAAAGTAAGAGGTGGCTATCAAACTTTGTGGGAGCGACACCCTGAGCGAGTGAAGCGCTTAGATGCAACACAAAGCCCCGATCAAGTATTTGCACAGGCGATGCACTATTTGCAAGCTAAGGCATAACAAACAAAGGTATAACAAGCCAATGGGTCATGGTTATGCATTTGATTGAATGGAAAAATCTTCTATAGTGGAAATGCTTTAGAAGATTTTTTTATTTAAATAATAGCGAATAGTAAATATGACCAAAGACGAAATTATTGAATTTTTAAAAGTTGAGTTTCCGCAAAGTTTGGAAAAATGTGAAATTGTATCCATCACCCCACGTGGGGCATTGGTGAATTATCACATCGATGAACGTGATTTACGTCCAGGCGGCACAGTATCGGGGCCGACCATGATGACCGTTGCAGACTATGCACTTTATATCGCCATTTTAGGCGAATTAGGTTTGGTGGCTTTGGCGGTGACCAGTAATTTAAACATCAACTTTTTACGCAAGCCCGCAGCAGGCCGTAATTTACGTGGTGAATGTCGCTTAATGAAAGTAGGGAAAAACCTCGTGGTCGGTGAGGTTTGGGTATATTCCGAAGGTGTAGATGATGCCGTGGCGCATGTCACAGGGACGTATTCGATTCCACAGATTGGCTGAGAATAAAGTCAGCTTTATCTTAATTTTAGTTACTTATATTTACCATGTGGTTACATATGTACACATACCACATGAAAATCAGGGTTTTATTGGTTAAAAAATAATCACAAATATTTCATTTTATGTTTTTCATATAGATCAAATCTGCTTTTGTCTAAGCTAGCAACCCGTAAGTAATAAAACAAGGGAGCTAAATGCTTAAATTTAAGAACAATATTGTTCATGGAGCAATCTTTGATATGGATGGAACAATGTTTGATACTGAACGATTACGGTTTCAAACATTGAAGCAGGCATCTCAGGAGCTCATTGGCGTTGAATTTTCAGACGTATACCTCATGCAATGTTTGGGTTTGAGTGCAAAGAGCGCTGAACAACTGGCTCAAGCAGAATATGGTGCAGACATTCCTTACCGTGAGATCCGTCAGCGTGCTGATGAACTAGAACTAGAAAGTGTGCGCAATTTTGGTGTGCCCATTAAAAAAGGTTTGTTGCAGGTATTAGAGCGGTTACGAAAGTCTGGCTTGAGAATGGCGGTTGCTACGTCTAGTCGTCGTGCCATTGCCGAAGAATATTTGATTAATGCCAATGTCTATAAGTTTTTTGATGTATTAGTTTGTGGCGATGAGGTGCAACAGGGCAAGCCACATCCTGAAATTTTTATAACAGCCGCACAAAAAATTAATCTAGAACCCAGCGAATGTTTCATGCTGGAAGATTCTGAAAATGGAATCAAATCTGCACATGCAGCGGGTGGCATAACCATACTATTTCGGGATATCAAAAAACCTAATGCTAATATGTTGTTACTCACGCAGCATTATTACGCAAGTATGCAAGCTTATTTAGATGACTTAAATCAAGTTATTCCTGTATTGGAAATGCCGAGTTTACAAGAGGCCTTCCCGCAAACTTTAAATCAGTTGAGTGTGGGGATTCATGGTTTTGGTGCAATAGGTGGGGGCTATTTGGCCCAAATTTTATCGCACTGGGATGGCTATACCCGTCCTAAACGTATTTATGCTTCTACACGGAATACCTTATATCGTTCTGCAGTAAACGCCTTTGGAACGTATTCAATTCGTTATGGACAATGTTCTTATGATGAACGAATTGAAAATATGCACATCATTGATGCGGAGAACTTGCAGCAGATGCAGCAAATGTATGTGGAGTCGAGCCTAATTGCATTATGTTTGCCTGAACATGCTTTACAGCAAGAGGCTAAAGTAATTGCGCAGGGCTTATATGCCCGTTTTATAGCGCAAGTTGAACTCTATCAGCCTTTAACTATTTTGGTAATTTTAAATAAAGTTGGGGCAAAACAGCTCTTGATGACGCATATTCATCAGGCGTTAGAGGCGTTGTTGGATCCCGATACGGCAGCCAAAATTATGGAGCAGCATTATTTTTGCGATACTGTCGTAAATAGAATGGTCTCTAAATTAAGCGATCAAAACTTATATCGCCAATTACGCATCAAGTATAATATTTTTAAGCAATTTCAGTTGGATGACGAAGCAGAGCCAATTGAAATTGAAGACAATACTCGATTGCAGCCTGAGCAAGAGCGTCAAGCCACCTTATATGTAGAAGATTTAAGACGCAATTTTCAGCCCAGTCACATTTTGCAAAGTATGGATTTAATTTTATTTCATGCTGAAAGTGACATGCCTATTTATGTGGAAAATGCCAGTCCATTATTGCAACACATGCGTCAAATGATTTTGGTAGATGATATTGCCGAAATCCAACTCATTAAAAATCGTTTATGGAATGGTGTACATGCCATGATGGCTTGGTTATCCAGTTTAATAGGGCATAACAGTATTGGTGTCGCAATGGCAGACCCATTGGTTGCAGATTTTACCCGCGCTGTTTCGGCACAAGTAGCGTTGGGATTAGCTGCACAGTTGCCGCATCGTCAGCAAAACTTAAAGCATCTGGCACAGAGCTTTCTGGACTCATGTGAACATGCCTATAAAGACCCGTGTCAGCGTGTGGCACGTGACCCTTTGCGTAAACTCTCAGCCAATGAACGGGTGATGGGTGCTTTGATTTATCATCTGCAGCATGATTTAGCTGCAAATTATGTGCAGAAAGGAGTGGTGTTGGGCTATCTGTATGCAATTAAAATGCAGCAGTTGGGGGCTCAAGCAGCATTACAGCATTTGTCAAAACAATTGCAAAATGCGCCTATAGACGAACAGACACGGCAGCAATTGCAGTACATAATTAGCCACCAATTACAGCAACTATTGGCTGGTCAAGTTCGCTTAGAAGCATTTATTCAAGATGGTACTCAAGTTGCAGCCGTAATCTAAAACTCAACTTGATGAATTCTTGGGGGGAGGTTTAGTAAGTTAACGTCATCATATTCAAAATGATAAAATATCGAATCGTGTTATGGAACACGATTCGGTGCTTTCTTGCATTAGAATTCAAATGCACTTTATTCACAGATACTTTTATGCAAATGCTGTTGTGTAACAAGCAATCAGATCACTCATTCACCAATGGAGTTTCCACTTGGAAATTTGGTGGAATGAGCACAGTTTTACGCAATTCAGGCGCAAGCTCTGGATAATCTAGCGTGAAGTGTAAACCACGTGATTCTTTGCGTTGCATGGCACAGCGCACAATCATTTCAGAAACCAGAACCAAATTACGCAGCTCAATCAAGTTTTTACTGACTTGATAGTCCTGATAATACTCGGTGATTTCACGTTTTAGCATTTCAATACGGTGTAAGGCACGCTCTAAACGCTTAGTGGTGCGTACAATGCCGACATAGTTCCACATGGTTGCACGTAGCTCATCCCAGTTTTGTAAAATCACCACATCTTCGTCAGGGTTCGTCACTTGCGAATCATCCCAAGCAGGAACTTCAGGCGAGCTATAATCTGCAGTGTAATGGGCTTCAATATGTTTGGCGGCAGCCATTCCATAGACAAAACATTCTAAAAGAGAGTTACTTGCCATACGGTTAGCGCCATGCAAACCTGTATAAGAAGTTTCACCAATCGCATATAAACCTGCAATATCGGTTTGACTATGTTCATCCACCATTACTCCGCCACAAGTGTAGTGGGCAGCAGGTACAACAGGAATCATATCGGTAGTGATATCAATGCCCAATTCCAGTAAACGTGCATACAGCGTTGGGAAGTGTTCTTTCACAAATTCTGCAGGTTTATGGGTGATGTCTAACCACACATGACGAATACCTAAGCGTTTGATTTCATAGTCAATCGCACGTGCTACAATGTCACGTGGCGCCAATTCTGCACGCTCATCAAAACGCAGCATAAAACGCTCACCATCGGGTAAACGCAAATATGCACCTTCACCACGCATGGCTTCAGTAATTAAAAACGAACGTGCTTGGGGATGATACAAACAGGTCGGGTGGAATTGATTAAACTCCATATTTGCCACACGGCAACCTGCACGGTATGCCATGGCCATACCATCACCTGTGGCAATGTCTGGGTTAGATGTATATAGATAGGCTTTCATTGCACCACCGCAGGCAAGTGCGGTAAACGGAGCAAGGAAGCTATGCACTTTTTGTGTTTTTTCATCTAGTGCATATAAGCCTAAAGTGCGATTGCTTTCATTTAAACCTAATTTTTGCGAGGTAATTAGGTCAATCGCAATAAAATTTTCAAAAATGGTGATGTTTTGCTGTTCTTGGACACGTTGTACTAAAGTGGTCGAAATTGCGCGTCCTGTTGCATCGGCTGCATGAATAATACGTCGCTGTGAGTGACCGCCTTCACGGGTTAAGTGCAACTGTTCTTGTTCATCTAAAGTAAATTGAACACCTTGTCTCAGCAGAAAATCTACCGAAGGTTTGCCGCCTTCTACGGTTTGTTTGACGGCATCCATTTCACATAAATGCGCACCTGCAATCATAGTGTCATCTATGTGTTGTTCAATTGAATCTGTTTCATCAAGCACTGCCGCGACACCGCCTTGCGCATAGAAGGTGCTGGCTTCAGTGAGGGTAGATTTCGCCAAAACGGCAATATTGAAATGCTGGGGTAATGAGAGCGCTAAACTCAAACCTGCACCACCACTTCCCACAATAATCACATCAAATTGATGTGTTGTGTTTAAATTAGGCATGTCCATCAGCTAATTTGAAAAAAGTTGGATAATGACACCCCTTTTTACAGAAAAAGGCAAGTGCGAAGTGGATTTGAATAATGAAAAAAAAGAATAAACTGGCAACTTTTATGGAATATCCCACTTTTATTGTGATTCGATTCCACGCTTTTCATTTATAGCACTTTGGCGCATCATTTTTGATGGGTCAAATATAAGATGCTATCTCAGCTATCCTCCACAGTGCCTGCCAAACCGTAATTGAAAAAGATTCAACATTTTATTACGCAAAAGCCTATTATTTTGTGCTAAATAAGGTGAGTTCAAAGTCATAATTATTATTGAGTGAATGCTATTTATGAAAAATCGCAACTTAAAAAAAGGTTTATATGCGGCTGTTTTTACTATGGCAACTGTGCAGACTCAAGCAGCACCACCAGTAGACTTTTCTAATTTGGTTGAGCAGGTTAGTCCTGCGGTGGTGAGTGTCAATGTTGTCAAAAAAATGAGTCAGGAAGAACTCTTACAACAACAGGTTCCAGAAATTTTACGCCGTTTTTTTGGCAATCAAGTGATTATTCCTCAACAGCAAATTCCACAAGAAAAAACAGGTTACGGCAGTGCCTTTTTTATCAGTAAAGATGGATACCTTTTAACCAATCACCACGTTGTTGAAGATGCTTCTAAAGTTACCATTGTACTGAATGACCGCCGTGAACTTGATGCAACTGTCGTGGGTAGTGATGAACGTACCGATGTCGCGTTATTAAAAGTGCAGGGCAGCAGTTATCCAGAACTGCGTACAGGCAATGTCGATCAATTACGTGTAGGTGAGCCTGTACTTGCGATTGGTTCACCATTTGGCTTTGACTATTCTGCATCGGCAGGAATCGTGAGTGCCAAAATGCGTAATATGATGGGTGAAACTTCAGTGCCATTTATTCAGACCGATGTGGCGCTTAACCCAGGTAACTCAGGCGGGCCACTATTTAACCAGCGCGGTGAAGTGGTCGGCGTGAACTCCCGTATTTTTAGTGGTACGGGTGGTTATATGGGCTTGTCATTCTCCATTCCTATTGATGTTGCCATGGATGTTGCCGATCAGTTAAAGCGTAACGGTAAAGTGACTCGTTCTTATTTAGGGGTGAGTTTGCAAGATATTGACCGCAATTTGGCAGAATCTTATAAACTCAGTAAGCCTGAAGGTTCATTAATTACTCAAGTTGCACCAAACTCACCTGCGGCACGTGCAGGTTTGCGCGCGGGCGATGTGATTCTTAAATACAACGGCACACCTATTTCCAGAACGTCTGAATTGTTGAACTATTTAAACCGTTCAGTGCCAAATCAAAGTATTCAGCTTGAAGTATTACGCGATGATAAACGCCGTAATATTACCGCTACGGTGAGCACAGCACCTGACGACACGCCTGCCAAAAACAACCCTGATACCGCAGCCAAAGGCCCTGTTTTAGGGGTGTCGATTCGTGATTTAAGCGTTGCAGAACAACGCCAATTAGATATTAAAGGCGGTGTGTTGATTCAGGAAGTGCGTCGTGGTGGTTCGGCAGCTCAGGCACGTATTATGCCAGGTGATGTGATTGTGCAACTGAATAACACCACCATCCAAAATGCCAACCAATTTGTTGAAACAGTATCTACCTTGAAACAAGGTACAATTGCGCGTGTGGTGATTATCCGTCAAGGGCAACGTGCGATTATTGGCATGCGTATTCAATAAGTTGATGTGGCATAAAATCGTAAATCTATCTAAAATTTAGAATCTTGCTAAACTTTAAATAGCCACTTATTTTAAGGAAGTCGCTCTTGAATTAGGGCGACTTTTTTATGTAACTCGGTATTTTTGTTAGACTAGACCGACATCGCCGTTTTAGTTAAAAGGATGACATGAGCAGCATATTTGATTTAAAAATCACCGTACAGCCAGAACATATTGATATTTTAGGGCATGTAAATAATGTGGTGTATGTGCAGTGGATGCAGGATGTAGCATCGGCACATATCGAAACATTAGGTTTAGGGGTGCTGGAATACTTAAAACTAAAACATGCGATGGTGGCGGTGGAACATCATGTGCAATATCGTAAAGCGGCACTCGAAGGTGAGGAGCTGATTTTGCGTACATGGTTAAGTGATTTGAATGCGTTGTATTCATTCCGCCAATATGCGTTTTATCGCCCTCAAGATAAAAGTCTGCTGTTTATGGGCAATACACAATGGGCTTGTGTGGAAATTGCTACAGGTCGTCCAAAACGCATGTCACCGACATTTACGCAAGCCTATCAACCCCTTGCTGCTGATGTGAATCCGTTGGATTTTAGTGAGTATGATTCATTAAGATGAGTTGAAGCACCAAGTGTAGCGTCATTGAAAGTTGCTGCATGTTATTGCTGTCGATGTTGTTAAAGAGGGTATTCACCTGTTTCAAATAGCATGAAGTATTCTTCAATTCTCACTTTAATTACGACACACATCTCTGCATAAAAAGCCTGAAACTCTCGAATAAAAAGAAAAACGCGTGAGGCTGCAAAAGGAAGTCATTATTATGGATACATTGAAAAATCCATCTGCTATAATCCTTCGCAATTTCTATTCGGCTTTTGCTCTGCATGAATTTTGAGGTGCAGAGCGTGTTATTTTTCAAGGTAACCCATGGCGCAAGCTAAAAAAACTGTTGATATTAAAAACATCCGTAACTTTTCGATCATTGCCCATATTGACCATGGTAAATCGACTCTAGCAGATCGTTTCATTCAAACCTGTGGTGGTTTACAAGATCGTGAGATGCAAGCTCAGGTGTTGGATTCTATGGAGCTTGAGCGTGAGCGTGGGATTACCATTAAAGCCACCTCAGTGACTTTATACTACAACCATCCAAATGGTCAGGAATACCAGTTAAACTTCATTGACACCCCAGGACACGTTGACTTTTCCTATGAAGTATCACGTTCTTTGGCAGCTTGTGAAGGTGCGCTATTGGTAGTCGATGCGGCACAAGGGGTAGAAGCGCAATCAGTTGCAAACTGCTATACCGCAATTGAGCAAGGCTTAGAAGTTTTACCTGTACTGAATAAAATTGATTTACCGCAGGCAGAACCTGAGCGCGTGATTCATGAAATTGAAGAAATTATTGGTATCGAAGCGCAAGATGCACCCACCTGTTCGGCTAAAACAGGTTTAGGCATCGACAATGTATTAGAAACCTTGGTGAATGTCATTCCTGCACCACAAGGTGATCGTGATGCGCCATTGCAAGCCTTAATTATTGACTCATGGTTTGATAACTATTTGGGCGTTGTGTCGCTGGTACGTATCAAGCAAGGTCGCGTGCGTAAAGGCGATAAAATGTTGATGAAATCGACAGGTCAAACGCACATTATTACCTCAGTTGGTATTTTTAATCCAAAACATACCGAAACAGGTATTTTGGAAGCAGGTGAAGTTGGCTTTGTTATTGCGGGTATTAAAGATATTTTTGGTGCGCCAGTGGGTGATACCATCACACTCGCAACTACACCAGAAGTAGAAACCTTACCAGGCTTTAAAAAAGTTAAGCCGCAGGTTTATGCAGGTTTATTCCCAATTGATGCCAGCGACTTTGAACCGTTCCGTGAAGCCTTGCACAAACTACAAATTAACGACTCAGCTTTGTTCTTTGAACCTGAAAGTTCAGATGCTTTAGGCTTTGGTTTCCGTTGTGGTTTCTTGGGCATGTTGCACATGGAAATCGTACAAGAGCGTTTAGAGCGTGAGTACGATTTAGACCTAATTTCATCGGCACCAACGGTTATTTATGAAGCTGTGATGAAAAATGGCGAAACGGTTTATATCGACAGTCCATCTAAAATGCCTGATGGTTCAACTGTAGAAGATTTGCGTGAACCGATTGCGGAATGTCATATTTTAGTGCCGCAAGAATACTTGGGTAACGTCATGACCCTATGTATTGAGCGTCGTGGTGTGCAAAAAGACATGAAATTCTTGGGTAACCAAGTGTCTATTACTTTTGAAATTCCAATGGCAGAAGTCGTGATGGATTTCTTTGATAAATTGAAGTCATGTTCACGTGGTTTTGCATCGTTAGATTATAACTTTGTCCGTTTTGAAAGCTCATCTTTGGTTAAAGTCGATGTACTGATTAACGGTGAAAAAGTCGATGCCTTAGCTATGATTTGCCACCGTCAAGATGCACGTCACCGTGGTATTGCCTTGGTTGAAAAAATGAAAGACTTGATTCCGCGTCAAATGTTTGATGTGGCTATTCAGGCTGCGATTGGTGCGCAAATTATTGCGCGTTCAACCGTGAAAGCGATGCGTAAAAACGTACTTGCGAAGTGTTATGGCGGTGACGTTTCTCGTAAAAAGAAACTACTTGCCAAGCAAAAAGAAGGTAAGAAACGTATGAAGCAAGTGGGAAGTGTTGAAATCCCGCAAGAAGCTTTCTTAGCTGTACTTAAAGTCGAACGCTAAAATTATAAGGATAATAAACCCATGGATTTTGATTTTAATTTGATTCTCGTTCCTGCCACATTATTTTTTATTGCGGTGTGGCTGCTCGATAAATTTGTATTTAAGCAAAGAGCAACGAAAGGGCGAGGCAATGAAAACTTCATTATCACATGGGCTTATGATTTTTGGCCTGTTTTGGCAGTGGTGATGGTACTGCGTTCATTCCTGTATGAACCATTTAATATTCCGTCAGATTCTATGGTGCCAACCTTAGAAACGGGCGATTTTATTTTGGTGAACAAGTTTGAATATGGCGTGCGTTTGCCAATTATAAACAGCAAAATTATAGATGTGGGTTCGCCTGAGCGTGGCGAAGTTGCGGTGTTCCGTTATCCACCACAACCAAGCATTAGTTATATTAAGCGTATTGTCGGTTTACCAGGCGATCATATTGTTTATGATCATGGTCAGCTGAGCATTAATGGCGAGAAAGTAACGAAAACCCCAATCCAGTTTAGCCGTGAAAAAGACAGTCTAGATACACCTACTTCAATTTACCATCAGGAAACTTTAGGGGCGCATACATTTACCATGCGCGAGCTTGAAGGTGTAAACGTGGCGCGTCAGGCACCATTCCTGAACTATGTAGACAATGGTAAATATTCAGCAGAAAATGGTTTATATTGGGAAGTCAAAGTACCTGAAGGTCATTACTTCGCGATGGGGGATAACCGCGATCAAAGTGCTGACAGTCGTTTTTGGGGTTTTGTACCAGAGGAAAACCTAACAGGTCGTGCATTCTATGTGTGGATGCATAAAGAGCCTGGGTTTAATTTGCCGTCATTTAGTCGTAACGGCAAAATTGATTAATACAGCAGATTAGGAAAATAAAAAATGCGTCATCAACAAGGGGCATCCTATATTGCAATTTTAATTGCAATTATTGGTTTTGCATTTATGGCAAAAGTGGCAATTGCGGTTTGGGGACCATATTTCGATGATCGAATGTTGGACAATCAAATTGAAGAGCAATTGTTGAATGGGCCAAAAAACCTATCACCACAAAAGTTTATTGGTGAAATGGACAAGCGTTTAAGCATGAACAACATTCGCGATATTAAATTTGCAGATGTAGCTCAAGTGACCAACGTAGATGGTTTAGAAGTGAAAAAAGAATATGAAATAAGAAAACCTTTCTTATTGAATATTGATATTGTAATGAAGTTCGAGAAAAGTTTTGATCAAAGCTCAGTCCAAGCTAAATGAGACCCGTCTAGCCAGCCGAATCGGTTATCATTTTAAGCAACCTGAATTGCTTAAACTGGCTTTGACTCACCGCTCGGTGAGTCATAAACACAATTACGAACGTCTGGAATTTCTAGGCGATTCGTTATTGGGAATGATTGTTGCCAATTATTTATATGTGGCTTATCCACATGAAAATGAAGGGCGTTTAACGCGCATGCGGGCAACACTGGTACGTCAGGAAGCCTTAGGCAAAATTGCCAATGATTTAAAGCTCAGCCAAAATTTAATTCTCAGTACGGGAGAATTGAAATCTGGCGGTCATCATCGTGAGTCTATACTGGCAGATACCGTAGAAGCGATTATTGGCGCTATTTATGTCGATAGCGGTGATTTGAATTTGCTGCAAACGATTGTGCTAAAATGGTACAGCCCTTATTTAGATCATATTGAGCCAACTGATCAACTCAAAGACCCTAAATCACGCTTACAAGAGTATTTACAAGCACGTAAAAAACCTCTCCCGGTTTACGAGGTTGTAGATATTCAGGGCGATGCACCGAATCAGCATTTCATTGTGGAATGCCGAGTCGATAGCTTACCTGTAATGAAGGGTGAAGGTTCAAGCCGTCGCTTTGCCGAGCAGGCAGTTGCGGCAGATATTTTAAAATTCTTGGAGCAAAAGTCTGAATGACCATCCATTCCGATCACGTAGATGCTGATCACGAGTCGAATAACGACGCCAATGACCTAATTAACCAATTCTTTAGCGGTCAGGGAACTGAAATTCCATCTGATTTCCGCAGTGGTTTTGTTGCGATTGTTGGTCGCCCGAATGTGGGTAAATCGACCCTCATGAACCACTTATTGGGTCAAAAACTATCCATTACTTCACGTAAACCGCAAACCACACGTCACAAAATTGTGGGAATTGATTCACGTGAAAAATCTCAGGCTGTGTTTGTAGACACCCCAGGGATGCACAAAAAAGAAGTCCGTGCCATTAACAAAATGATGAACCGTGCTGCATCATCTGCTTTGCGTGATGTGAACTTGGTTTTGTTTGTGGTAGATGCACAAAAATGGACGCAAAATGATGAGTTAGTCCTAGAAAAGCTGAAAAATGCAGAAATGCCAGTGATTCTAGTGATTAACAAACTCGACACTTTTGAGAATAAAAATCAGGCTTTGCCGATTATTCAAGAACGTGCCAAGTTAATGAACTTTGCCGAAATTGTACCTGTATCGGCATTGCGCGGCGCGAACCTAGATCATTTGCGTGACACGATTGAACGCTATTTGCCATTCCAGCCACCGTTGTACTCGCTAGATCAAATCACAGACCGTTCAGAACGTTTCTTGGCATCTGAAATTATCCGTGAAAAGATCATGCGCCAATTGGGCGAAGAACTGCCTTACGATTTAACCGTGCAAATCGAATCATTTAAAACTGAAGATGCGGTTTTAAATGAAAAAACGGGTCGTATGAAAGCACCATGTACCTATATTGATGCCACTATTTTTGTAGATCGCTCTGGTCAAAAAGCCATTGTGATTGGTGAAAAAGGCGCGAAGCTGAAAAAAATTGGTATGGATGCACGGGTCGACATGGAAAAAATGTTCGAGCAAAAAATCATGCTGACGCTTTGGGTGAAAGTCAAAGGTGGTTGGTCTGATGATGAACGTGCATTAAAAAGCTTAGGATATAGCGATATCTAAGTTTGACGAAAAGGGAACTGTGATGATGAAAGTGTTGGCCATTGTGGCATGTATGTTTGTCTTGCAAGGTTGTATTCACAAAGTTGTGACAGTTCCCGTAAAAGTTGCCTACAAAACTACAAAGGGTGTGGTGAAAGGCACTGCTGCTGTAGTTGGTGCTGTCATTCCAGATGGTGATGACGAAGAAAAATCCAAACAAGAATCCTCTAAAGAACAGGATTAATTGACGCTATCATGCGTAATGAAATCTTGCATGGTTATTTAATCCATCATCGAAAATACCGCGAACGTAGCCATATTGTGCACTTGTTTACCCGCGAACATGGGCGGGTTGATGGTATTTTAAGACAAATGCCACCGCCACAATATCAACCGATTCGCATACAAGCTTCGGGAAAATCAGACCTTAAAAATTTCACCAAGCTGGAAATTGTCAATCAACCGGTTTTCTTCTTTGGTGATGCATTTTTTTCAGGCTTTTATTTAAATGAAATCGTGCTGCGCTTATGTTCTGCCGAAGTGGAAATGCCAGAAACTTTTGTGCAATATCACCAGACTTTGGCGCATTTACAACACTTATCTAGTCAAGAAAATCCCAATCTATTCTTAAGACAAATTTTACGTCAGTTTGAACATGCATTATTGGAAGAATTAGGCTATGCGATTGATTTTTCAGTCGATGCGAACCAAGAGCCGATTCAGCCCAATCTACATTATCATTTTCAACTGAATGATGGTTTTATCCCCACCGCGCAAGTATCACGAGCAAATTTGCTTGGCGCACAGATCCTGAGTATGTGCGACTATGAAAAAGGTAGGGATTTTAACCCAGAGCAGTTACAATTACTGTCTCGGCTGTATCGACAAATGATTAGTTCACTGTTGGGTGATCGACCTTTAAAAAGTCGCCAATTGTGGATTCAGAATTCTCAAACCCAAGCGTAATGTAGGAACCTATTATGGCTTTACTCGGTGTCAATATTGACCATGTGGCAACTTTAAGACAAGCGCGTGGCACGAACTATCCAGACCCTGTGAAGGCCGCATTAGTTTGTGAACAGGCGGGTGCAGAGGGGATTACTTTGCATTTGCGTGAAGATCGTCGTCATATTCAGGATGATGACGTGCGTCGTATGCGTCCGTTGTTGAAAACCCGCATGAATTTGGAAATGGCAGTTACTGAAGAAATGATCGAGTTTGCCAAGGAAATTCGTCCACAGCATGTATGTTTGGTACCTGAGCGCCGTGAAGAAGTAACCACTGAAGGTGGTTTGGATGTAGTAGGCAATTTTGCAGCAGTTAAGGCCGCTACTCAGGAATTAACAGCAATTGGCTGTGATGTGTCACTGTTTATTGATGCAGATCTTGCACAAATTGATGCGGCCGTTGCATGTGGTGCACCGACCATTGAAATCCATACAGGCGCGTATGCCAATGCAGAAAATGAAGCTGCACAGCAAGCTGAATTGACCCGTATTGTTCAGGGCGTAGAATATGCAGCTAGCCGTGGCTTAGTGATTAATGCAGGGCATGGCTTGAACTTGGATAATGTAGGTGCAATTGCCGCAATTCCATACATCCATGAGTTAAATATTGGTCATGCTTTAATTGGTGATGCTGTATTTGTCGGATTGGAGCAGGCTGTTAAACGCATGAAAGCCGCGATTGATGCAGCGCGTTAATCTGTATATTTGAAATTGAAAGATAAAATTTGAAACGTTATGTCCAGCATAAATTATGATGAATTGATGCAGCCTGTAATAGCATTTTTAGGCTGTGAAACACCTAAAGAATGGTTGAATGAAGCATTAAATAATTTAGATATTTTGATGCAAGATCATGCCAACTGTGAGAAAAAAGCAGCAGGCACAGCCATGAACTTGATGTTTCGTTATAGCTTTTTTACCGATTTACAGGTCAAACTTGCACAGTTGGTACGCGAAGAAATGCTGCATTATGAGCAGGTGCTAGAGTTCATGGCAAAGCGCGGGCAAACGTGGCAAGGTTTAAGTGCAGGGCGTTATGCAGGTGGTTTACGTAAAGAAATCCGCACCTATGAACCCGAAGCATTGATTGATGTTTTGGTGATTGGTGCCTTTGTAGAAGCACGTTCATGCGAGCGGTTTTATGCGCTAGCACCACTGGTGGATGAAGAATTAGGTAAGTATTACCGTTATTTGCTTAAATCAGAATCACGTCATTATGAAGACTATTTAGCACTGGCTTTGGATGTTGCAAAAACGGAAAAACTGAAAAACCCTGAAGAAGATATTCAGGGACGAATTCAGCATATACGTGAAGTGGAAAAGAATCTGATTTTAAGTCCAGATGATTTGTTCCGTTTTCATAGTGGCGTGCCTGTGCAAGCCGCTTAAAACTTGTAGATGATCTAAGATAGAAAACGGAACTTCGGTTCCGTTTTTTTATCAATCAAGTTATTGCTTAGGTATTTTGATTGTGGATTGTTGCCTAAGTCACTTAGAAATGATCAAGGCTAAGATTAGGAATTACATTAAGCTGAATTGCCCAAAACAGTTACATTCATCTTTTTGAACGATTAAGGCATGAATCGCTGCTTGGTTATTTACAGACCACATCATCCATAAATTTTAGGCAATAAAAAACCCAAGTCGTTATGCTTGGGCTTTTTAGAATTTGGCTCTCCCACCTGGGCTCGAACCAGGGACCTGCGGATTAACAGTCCGTCGCTCTACCGACTGAGCTATGGGAGAATCTGAATGCGATTATAAGCAGATTTAAGCAAGGGTCAAGCATAAATTGTCATGTTTCTTTCATTTTGACTTTATATGCTTTTTATTTGAACAAAAAACAAAATTTTATTAAAAAATCACCCACAAGACTTGCGTTACACAAAATCGGTTGTTAGTCTGAGTGACAGAACAAAGCGTTTAAGTAGCATCTTAAACAGTGTGGATTTAACCCAACTTGCCAGCACTAAAATGGCTAAATCGGAGTAAGCGAATGAATACGCTCAGCATTTCTGACATTTTTTCTCAATTTTCTTATTATCAAGAACATTATCTTTCTATCTTGTCTACGCCTGAACAATACTACACTGCTGTAGAAGGCGCGTTTATTCATGTCTGGCCTTTGGCACCTCAAGATTTGTATTTGGGCGATTTATTGCAATTGTGGTTTAGTGAAAAATGGCTCATTCAATCATCCTGCCAATTGCTTTCAGACCATCCAGACAACGGCACCAAAAAACCATTACAGCGTGATCATGATTTATATTTGTACCAACTGGCGGGTAGTGCGCTTTCGGGGAGCAACCGTTCACGCGTGTGGTCTGTGTCTGAACAAAAACAATTGCGTGTAGAATTAGACTCTGCTTTTCGCTATTTATGTGAATATAAAGCGACAACTCAACCTGTAGTGTCTAAATCAGAGTTGATCGCAGCATTGAAAAACAGTATCTAATCTAAATAGTATTTAATCTAAGATAATTTATCATTTCAGCCAAATAGATTTGTATTGAATTGAGCGAAATGACTTGCACTAAAATAGTGTTCTAAACTGCGATAAAGATTTGCGAACAGCTTGAAAAGGATATTCAGCCGTGTGGATTAAAATATGCATTGCCATGCTCGCATTTGCTGCAAATTCCTTGCTGTGTCGTTTGGCATTGGCTGAACAGCAAATTGACCCTATGAGTTTTAGTTTGCTCAGGGTTGGCAGTGGGGCAGTGTGCTTAGGCATATTCTATGCTGTTTTGCAGGTTCAACAACCAATTCAATTCCAATGGAAATCTGCATTAAGCCTTGCTGTATATCTACTCGGTTTTTCGTTGGCATATTTGCATATAGATGCAGGCATTGGTGCATTGATTCTATTTGGCGCAGTGCAAATCACCATGATCAGTTATGCAATTTTGCATGGTGAGCGCATGACTTTGCCGCGCTGGGTCGGGTTAGGCTGTGCTGTATTGGGGATGGGCTTGTTGCTATTGCCTGAAGCCAGTACGCCAACGTTCAAATATGCGCTGATGATGTTACTGGCAGGTATTGCATGGGGTTTTTATAGCATTACTGCAAAGACGATGCAGCATGCTTTAACTAATACTCTGTCTAATTTCATTCTGGCGACTCCGCTTGTTGCTGTATTTTTTCTTTGGTATTTACCCGAAAGTTTTATCACTTGGCAGGGGGTGGTTTTGGCGGTCTTGTCGGGTGCATTGGCTTCGGCTGGAGCGTATGTGTTGTGGTACAGCATTGTGAAAAAAATTGATCACATTACCGCAAGTACTGTGCAACTTTCTGTGCCGTGTTTGGCGATTTTAGGCGGTGTAATTTTTCTAGGCGAACAACTCACCCTGTTGAAGGTCGTGGCAACCTTGATTGTGTTATGTGGTATTTTGATGGTGATTTTAACTAAACCACGTGTATAAAACCGTTTAGATTGCAGCGGGTTTGGTCTTTTATTGAATTTCTTATATCTATCAAGAAATGATTGTGAGGCTTTTTTAAAGCGTTGTTTGTGATCTCTCTCCTCAGAAAGAAGGGGAAATAGTGAGTGAAAAAACGCAATTAAAAACAAAAACCCACGATTCAATCGTGGGTTTTGTTCATCTAAACAGGTTTAGATTATTTTGCAGCTTTTTCAGCTTCGATTGAAGCAATCGCTTCATCTACACCTTCAATTGATTCAGCAGCTTTTTTGATACGTGCAAGCGCATCTACAAGTACTTCGTCTGCAGTTGCATAAGAAATACGCATGAAACCACCTAAACCGAACGCATCACCAGGAACAACGGCAACACCAGTTTCTTCCAATAACCAAGCAGAGAATTCTGTGCAAGATTTTAAGCCTTTCGCACGAATTAATGGTTTGATGTTTGCATACGCATAGAACGCGCCATCTGCAGGTAAGCAAGAAATACCTTTGATGTCATTCAAGCCATTTACAACTAAGTCATGACGGCGTTTGAATGCTTCAACCATTGGCTCAAGTACGTCTTGTGGGCCGTTCAATGCAGCTTCTGCAGCAACTTGTGAAATAGAAGTTGGGTTAGAAGTCGATTGAGATTGAATTTTCTTCATCGCACCAATTAGTTTAGCAGGGCCCGCTGCATAGCCAATACGCCAGCCAGTCATTGCATAAGCTTTAGACACACCGTTTAACACGATTGTGCGGTCATAAAGGTCTGGTGCAACTGTCGCGATGTTATAGAACTCATCATCCCAACGGATTGGTTCGTACATATCGTCAGATGCAATGAATACTTCAGGGTATTTGCGTAGTACAGCAGCCAAAGCTTCTAATTCAGCTTTAGTGTAGATCATACCTGTAGGGTTAGATGGGCTGTTTAACACCACTAAACGTGTTTTGTCAGTGATCGCAGCTTCTAATTGTTCAGGCGTGATTTTGAAACGTTGTTCTTCACCACATTCCACAATGACTGGCACGCCTTCAGCAATAATCACCATATCTGGATAGCTTACCCAGAACGGTGCAGGGATAATCACTTCATCACCCTTGTTTAACAAAGCCAACGCCAAGTTAAAGAATGATTGCTTACCACCACAAGACACCAAAATTTGGTTCGCTTGGTAGTCAAGATTATTGTCACGTTTTAATTTTGCGATAATGGCTTTTTTAAGACCAGGCGTACCGTCAACAGCAGTATATTTTGTAAAACCGTTATTAATTGCTGCAATAGCTGCATCTTTGATGTGTTGTGGTGTATCGAAATCCGGTTCACCTGCACCCAAACCAATAACGTTATGACCCGCAGCTTTAAGTTCAGCGGCTTTATTGGTTACTGCAAGTGTTGGGGACGGTTTGATGGCATTGACACGATCAGAGAGACGTACGTCCACGGCATATTCCTTCTTATAGGGATAAAAAAATAAAAAGCATATTATCTTAGCCTAAATTCGATGTCTGCGTCGTTTAAAATTGCATCAAATTAATAAAAAATCACCAAATTAGACCAATTTCCTATGAAATCGTGATTAAAACTGCTGTGAGGTGGAAGTTTCTCGCATCGGGCGGCAAAAAACTTTAAAATAGTCCAAATTTTATAAGAGTGATGGTCATGAGTAAGCAGCAGCCTACTTCAAAAAAACCATTGGTGAATCTCCCATTCCCAATGCCAAACACAGCGCAGGATAATGATCAGGCGGTACATAATTCGGTGCGTCCTAAACCTGAGCAATATGCGGATAAGACTTGGCCACCGCCACGTGGTACTCGTCGTTCGATGGGTAAGCGCTAAAAAAATGCCACAATTACGTGGCATTTTTTATTGATGGGGATTTAAAAGTATTGAAATTAACGAACATGCTTACGCGCTTTGTTGGCAGGTTTTGGCGGCGAGATTTCACGTACGCCATGCCATACATCGCTAAAATCTTGCTCGTTGATATTATACAATTCCAATAAAGCCAAAATCGCTGCACCAAATAGCATTGGGCCTTCTGAATTATTTTGGAACTCGAATACCTTACCATTTAAGTTGTGCAAAATATCCTGAATTTCAAAGACCCGATCACGCCCATTGCTGTCAGTTGGGTACATTTGTGTATTCAATATGATTTTAGCCAAGGCTTTTTCATTATCGCTCAATGCCAAGACTTCAATTAATTCATCGGTGGCAGGGGTAAAAATCACAGAATCACGGTAAATGGTGTGTAGTAATTTTTGCGTTAGTTTAGGCAATGCTTTTTCGACAAAAGGACGAAACGACGCAGGAAAAATCACATTATGGGCAATGCCTTTAAACATAGGGGCAATTTCTTCAACCGTATAACCTGCAATACCACAACCAATTGAAGTTAAAAAATACTTCATTTTAGGATGGTTTTTGGCATAGATTTTAAAGTCATCCACATAGTGCTGAATTTGCGATAGTGGCATTTGTTGTAAATGTTCATTCATGGTTGGAATGGCAAAACTTTGTCCTGCCCAACCGCGCCCGACGCCTTCAACGGCACCAAAAAATTCTTTGGCTGTTCGTGCTGCACCACCTGCATGTTGTCCTGCCATGTTACTGCCAAATACGAAAACAGTATCTTCAGGGAGGCTTTTGATAATTGATTCGTCGTGATATTGGTAAGTCATGAATGTGTGCTTTTATGGTTGTCGTCCTGAAATTTCATGTTGCCTTTGAATAGCCAGTGGGTCAAGTCTTAAAGCAGTTTCCCCGTGCTCAATTTAGTCGTAGCACATCTTCGTTCTAACAGCGTCCAATACAGAATTAAAACCGAGCAATGGCTTTGTAGCTACGCAACATCGCCACAACATATTCGGATGTCCTGAGTGTAGGCAAATCTGCTAAAATATTAGGTCGCATCAAACCTGAGAGCTGCATTTGTGAGTGATAAGCAACCTTTCGATTTAGTCACCAACTATCAACCTGCGGGTGACCAACCACAAGCCATTGAAAAATTGGTTCAAGGGATAGAACAGGGCTATCATGATCAGCTATTACTTGGGGTTACAGGCTCAGGTAAGACTTATACCATGGCCAATGTGATTGCCAGAACACAGCGTCCGACCATTGTCATGGCACATAACAAAACGCTGGCAGCGCAGTTGTATGGTGAGTTTAAAGCGTTCTTTCCGAACAACGCAGTCGAATATTTTGTCAGTTATTATGACTATTATCAGCCTGAAGCCTATGTACCATCTTCCGATACTTTTATTGAAAAAGATGCGTCTATTAATGATCATATTGACCAAATGCGACTCTCGGCCACACGTGCTTTGCTAGAGCGTCGTGATGCCATTATTGTCGCATCGGTATCTGCAATTTACGGTTTGGGTGACCCCAATGCTTATATGAGCATGTTGCTGCATGTGGTGCAAGGTGATCGGGTGAATCGTGATGATTTGATCCGTCGTTTGGTGGAAATGCAATATAGCCGTAATGAGCTAGAGTTTTTGCGCGGTACTTACCGTATTCGTGGTGAAATTTTAGATATTTTCCCTGCTGAATCTGATCAGCATGCTATTCGCATAGAATTATTTGATGATGAAGTCGATTCGATTCGTTGGTTTGATCCATTAACAGGCAAATTGGTGCGTAAAGTGCCGCGCGTGACTATTTATCCTAAAAGTCACTATGTTACGCCTAAGGATAATTTAGAACGTGCGATTGGTACCATTAAAGAAGAACTAAAAGAGCGTTTGGTGTTTTTTCGCGAACATGACAAATTGCTAGAAGCGCAGCGCATAGAACAACGTACCCGCTATGATTTAGAAATGATGCAGCAATTGGGCTATACCAACGGCATCGAAAACTATTCACGACATTTGTCTGGACGACCTGCAGGCGAAGCACCGCCCACTTTGTTTGATTATGTACCTGATGATGCCTTGCTGATTATTGATGAATCGCACGTGACCGTTCCGCAAATTGGCGCGATGTATAAAGGTGACCGATCACGTAAAGAAAACTTGGTGAATTATGGTTTCCGTTTACCTAGTGCGTTAGACAACCGTCCAATGAAATTTGAAGAATGGGAGCGCATCGTCCCATCCACAATTTATGTGAGCGCTACACCTGCACAATATGAGTTGGAAAAATCGCAACAAATTGTAGAGCAAGTGGTGCGTCCAACAGGATTGATTGACCCAGAAATTGAAATTCGTCCTGTGTTAACGCAGGTGGATGATGTGCTGTCTGAAATCAATTTGCGTAAAGAATTGAATGAGCGGGTGTTGGTCACCACTTTAACCAAACGCATGGCTGAAGATTTGACCTCGTATTTAAAAGAATACGGCATTCAAGTGGCTTATTTACACTCTGATATTGATACCGTAGAACGCGTCAAAATTATTCACGAATTACGTACAGGCGTGCATGATGTCTTGGTTGGCATTAACCTGTTACGAGAAGGTTTAGACATGCCTGAAGTGTCTTTAGTGGCAATTTTAGATGCCGACAAAGAAGGCTTTTTACGTTCAGAACGTTCGTTGATTCAAACCATTGGACGTGCAGCACGTAACTTGAAAGGTAAAGCAATTTTATATGCAGATCGCATTACCGATTCAATGCAAAAGGCGATAGATGAAACAGAGCGTCGTCGTGCCAAACAAATTGAATTTAATGAATTGCACGGCATTACTCCACGTAGTGCAGTGCGTCAGGTGATTAAAGAAATCGACACAGGTGAAGTGCTGAACGATGAGCAAATTGATGAAAAAATCAATGCACAAAGCCGTGCTTTAAGTGACGATGAACAGCACATTTTGGCTGATCCTAAACTGTATGCCAAACATATTGCCAAACTTGAAAAAGAGATGTTGAAAGCATCTAAAGAACTGCAATTTGAACAAGCGGCTCGTTTACGTGATGAAATTTTGCGTTTAAAAGCGCAAATGTTGCAATCTGGCTAAATTGGGGCGAACTGCACTGTCAGTGTAAGTGCGAGTTTGCATACTAAACTTGCTATGTAAAATTTGAGTTGCAAAAATTACATATCCATACAGTAAATTGAAATGCTTGCGGTTATTTTTGAAGAAGATAAACAAAATTGACTGAACATTAGAGTTTAGAGGTTGGGACAATGGCTAAAAAACTTCCGTTTGCAGGTGCGCGACTTGCCAAAATTGCCCTTGGTGGTGTGGTGCTGATTGGTTTGGGTGCTGCGACTATGGCATATTCCAAAACCAATGAACCGATGAAAACGGTAGAAAAAGTCGAATTAGATAAATATTTAGGCGTTTGGTATGAGGTTGCAAGAAAGCCTTTATATTTCCAAAACAAATGCGGTTCAAATGTAACAGCAGCATATACATTGAATGAAAATGGCAATGTGCAGGTGGATAACCGTTGTATTGCAAAAGATGGCAAACAAATGCGTGCTTTGGGCGAAGCTTTTGTACAAAATGCGCCTTTTAACAGCAAACTCAAAGTTAGCTTTTTACCTGAAGTCATTCGTTGGTTGCCTGTAGGGCGTGGTGATTATTGGGTGTTAAAGCTAGATGATGACTATCAAACTGCCTTGGTGGGTGAACCACGCCGTAAATATTTATGGGTACTTTCACGTACGCCGCATCCTGATCAGGCTGTCGTGACTGAATATCTGAACTATGCCAAATCACTCGGTTATGACTTAAGTGATGTGATTTATACCAGACATACGCAAACTAAAAAGTCAGACTAAGTTGCAGCAGCTCCAGAGCTACTTATAGATATAAGCAGACAAACGTATGCAGACCAATTGACCACGCAAAAGCTGCGTGGTTTTTTATATCCTGTCATTTTAAATTTTGAACATTCGATCAATCTCTAAAACAACGTATATATGAGTATAATGCCGACTGATATAGGGGAGAGTCGGATGTATAAAGGCATTGCACTATCGGTTTTAGCATCGGTCACTTTTGGGGTGCTGTATTTTTATACCCAATTACTCAAACCTTTAGACAGCGAAGAAACTTTTGCGTGGCGTATGTTGGCAACTTTGCCATTCCTAACTTTGTTTATGTGGTGGTCGGGAGATTTAAAACATATTTCCGCGATTTTTCAGCGGCTCAAACAACAACCACAATTCATACTTTGGCTGATTTTTAGTTCTTTTTTATGCACTACGCAATTGTGGTTATTTTTGTGGGGGCCGATTAACGGGCGTGGTTTGCAGGTTTCTTTGGGTTATTTCTTATTGCCTTTGATCATGGTTTTGCTTGGCTGTGTGCTATATAAAGAAAAGTTATCGACTTGGCAGATGGCAGCAGTTGCCTTAGCCGTGCTAGGTGTCAGTCATGAAATCTGGCGCATTGGCACGGTGGCGTGGGAAACCTTATATGTGGCATTTGCCTATCCTTTATATTTCTTTTTACGTCGGGTCTTTCAAACCGATCACTTGGGCGGGTTTTGGTGGGATTTACTGCTAGTTATTCCTGTCGCGGTATATTTAGGCTTTTATTATAGTGACAGTGTAAATGTCATCGCAGCTTTTCCATATTTAATTTGGTCGGTACTTGGATTGGGCTTTTTAAGTGCATTGGGACTTGGCAGTTATATTTTGGCCAGCCGCCATTTGCCTTTTGTGATTTTTGGTTTACTGAGTTATTTAGAACCTGTGCTGTTGGCTTTTGTGTCTATGTTGTTAGGTGAACGAGTTGAAGCAGGGGAATGGCTGACTTATATCCCAATTTGGTTGGCAGTTGCATTATTGGTGGTTGAAGGGTGTTTGCATTTAAGAAAACAAAAAATGAATCAGCAAGATTTACAGCAGAAGATTCAACAGTCATCTGGACAATAAAAGCCGTCGCTGTGGTGAGATATTCAAATTTCCAAGAGGATAATCGAGTTTGGCATCATCCTCCTTTTCGTCTAAAAAATTGAACTTTTGTTGAAAAAACTAAAATCACAAAAATAATTACAACTATTTTATGAATTTATAGTGAATATATAGGAAAATAGTCGGGTCAGTACCAGCTTTTGATTCAATCTTGACGACAATTCCATTACAATTATCGGGTTTTGAAATTCATGCCTAGATATACAATTAATTAGAGGACGTATCTGTGAGCAAAGAGACTATCATCGCCCTACACGCAGAGCACCAAGGTCGCTGGAAAAACCGTGAAGAAATCGCGGAACGTATGATTGCTTTACTCGGTCAGTTGTACCGTGAAAAAAATATCATGGTTTCAGTTTTTGGTCGTTCTTTAGTTAACCGTTCTGTGATTCAAATTTTGAAAGCACACCGTCGTACTCGTATGATGGACGTAGAACTTTCAGTTGTTCACACATTCCCAATTCTTGAAGCTTTAACCAAAGTAGAGAACATTGGTTCAGCAGAAGTTGACTTGGGTAAACTTGCTGTTGAATATAAAGAAAAAGGCGGCGATGTAGATGCATTTGTTGCAGACGCTGTGAAATCTTTAGCAGGTAACCCAACAACAGTAGAAAGCAAAGATGTTGTTCTTTACGGTTTTGGTCGTATCGGTCGTATTCTTGCACGTTTAATCATTGGTCAATCAGGTCTTGGTCGTGGCTTAAACCTTAAAGCTATTGTGGTACGTAAATCATCTGACGGTGATTTAGAAAAACGTGCATCTTTGCTACGTCGTGACTCTATTCACGGTCCGTTTGCAGGCACTATTTCTGTAGATGAAGAAAATGAAGCCATTATCGCAAATGGTAACTTCATCAAAGTGATCTATGCATCTAACCCATCTGAAGTAGATTACACAGCTTACGGCATCAACAATGCATTAGTGATTGACAACACAGGTAAATGGCGTGATGCAGAAGGTCTTGCACAACATCTTCAATGCCCAGGTGCTGCACGCGTAATTTTAACTGCACCAGGTAAAGGCGACCTGAAGAACGTGGTTTACGGCGTAAACCAAGCTGACATTCTTGATGAAGATACTATTATTTCTGCAGCAAGCTGTACAACGAATGCAATCACACCAACTTTAAAAGTGTTGCATGACAAGTACACTGTTGTGAATGGTCACGTTGAAACTGTGCACTCATTTACCAATGACCAAAACTTGATTGATAACTACCACAAGGCAGATCGTCGTGGTCGTGCGGCAACTTTGAACATGGTTATTACTGAAACTGGTGCAGCAAAAGCAGTTGCGAAAGCATTGCCTGCATTGCAAGGTAAATTAACAGGTAACTCTGTACGTGTTCCAACGCCAAACGTATCACTTGCTATCTTGAACTTAACGCTTGAGAAAGAAGTAGATCGTGAAGAAGTGAACGAATATATTCGTCAAATTTCAATTCACTCTAACCTTCAAGGTCAGATTGGTTATACCAACTCGACTGAAGTGGTTTCAAGCGACTTCATTGGTTCACGTACTGCGGGTGTATTTGACGCGCAAGCAACCATTACTTCTGGCAACCGTTTAACTGCTTACGTTTGGTATGACAACGAAGTGGGTTATAGCTGTCAAGTATTACGTATCGCTGAGCAAATGGGTGGCGTAAGTTATCCAAAAATTCCTGCTGAAACAAATGCATAATTTGTAACATCAGAATTTGAAAAAGAGCCTTTTTAAGGCTCTTTTTTTATACATTTTTTCTATGCTTAAAGCGTATGATAGATATTTGAAGTTTTAGCAAAATAAGTTATTCTAAACTTACAAAAATAAAGTCTATGTTTAAAAGTAAGCTTGATTTTTAATTCAACTTTTAAGGTCAATCTACACAAGGATTAAGTTATGCAATATGCCAGCAGTCATGTACTCGGACAAGTCCTTGCCAAAGATTGTCCATCTCGTATTTTGTTAGAACACCTTGCCAATAAATGGTCGATGTTGGTGCTGCATTGTTTGAGTGAGGGTTTACATCGCTTTAGTGAGTTAAGACAGCGCATTGAAGGGGTGAGTGAAAAAATGTTGGCACAAACCCTGAAAATTTTAGAACAAGATGGTTTGATTTTACGCACTGTCTATCCAACCGTACCACCTAAAGTGGAGTATCAACTTACGTTTGAAGGTTCACAAATTGCAGAAAAAGTTAATCAGTTGATTGATTATTTAGAAAAAAATATCAATCAGACTCTGTCAGAATAATTATCTTTCTTGCTGTCTAAAATCATAACGATCAATCAATAAAATACCTACGGCAAATATTAAAATACTCGCGACACAGCCCATCCAGCCCCAGTGCAGCCATGCGTAGACCGCCGTCAGCGAACCAAGTGCTGCACCAGAAAAATAAATGGTCATATATACGGCATTAATACGTGAGCGTGCGGTAGCATCAATTCGATACACCAAGTTCTGATTCAGTACGTGAAATGCAGTGAGGCCAAAATAACTCATCAATACGCCCACTGCATAAGCCATAATATTCTGCTGTGCAAAAAAGAGTGGAATGCAAGAAAACAACATCAAACTGATACAGAGCATAGCGACAAAATTTTCATGTCCTTTGCCTACCGTTTTACCTGACCAGCTCGAAGAAAAAATACCAATCACACCCAATAAGCCAAAAAGCCCAATTTGAAAATCACTAAAATGATAAGGCGGATTGGCTAAAACAAAAGTCATGGAAGTAAAAACCAAGGACAAAATAGCGAAACCCAAAGCACCTGCGCAGGCTCTGCGAATTAAATGTGGCTGGGTGGTGGCTAATTGAATTAGAGAACGATAAATAGCTACCACGGTCAAATTTTTATTGGCAGCTGTAGAAGGTAGCTTTTTCCACATCAGCCCTGCAAACAGTAGGGTGATTATGCCGCTACTTAAATAAACACCTTCCCAAGACCAAAAGGTCGAAACAAAACCAGCAAAGGTACGCGATAAAATAATACCCATCACCAAACCACTCATAAGTTTGCCTACAATGGCAGCACTCGATTCGGGTGGACTAATGCTTGATGCAAAAGGAATTAAAACCTGTGCGGAAATCGCACCAAATGTGGCACATACCGTAAAGAAATACAGCATGGTTAAATTGCTGCTGAAGGACAGTAAAATTTGCGAGAGGGCAGCAAAGACCATCAAGCTCACAATCAGTTTTCTTTTATTGAGTAGATCGCCCAAAGGCACAAGTAACATTAATCCTAAACCATAGCCGATTTGTGCAAGTACTACTGCAAAACCTGCTTGGCTGGTGCTGATGCCTAAACTTTTTTCAATTGAATAAATTAAAGGCTGATTAAAATATGCCGATCCCGCACACAAGCCACAGGCGGTTGCTATGAGTAAAATAAATTTAGGCGATAAAGCAGGCGTGGTTGTGGTGGCAACAGCATTAGACATGGCGACAGAAAGCAAACAAGGGTTAAAGCACTATAAGAACTTAGATGAGGAAGGAGAAATAAGAAAAAACGATCATATCATTGCTAAAAGAAATGAGTGTTTTGAACAATCAAGGATAAAAAGCATCTACGCATACGATTGCATAAATATAATTCGAGAAATTCTCTAAAATATGGCAGAATATACGGCTTTTAAAGTTTTAGAGGATTGGCAAGATGCGCTTTGTTGATGAAGCAGTCATTACCGTAGAGGCTGGCGACGGTGGCAATGGCGTAGCCAGTTTTCGCCGAGAGAAATTTGTACCATTTGGTGGGCCAGATGGCGGTGATGGTGGTCGTGGCGGCAGTATTTTTATTCAAGCCGACGACAACGCAAGCACCCTTGTAGATTATCGTTATACCCGTAAATTTCGCGCTGAACGTGGTAAAAACGGTTCGGGCGCAAACTGTGCAGGTCGTGGTGGTGAATCTGTCGTTTTGACCGTTCCAGTGGGCACAACCATTGTTGATACAGACTCTGGCGATATTATTGCAGATTTAGTCGAAAGCGGTCAGAAAGTATTGGTCGCTCAAGGCGGTGATGGTGGTTTAGGGAATACTCACTTTAAATCATCTACCAACCGTACACCGCGTAAATTCACGCATGGTACGAAAGGTGAGTTTCGTGAAATCCGTCTGGAGTTGAAAGTCCTTGCCGATGTAGGCTTGCTAGGCATGCCAAACGCGGGTAAATCGACCTTTATTCGTGCCGTGTCTGCGGCAAAACCAAAAGTTGCTGACTATCCATTTACCACCATGGTGCCAAATTTAGGCGTGGTGGATGCAGATCGTCATCGTTCTTTTGTCATGGCAGATATTCCAGGACTAATTGAAGGTGCAGCAGAAGGCGCAGGTTTGGGGATTCGCTTCCTGAAACACTTGGCGCGTACTCGTATTTTACTGCACATTGTGGATGTTCAACCTATTGATGGTTCTGATCCTGCGTACAATGCCAAAGCAATTCTGCAAGAGTTGGAAAAATTCTCTCCAACTTTGGCAAAGTTACCAATCGTGTTGGTGTTGAATAAACTTGATCAACTTCCTGAAGATTCACGTGAAGAATGGTGTAAACACATTCTTGAAGAATTGCAGTGGGATGGTCCTGTGTTCAAAACTTCAGGCTTAATGTCTGAAGGTACACAGCAAGTGGTGTATTACTTGATGGATCAAATTGAGCAACAACGTGAACGCGAAGTTGAAGATCCTGAGTACGCAGCAGAAATGAAAGCATTCCGTGATCAGCTGGAAGCTGAAACACGTGAACAAACCATTGCCGCGAAAGAAGCGTATCGTGAGATGCGCCGTCAGCAACGTCTTGCAGGTATGTTGGGCGATGACGACGAAGACGATGATGGTGAAGATGGCGAAGTAGAAGTGTACTACGTACGCTAAGCGCTACAAAAAGTGACTGAGGACAAGATGATAGAAGTGGTAGATGGGCAACGTCAGCTCAAGGGTTGTAAACGAATCGTTGTTAAAATCGGATCATCTTTACTCACAGCCAATGGGCAAGGTTTAGATTTGGATGCAATCTCGCATTGGGCGGGACAAATTGCAGATCTACACAATGCTGGACACGAAATTATTTTAGTGTCATCGGGAGCTGTGGCTGAAGGTATGGTGCGAATGAAACTTGAGCATCGACCCACCGATCTACCCAGTCTTCAGGCATGCGCTGCCATTGGTCAAATGGGCTTGATTCAAACTTGGTCAAGTGTGCTGGAAAAACACCAGATTCAAACTGCACAAGTCCTATTAACCCATGATGATTTGGCAGATCGTCGTCGTTATTTAAACTCGTGCGATGCATTGCAAAACCTGATTGAATGGCGCGTGATACCAGTCATTAATGAAAATGACACAGTGTCTACTGACGAAATTCGCTTTGGTGATAACGACACTTTGGCTGCGATGGTGGCAGGGCAGGTACATGCAGATTTGTTGATTATTTTGACCGATCAGCAAGGCATGTTTGACTCCGACCCACGCTCTAATCCAAACGCAAAACTGTTCCATACTGTACGCGCTTTGGATGAAAGTCTGTTTGATATGGCGGGTGGTGGCGGCAAGTTTGGGCGCGGTGGCATGCTGACCAAAGTCCGTGCAGCGCGTTTGGCGGCTAAATCGGGTTGTCCAACTTTAATTGCCAGTGGTGAAAGTGACAATGTGCTTGCGCGTTTAATGGCGGGCGAAATGTTGGGTACACTGTTCATTACTGACAATGACCGTATTGCAGCACATCAACAGTGGTTGGCGGCACATTTACAAACGGCAGGACGTTTGGTGATTGATGATGGCGCAGTCAAAGCCATTACAGAAAATCATCGCAGTTTATTGCCTGTGGGTGTAAAAGCGGTAGAAGGGCATTTTGAACGTGGCGATGTGGTGGAGTGTGTAGATACACAAGGTCATCGTGTCGCTGTGGGACGTGTTAATTTTAGTTCACGTTCTGCAGATTTGGTCAAAGGCTTGGCTTCTGACAAAGTGCATCAGGTGTTAGGCGAGGCACGTTCGTTGGAGATGATCCATCGCAATCACATGGCGATTTATTGATGATGCTGTAAGTTATCATTCAATTGAAGTTATTAAAAAACCCGCTTGGAATATCTAAGCGGGTTTTTTATTACTTAAACAACGCATGTCATGCTTCAAGTTTATTTAAACTGAATCGTTCCATTTGCATTGACTGTAATTTTAGATTCACCTGCTGCCGTATCTTGATCAGCTACAGCCGTTTCTGCGACAGCAAATTTAGCCATACTCGCGCGCATAACGGGTTGCGGAAAATAAGAATTGGTGTTTAGGTTCAAATTAACCAAGTTATAGCCCGATTTATTCCAAGCCTGACTTAACATTTGCGCACGTTGTTGAAAGTTTTTAGACGCTTCGACCATCAACTCATTTTCAACTTTTTTGCGTTGTGCATCCGACACGCTAAAATTAATTGATTGGGTCTGAAAGTTTTGTTGTAGCTCACTCACCAACTGGCTTGCGGCTTTAAAATCGGTGCTTTGCACACGTACTTCTGCACGACCGCGCCATTCTTTTAACTTACGACTGTCATTGTCGTAAATTGGATAGGTGGTTTGTGAGCCCGTTTCAACTTTCACTTGTGGATACTTACGTGCAGTTGCAATGGCTTGGCTCATTAACTGGTTAATTTGTGATGCAAGTTCAGCAGGCTGTTTGTGACTTTTTTCAATATATAACACAGCGTGCATTTGATCATTTGAAACTTCGCGTGTAGCTTCGGCTTGAACATTGACGATATTGTAATTTAAAGATTCATTTTGTTGGGCAAAAGCAGTGCTTGCAGCACCAACAGCCAACAGGGTAGCAGCGAGAGAAAGTAAGCGCATATTCTGACCTTTTGTTCAAATTATCGAGATTTTAAAATGTGTTTTAACTGCTTTAAATTTTAGCTTTGCTTTGTGAGGATTTTTAGTTGAATTTGTGGTGGCTTTGTAAAATATGCGTTAAAAAATGCGGTAAATACTGCTTTATAAAATTCAATAAAAATAATGATCTATACTATTTTGAAAATAAATGCTGCATGACTTGAGAGATTGTGCAAAAAAACGTATAAAGGAAGTGGAAAGAGTTAAATTTTCTTTCCTTTGTCACAATGTAAGATGATAATTCAATCGAATCATCTGCAAGATATGTTTTTTCGATGAGATTAGGCAATATTTGGGTTAAACCTGTTTATTTTCTAGAAAAATTAGGTATTATCCCGCTTCCTAGTCTTGAAGAACAAAACTCTATCTCGCTAGATCAAAAAAGCACCGAGTCAAAGGACCGCAAGTCACCAGACTTATTTCTTTCAACCCATATCAGAGATGGTAATTCGATATGAGCGTTACTTCTGTAAACCCTGCCAACCATTCCACAAACGAATACTACTTGACTCGCCAAAGTCAGATGGAATCGAATGTGCGTAGTTATCCTCGTAAATTACCGTTAGCGATAGCGAAAGCACTGGGTTGTTGGGTTACCGATGTTGAAGGTACTGAGTACCTAGATTGTTTGGCTGGGGCAGGAACCTTGGCATTGGGTCATAACCATCCTGCGGTGGTTCAAAGCATCCAAGACACTTTAGCGAGTGGTTTGCCATTACATACCCTAGATTTAACGACACCTTTGAAAGATGCTTTTACTGAAGCGTTACTTTCACATATGCCTGGTGGTCAAGAAGAATACTGCTTGCAGTTCTGTGGTCCTACAGGTGCAGATGGCACAGAAGCGGCAATCAAACTTGCAAAAACCTATACAGGTCGTAGCTCAGTCATCAGCTTCTCAGGTGGCTATCATGGTATGACTCATGGTTCATTGGCGATGACAGGTAACTTGTCTGCAAAAAACGCAGTCAATGGTTTAATGCCTGGTGTTCAATTTATGCCATATCCGCATGAATACCGCTGCCCACTTGGTATTGGCGGTGAAGCGGGTGTAGATGCTTTAACGTATTATTTTGAAAACTTCATTGAAGATGTAGAAAGCGGTGTAACTAAGCCTGCAGCTGTGATTCTTGAAGCAATTCAAGGTGAAGGCGGTGTAGTGACTGCACCAATTAAATGGTTGAAAAAAATCCGCGAAGTGACTGAAAAGCACAACATCGTTTTAATTTTAGACGAAGTTCAAGCGGGCTTTGCACGTTCAGGCAAAATGTTTGCATTTGAACATGCAGGTATTGAGCCAGACGTGATTGTAATGTCTAAAGCTGTTGGTGGCGGCTTGCCATTGGCGGTACTTGCAATTAAACGTAAGTTTGACGCATGGCAGCCTGCAGGTCACACGGGTACTTTCCGTGGTAACCAATTGGCAATGGGTACTGGTCTTGTGGTGCTTAAAACCATTAAAGAACAAAACCTTGCACAAAATGCGCAAGAGCGTGGTGAGTTCTTACAAGCTGAATTGAAAAAATTAGCTGTTGAATTCCCATGTATTGGTAACGTGCGTGGTCGTGGTTTAATGATTGGTATCGAAATTGTAGATGAACGCCAAGAAAAAGACCGTTTAGGTGCTTATCCAGCAGACTCTCAATTGGCTGCTGCTGTTCAAGCTGCATGTTTTGACAACAAATTGTTGCTTGAGAAAGGTGGTCGTGGTGGTACGGTAATCCGTTTACTTTGTCCACTCATCATTACTCAAGAAGAGTGTGTAGAAGTCATCGCTCGCTTCAAGAAAGCAGTTGCTGAAGCGTTAGTCGCAGTTCGAGGCGCATAAGTTTATGGTAGATTTTGCAGAACATCGTAAAGCGTTACTCTGCAATGATGCTCAATCCATTGCTGACTACAGTGCAGCAATGGAACAAGCGACTCAAGCAGTCGCGGCATGGTTGCAAAATGACAAAATGTACACAGGCGGCAGCATTAAAGAATTGCGTGAAGCGATTTCTTTCCAGCCTGCAAAACAAGGTTTGGGTGTACAAAAGTCATTGGAACGCATGGTTGAGCTTTTCTTAAACAAAAGTTTAAAAGTTCATCATCCACATTCTTTGGCACATTTGCATTGTCCAACTATGGTGGCAAGCCAAATTGCAGAAGTTCTCATTAACGCAACCAACCAATCTATGGACTCTTGGGATCAAAGCCCTGCAGGTTCATTGATGGAAGTACAACTAATTGACTGGTTACGTCAAAAAGTTGGCTATGGTGCAGGTCAAGCGGGCGTGTTCACTTCAGGTGGTACGCAGTCTAACTTGATGGGTGTGTTATTGGCGCGTGATGCGTGTATTGCAAAGAACTGGAAAGATGAAAACGGTAATCCGTGGTCTGTTCAGCGCGATGGTATTCCAAGCGATGCAATGCGTAATGTGAAAGTCATTTGTTCTGAAAATGCACACTTCTCTGTGCAAAAGAACATGGCGATGATGGGTATGGGCTTCCAATCGGTTGTTACTGTACCTGTTAATGAAAATGCACAAATGGACGTGGTTGCACTTGAGCAAACCATGGCGCATTTAAAATCTGAAGGTAAGATCGTTGCGTGTGTGGTTGCGACTGCAGGTACAACCGATGCAGGCGCGATTGATCCGCTTAAAAAGATTCGTGACATCACTAATCAATATGGCGCGTGGATGCACATTGACGCAGCTTGGGGTGGTGCATTAATTCTTTCTAACAGTCATCGTGACATGCTTGATGGTATTGAGCTGTCTGATTCTGTGACACTGGATTTCCATAAGCATTACTTCCAAACTATTTCGTGCGGTGCGTTCTTACTGAAAGATGAAGCGAACTATCGTTTCATGCACTATGAAGCAGAATATTTGAACTCTGCTTATGATGAAGAACATGGCGTACCAAACTTGGTGTCTAAGTCATTGCAAACAACGCGTCGTTTTGATGCGTTGAAACTTTGGATGACGATTGAAGCATTAGGTGAAGAGCTTTACGGTTCTATGATTGATCATGGTGTGAAGCTAACCCGTGACGTTGCTGATTATATTAAAGCGACTGCAGGTTTAGAATTGTTGGTTGAACCACAATTTGCTTCAGTGTTGTTCCGTGTTGTGCCTGAAGGTTATCCTGCAGAGTTCTTGGATAGCTTGAACCAAAACGTGGCAGATGAATTATTTGCACGTGGTGAGGCCAATATTGGTGTAACTAAAGTCGGTAATGTTCAATCATTGAAGATGACGACTTTAAGTCCAGTGGCAACACTTGAAAACGTGAAAAACTTGTTAGGCCTAGTATTGGCAGAAGCAGATCGCATTAAAGATGCGATTGTCGCGGGTACTTATACGCCACCAATCGACTAATGCTTTCATTATTCAGATTGTTATGAAATACAACAAAAGAAGTCACTACGGTGGCTTTTTTTGTGTCTGATTAAAAATATTGCAGTGAAGTGTTGTACCGTTCTTGCTTGAATTTTGTGATGGATTGGGTGTTTTGGGCTCAAATAATGCACTGCGGATGTCATAAAAATTACGCAATTGGCGAATAAACCATCAATTTTGGTAGAAAAAACCATAAATAATGATGACATTGGCATGAATTATTACATTTTGAAATTTAAATACTGAAAAAAATAAGCACTCTAGTGTTTTATTAGTTATTGATTTTAAATCATTTAAAAATTATTTCAGATACGAAAAGCAAATATAACCAAAGCGTAACAAAGCTGTAACATGGTTGTCATATTATAAAACCACAATGCAGTTATCGAAATAAGTACAAAACTTAATAACAAGTGACGTACTCCGAACTTGCATACTATGAGAGAGAACAGAATGCGCTTTACTAACATCGCCATTGCTTTAGCCGTATCTGCAGCAGCTGTAACAACTGCTAACGCAGCTCGTGACACCATCCAAATCGCGGGTTCTTCAACCGTTCTACCATACGCAAGTATTGTAGCAGAAGAATTTGGTAATACTTTCCCACAATTCAAAACTCCAGTTATTGGTTCAGGCGGTTCTTCAGGTGGTTTGAAGCAGTTCTGTACAGGTGTGGGTGATAACACAATCGACATCGCGAACTCATCTCGTAAAATTAAAGATTCAGAATTAGCTGCTTGTAAAAAAGCAGGCGTAAACCAAGTTTTAGAAATTAAAATTGGTTACGACGGTATCGTATTTGCTTCTAACGCAAACAAAGCGGCTTACAAATTAAAGCCTTACCATGTATATGCAGCAATTGCAGCTCAATTACCATCTAAAGGTAAAATGGTTGCTAACCCATATACACGTTGGAACCAAATTGACAAAACACTTCCAAACGAGCCTATTACACTTGTAATTCCAGCGTCTAACCACGGTACACGTGAAGTGTTCCAAGAGAAAATGGTTGATGCAGGCTGTGAAGCTTATGCTGCAATCAAAGCATTAGACAAAGATGCGCAAAAGAAAGTGTGTACTACTTTCCGTAAGGATGGTCGTGTAATCGAAATCGCGGGTGACTACACAGAAACACTGGCACGTTTGAAAACTTCTCCAAGCGCAGTAGGTGTATTCGGCTTAGGTTTCTATGACCAAAACCGTGACCGTTTACGTGTTGCAACTGTAAACAACGTAGCGCCATCTGAAAACACAATTTTAAATGGTTCTTACCCTGTATCACGTCCATTGTTCTTCTACGTGAAAGGTGAGCACCTTAAATCAATCAAAGGTTTACCGCAATTTACTGAATACTTCTTGAGCAAGAAAGTATCTGGTAAAGGTTCTAAATTAGACAAAGCAGGTTTGATCTCTATGTCTGACAAAGAGCGTGCACAAGTTCTTGCTAACTTCAAAGCTGGTAAAGCGGTTAAGTAATTTGAGTTAAAGCAGCTGATGGCAGGGAACAACCTGCCATCGGCTTTTTGCTAAGAAATGTTTTTTCAAAAACACAAATTGAAAAAACAGTGGAGAATACATGAATCTGCTACTCATAGGTGTGTTATTGGCGATTATCGCCGTAGCCTATCAAATCGGGTTAAGCAAGAGCCGTAACCTAGCAGGTAAGGGAAATAACTCTGCAATGTTACATTCACGCCCAGGATATTATGGCGCGTTGGTAGCATTATGGTGTGGTATTCCTGCTTTTTTAATTTTGATTGTTTGGAACTTGGTTGAACCAAGTATTCTAGAGCAAGTGGTAATTAATAATGTGCCAGCGCACATTGCTGCAAGCCTAGACCCTGCAAGTACAAGTGTTTTGGTTGATCGCGTACAAGCCATTGCATCTGGTTTTGGTGTAAGTGATACACCTGCTGCATACGAAGTTGCAGCGGCAGAGCAATTAGCGAAAATTGAAACCATTGGTTCTTATGCCAAACTTGCGGTGGTGATCTGTGCGGCCTTATTTGGTTTGCTGTGGGCAAAGAAACGTGTTTCACAACAATTCCGCGCACGTAACCAAGTTGAAAAAATCATCAACATTTCTTTGGCATTATGTTCTGGTGTTGCGATTCTAACTACGGTTGGTATTGTGATGTCCATGTTCAGTGAAGCGATGCGATTCTTTAGTTTCGTTAGCCCACTGGATTTCTTCTTTGGTACAGTCTGGAACCCTGGTTTTAGCACCTCGGGTAGTGCAGATGGCAGTTATGGTTTACTTCCATTACTGTGGGGCACATTGATGGTGAGTGGTATTGCTTTATTAGTTGCAGTACCTATTGGTTTAATGATCGCCATTTACCTTGCAGAATATGCATCGCCTAAATTCCGTGCATGGGCAAAGCCGACCATTGAAGTTTTAGCAGGTATTCCGACCATTGTGTACGGTGTATTTGCCATGATGATCATCGGCCCGTTCCTTAAAACTGCGGGTGCAATCATTGGACTAGATATTAATGCCACGAGTGCATTAACCGCTGGTTTAGTGATGGGCATCATGATTATTCCTTTTGTATCTTCATTGTCTGATGACATTATTACGCAAGTGCCGCGTGCGCTGCGTGATGGTTCTTTAGGCTTGGGTGCAACCAAATCTGAAACCATTCGTCGCGTGGTGATGCCAGCTGCATTACCAGGGGTGATTGGTGCATTCTTACTTGCTGCGTCACGTGCAATTGGCGAAACCATGATTGTGGTGTTGGCTGCAGGTAATAGTCCTTTACTACACGCAAACCCATTAGAAGCGGTATCTACGGTTACGATTACGATTGTGAACCAATTAACAGGTGATACAGATTTCGCAAGTCCGCAGGCATTGGTTGCTTTCGCACTTGGTTTGACCCTGTTCGTGATTACCTTAGGTTTGAACATTGTTGCACTATACATCGTGCGTAAATATCGTGAGCAATACGACTAATGAGTACTTCAAATACATCGTCTTTGGATCAGTTAGATCCACAAGCTGCTGCCGAATTACGTGAACAACGTAAAAAAACCATCGCCAGTTCATTGGGTAAGCGTCATCGTAAGGAAAAAACCTTCCGCTTGATGGGTTTCTCGGCAGTTATTGCAGGTTTATTCTTTGTCGTATTGTTATTCGGCAGTATCTTATCTAAAGGTTTGCCTGCGTTCTGGCAAAGCAGCATGAGCCTTCCAATTTACTTCGATCCAGCGATTGTCAATGCAGGTCCAAAACCTAAGGCGATTGCAGGCGAGTCACCAGCACAATACGAAGACCGTATGATTGCGTGGCAAACCGAAATGGGTATGGTCGATTGGGATGCTTTAATTGTGAATGGTATTGTAGCGAAAGACAAAGCACTAGAAGCTAAGCGTGATGATCTTGGTTACTTATATACCAGTTCTGAAGCATACCGTCTTCGTGACATGGTCTTGGCAGATCCTTCTTTAATTGGCCAAACCAAAGAAGTGAAAGTGCTTGCAGATGCCAACGTCGATGTATGGCTAGAAGGCAAGATTGACCGCAGCTTACCAGATGAGCAGCAACAATTAAGCCCTGAAGTACGTCAATTGGCAGATCAGCTCGAATCACAAGGTATTATTGAAAGTACTTTCAATACCAATATTTTTGTTAGCCCAGACTCACGTAGTTCTCCAGCGACTTCTGGTTTGGCAGGTGCATTCATGGGTTCATTATTCATGATGCTGATTGTGATCTTTATTTCGATTCCAATTGGTGTTGCATCAGCAATTTACTTAGAAGAATTTGCGCCAAAAAATGCGATTACTGATATTATTGAAGTGAACATCAATAACTTGGCCGCTGTACCTTCTATTGTATTTGGTTTGTTGGGTGCTGCGATCTTTATTGGTTGGATGCATTTACCATTGTCTGCACCATTGGTCGGTGGTTTGGTACTGAGTTTAATGACTTTACCAACCGTGATTATTACCACGCGTGCATCATTAAAAGCAGTGCCACCGTCTATTCGTCAAGCTGCTTTAGGTTTGGGTGCTTCTCGTTTACAAACAGTGTTCCACCACGTACTCCCACTTGCATTGCCGGGTATTTTAACGGGTGCAATTATTGGTGTCGCACAAGCTTTAGGTGAAACCGCACCATTGTTATTAATTGGTATGAGTGCTTTCGTTGCCAGTGTACCAGCAACTCCACTTGATCAATCTACTGCGTTACCTGTGCAAATTTTCTTATGGCAGGGTAATGAATTGCGTAACTTCTTCGAGGGACGTACCGCTGCAGCCATTATCGTACTACTTGCGCTAATGATTGGCTTAAACAGCCTTGCAATTTGGTTACGTAAGAAGTTTGAAGTACGCTGGTAATTGAGGGCAGAGAATATGAATACTGTAGTAAGCACAGAAAAACCGAATTCCTTAGAACAGGATAAGCAAGTGAATCCACAACAAAGCCAATTTACATCTACCGATGTAGAACAGAAGCAATCATCGACTTCGTTTGTTTCACAATTTGATACGCAAACTTCAAGCAAAAAAGAAGCGAAATCTTCAAATGTAAAGTTAAGCACCAATGACGTGCATGTGTATTATGGTGAGTCTGAAGCCATCAAAGGTATTGATTTAAATATCTATGAAAATGAAGTGATTGCATTTATTGGTCCATCGGGTTGTGGTAAATCGACTTTCTTGCGTACTTTAAACCGTATGAACGACACGATTGATAGCTGTCGTGTGACGGGTAAAGTAATGTTGGATAACCAAGATATTTACGATCCGAACTTAGACGTGGTGTTATTGCGTGCACAAGTGGGCATGGTGTTCCAGAAACCAAACCCATTCCCAAAATCAATTTTTGAAAACGTAGCCTATGGCCCTAAACTGCATGGTTTAGCACGTGATAAGTACGATTTAGAAGAAATTGTAGAAAACAGCTTGCGTAAAGCAGGTTTGTGGGATGAAGTGAAAGATCGTTTGAATCAACCAGGCACAGGTCTTTCTGGTGGTCAGCAACAACGTCTTTGTATTGCGCGTACCATTGCGGTAAGTCCAGAAGTAATTTTGATGGATGAACCATGTTCGGCACTTGACCCAATTGCAACGGCAAAAGTAGAAGAGCTAATTTCTGAACTTTCTACTCAATATACGATTGCGATTGTAACGCACTCAATGCAACAGGCAGCGCGTGTATCTGACCGTACCGCATACTTCCATTTAGGTGATTTGATTGAAGTGAATGCAACTGAAAAAGTATTTACTCAGCCAGACCATCAATTAACAGAAGCATATATTACAGGTCGTTTTGGTTAATCTACTTAAGTCCTGAAAGCTATTAAAACAGAATCTTAGGATTCTGTTTTTTTGTTATAGTATTGATTGTTTTGTACGCGCAGCGAAAATAAAAAATGCAGTTTCCTTCACAAGAAGAACGACAACAGGCAAAACCAGCACGCCAAGCCACGAAAAAAATAATCGATGCCTTGTTTGGATTTCAACATAGTGCAGAGACGATAGCAGCACTTTTGGTTTTGCTGAGTATTTTATTGGCAACGTTTTTTAACCATGATGGGTGGTTTCCAACTTCTCAAAGCCCCAATATGAGCAATTATCATCGTTGGTTGTATGATCAATTTGTGATAGTTTCAGGTGTGATAGTGCTTGTTGTTTATTTTAGGGTACAGCAGCAAGCAAGTGATCCCCATTTTCGGCAGGCTTGGCGAGACTATATCGATGCCAATACTAAATTTAAGTTTTATCGCTATGTAAAAGCACAACAAAAAAATAAGTTACCGTTCTTGCACAGTGCAGTAGGTGAATTTCTTTGCGTAATGTGTTTCTGCGTAGGTTTAGTGTGTTTCTATTCAATGCTTACACCTTCAGATCATGAGCGTAGAGGTAGTTTTCTACTGTTTGGTTGGTGGCCGATCAACGCACTTATTATTGGGATTTGCTATCAGGGGCAAATTTGGTTTGCTGTACGTTTAATGGCTGTTCGGCAGATTTCTAAACGATATTTACGATTGATTCAAAAAGAAGCTGCTTTAAGATAGAAAAAGTATTGAAAAAGTCGAAATTGACCTAATGTAGTCCTAATAAACCGAATTAAATTGAGAACTCATTTTTATGTTATTTCATTTACCTAAACTACCTGCCGAAATTCGGATTAGTCATTTGAATGCGCGAATTAATGAACAACGAAAAAAAATTGCGCAAACCACGGCATCTAAACTCGAGCTATTACAACTTTCACAACAAATGGCACGTGAAGCGCGCGCCCGTAAAAAGAACAATCAAAAAATTTATGTGTTGGATTTTAAAGGTGATACTGCTGCGTCTGCTGTAGAGCAATTGCGTGAAGAAATCACCCTAATTTTGGCAACGGCCAAAGCTGGACGTGACCGTGTTGTGGTACGTTTGGAAAGTCCAGGCGGTATGGTGCATGGTTATGGGCTTGCAGCTGCACAATTGGTACGTTTGCGTGATGCAGGTTTCCATCTCACGATTTGCGTCGATAAAGTCGCAGCAAGTGGTGGCTATATGATGGCATGTATTGGTTCAGAAATTGTGTCAGCGCCATTTGCGATTTTGGGTTCTATTGGCGTAGTGGCACAAGTGCCTAACTTTAATCGCTTGCTCAAAGAAAAAAATATAGATTTTGAGATGTACACAGCAGGTCAATACAAACGCACTGTGACCATGTTTGGTGAAAATACCGAAGAAGGCAAGGCTAAGTTTGAAGAAGAATTGCAACAAACTCATGTACTATTTAAACACTTTGTTGAAAAATACCGTCCACAACTGAATGTTGAAAAAGTGGCAACAGGTGAGCATTGGTATGGTCAGGATGCACTGGATTTAAACTTGGTAGATAAGTTACAAACCTCAGATGAATACTTACTAAGTTTGTTGCCACAGCATGATATTTATGTGATTCAAACCCGTAAAAAGCCAACTTTGGGTGAAAAACTGGGTTTGCAAGCTGCACAAATGGCAGACAGTTTGATTCCTGCAGTGATGAATAAACTGGTTGATAGCCTAAGCAAAGCCAACAGCAGTTTGTTGCAAATCCGTGATCCTAAACTGTAATAGTGATGATCTAACTTCTAAAATTTATCTAAAAATTGCGCTCAATTGAGCGCAATTTTTTTATTCACTTTTATTCAAAAATATAGGGTCTTTGATTTAAGCATCTTAATTTTCAATTCAGCTTGATGTTATATCTTTGTGATAAGAACCAAACCACCTTGATAGATTGAATATGCAAACAAATAGTGTGCCCGCGAAGCAATCAACATCTACAGATTTAATGATTCGCTTTTTGCATGTGGTGATGCTGCTAAGTTTTACAGGGGCTTACTTAACAGGTGATGCGGAAGAATGGCATCAGTTACATATGGCTTTTGGCTATACGTTGGGGATTAGTTTAGCTTTACGAATCGTATGGCAGGTGTTGAGTATGTTGAACAGCACACAGCCGACAGGAATTTCTAAACGTTTAGGCATGATTCAACAATTTGTAAAACGCGATTGGAAACAGCCACAGCAGTTTTTTTCATTACCGTTTTTAAAGTCAGGCAGTTCCAGTGCGTTTCAATTCAGTATTTTGTTGATTTGGTTGGCATTGCCTTTAACTGTGTTGGTTGGATTTTTCACCGATTATACCCAAAGTCATACTTTAAAAGAGCTACATGAATTTGCAGCAAATTTATTCTTAGCTGCGGTATTGGTGCATTTAGCGAGCTTAACTTTAAGCAGCGTATTGTTTAAAAAATGGCTTGCCAAAACCATGTTTTGGGGTTCAGGTAAACCTGCAGTATTAACGGTGTTGATCTGGATGATTTCAGTCGCAAGTTTAGCTGGCTTCTGGTGGTGGTATTGGCAATAAATTTGGATTTAGTACGAAAGAGGCATCCTGTTAGGGTTTCTTGATCAAGTAGAAGCATCCCATCAGCATTGCTCCTATCGTTGCTAAAAGCATATCCATGTGTGCATCCCAAATATCACCTTGCTGACCATTATAATTTTCAGCATCTTCTGGCGATAAGCCAAGCGCAATGAGCCATTCCACCCATTCATAAATTAAACTGCTTGCCATGATAAATTGAATGACCAAAAGATATAAAACGATAGGTTTGTTTTTTGGAAACCAGACTTCAAACAAGCGCAATAAAACAGGATAGAGCAAAATACCATAAGCCAAATGCACAAAACGGTCATACATATTGCGTGACCAACCCATGCTCTGATCTAAATTGAAGCCAAAGCTGTGCAAAATCCAATCATTATAGGGCACATAAGAATACAGATAATGTGCTCCGACAATATGAATCAGTAAAAATATTAAATACAGCACAAAGCTAGAAAAACTCAGTCCTACTTTTTTAAATGCAATCAATAAAGCCGCGAGCATAAAAACTGTGCCTGCCTGATGCAGTAGATACGATTCAAATTCCAGTGGTTGAATACTGGCAGCAAGCATGGCGAGTATAACCAAGCCTAAAGCACAGTAATGTTGAATGCGGAATTGATTTTGCATGTGATGTTTAAGTTGGAAGATTTGTTTTATTCTAATAAAAATGCGAAGCCGAAGCTTCGCATTTTTGTATTGTGATGAATGCTTTTACAAATTAGATTTTAGCAATTAAATCTTGAATTTGTTTTGCTTGTTCAGCTGCATTACCTGTGTAAGTTGCAGGCGTCATTGTCGCTAAACGTGCGCGATCTGCTGCAGGAACGCCTTCCAACTCATTACCATTCACGAAATCTACCATCATGTCACGTGTCATAGCTTGACCACGTGTAAGAGCTTTTAATTTTTCGTATGGTTTTTCGATGTTATAACGACGCATCACAGTTTGAATTGGCTCAGCCAATACTTCTTGAGCATTGTCTAAATCTTCAAGAATACGTTGTGCGTTCAATTCAAGTTTGCCAATACCTTTAGAGCAAGCTTCAAATGCGATCAAGCTTTGTGCAAAACCAACACCCATATTACGCAATACAGTCGAGTCAGTTAAGTCACGTTGCCAGCGAGAGATTGGTAATTTTTCGCCTAAGTGAGCCAAGACTGCATTGGCGATACCCAAGTTACCTTCAGAGTTTTCAAAGTCAATTGGGTTTACTTTGTGCGGCATGGTTGAAGAACCAACTTCACCTTCTTTCAGTTTTTGCTTGAAGAAACCAAGTGAGATGTAGCCCCAAACGTCACGGTTGAAGTCGATTAGAATGGTGTTGAAACGACGTAGCGCATCAAACAATTCTGCCATATAGTCGTGTGGCTCAATTTGAGTCGTGTATGGGTTAAAGCTTAAACCTAAAGATTCTACAAATGCTTGAGAATGTGCAGGCCAGTTGATTTCTGGGTATGCAGAAAGGTGAGCGTTGTAGTTACCTACTGCACCATTGATTTTGCCCAAAAGCTCAACTTGCTTGAACTGTTTGATTTGACGTGCAAGACGATATGCCACGTTTGCCATTTCTTTACCCAAAGTTGTTGGGCTTGCAGTTTGACCGTGAGTACGTGACAACATTGGTTGATCTGCGTGTTTTTCTGCCAATGCAACAATCGAATCAATGATTTGCTGCATCGCTGCAACCAATACTTCACGACCATTTTTAAGCATTAAAGCATGTGACAAGTTGTTGATGTCTTCTGAAGTACAAGCAAAGTGAATGAACTCACCTGCATTTTTTAACTCATCAATGTTGGCAATTTTTTCTTTTAAGAAATATTCAACTGCTTTTACGTCATGGTTGGTGGTGCGTTCAATTTCTTTAATGCGGTTGGCATCATCTTCAGAGAAATCTGCAACAATTGCATCTAATGCAGCATTCGTTGCAGCACTGAAAGCAGGTACTTCGGTAATTTCAGGACGATTGGCAAGCGCTTGTAACCAACGCACTTCAACAGTCACACGAGCATGGATTAAACCAAACTCAGAGAGGAAAGGGCGGAGAGCATCACATTTGCTTGCATAGCGCCCATCTAATGGAGAAAGTGCGGTTAAAGCGTTCATATCGATTCCTTAAACTTTGGAATTAAACCTAAAACAAAAGCGTGTTCAGCATGGTTTAAACCACCTGATACTGTAAACGCGCCAGATCTTGAATATCACGTAATAATTTACGTTTGCTAAATACCATGCCCCATGAACTGCCACCAAGTTGACGCCAAAGGTGTGCCATTTGTAAGCCTGTAAAAAGCGAAGCTCGAATTCGGTTGGTATGTGCAGAATCCTTAAATGCTTCTGCATTGCCACGTACCATAATGCGCGGGTTAATTTGTCCCGCAGTATCGACATAGGTTTGGGCTAAATTGGCAATAATACTGGGATGCAAATAGTTATGATCAAAAAATGAAAGTTGTTTTAAGATTTTTTGCTGTGACTGCTCAATAATTTCGACGTATTTAGGATTGCTATACACTTTCTTTTCTAATTGTAAGAGTGCCATCGCATACGACATGGGTAGTTTGGTATTGGATAGTTTAGGTAAACGCGATTTAGGAGCAGTATTAAAAGGTTGGTTGATGCTGCTTTCTAGCGTTTTTAAACCCAAAGAAATATCGGCCAAATGATTAAAAAAATCCAAAGTTTGCGAACTGTGATTGCTACTTGGACGGATATTTAAACTGGCTTTAATTAATTGCTCAAAATAAAAGTTACCGCTTTCACCAATACTTTGTCTGCCTGTGAGTGCAGTCATGTGCGTGAGCTGGGTGGCTTGAAACACACCCGCTAACGCCAAGGCACGATTTTGGCGAACATTCAGAGTTGGTGACTGTTGAAACGGTAACTCTGTCATCCAAAACAATCCTTAAATAAAATCGGGTTTAGGTGCATTGGTATGGTGAATCACACCACCGCCTAAACACATTTCGCCTGAATAGAATACGACACTTTGACCAGGAGTGACTGCACGTTGTGGTTCATCAAATTCCACACGTACACCGCCAGGCATGCTGTCATCATTGAAAATTACACAGTCCTGATCATCTTGGCGATAGCGAGTGCGACAAGTACAACGGAAGCCTGACGCTGGAATTTCTTGTTCACCTGCCACCCAATCAATTGCTTCGCTCCATAAAATAGTGCTTTGCATGAGTGGATGTTCATGACCTTGACCAATCACTAAACGATTGTTTTCAATATCTTTATGCAGGACAAACCATGCACCTTCAGCAACACCTTTTAAGCCGCCAATACCAATCCCGCCACGCTGACCGAGCGTATAGTACATTAAGCCGTGATGTTCACCAACCTCTTTGCCATCGTCTAAAACAATTTTTCCAGCTTGAGCAGGCAAATACTGTTTTAAGAAATCATTAAAGCGACGTTCACCAATAAAGCAAATCCCTGTCGAGTCTTTTTTCTTGGCAGTGACTAAATCTAGTTCTTCGGCAATTTTTCGGACTTGCGGCTTTTCAATTTCGCCCACAGGGAACAAGGTTTTATTGATTTCACGACCATGCACTGCATGTAAGAAATAGGTTTGATCTTTATTTTTATCTAAACCACGTAACAGTGGAGCGTATGCTTCACCTTTGGAGTTGTACTGCGTTTCACCACGACGAGCGTAGTGGCCTGTAGCAATAAAATCTGCACCTAAATTCATGGCGTGATCTAAAAAAGCACGGAACTTAATTTCTTTATTACATAAAATATCTGGGTTTGGCGTGCGTCCTGCGGCATATTCGGCAAGAAAATGCTCAAAAACCCGATCCCAATATTCCATCGCAAAGTTGGCTGTATGCAACTTAATGCCTAGCTTGTCGCACACCGCTTGCGCATCGGCAAGATCTTCCATCGCGGTGCAATATTCGGTGCCGTCATCTTCTTCCCAGTTTTTCATGAAAAGCCCTTCAACCCGATAACCTTGTTGAAGTAGAAGTGCAGCAGAAACAGATGAATCTACACCACCTGACATACCGACGATGACACGTTGTTGCATAGGATTAGGCATCCAAACTAGAAATAAGGGGAGAATTTTGGTGCTCGTAAATGAGCGATAAAGGATAAGATTGACCACTGAGCGCATCTTGAACCGCTTTCAGTACCAACGGACTTCGGGCACGTGCTGATTCAGCCAGTTCGTCTGCAGACATCCATACTGTACCAATAATATCGGGATCGAGCTGGGCTTGCGCATCATGTTGCAGCGATTCGGCTAGAAAGCAGAAGCGATAATAGGTGCGGTCAGGAAACATAGGCGGAGTATAGCTATAAATACCGAGTAAGGCATTAATTTTCACCCGATGCCCAGTTTCTTCCATGGTTTCACGTATTGCTGCTTCAATTAAGCTTTCGCCAGCTTCAACATGCCCTGCAGGCTGATTAAACACGCTATGCGTCACACCTTCTGTATGTTCTTCAACAAACAGGAATTTTCCGTTTTTTTCGATAACGGTGGCGACAGTAACGTGAGCAGTCCAAGCGGTCATTGAAAAGCACCATGGGGTAAAACGCATATTCTACAAAATTTAGGGGGATGTGGCTATGTTGAAAGGGGATTTCTTTAAAACTGTAAATGTAGGTTTGTGTAGTTGTGGGAAGATGTGAGGGGTACTTTGTTCTTTGATTCATTTGGTGATGCTGGATGTGATCTCATTTGCGCTAGGTGTTGTTGCCAAAGTCAAAGCTATTGCACAAATAGAAAAAGAGGCAGATATTGACCGTAAAGCTTTGTATAAAACTCTAAGTCAAGATTCAGCCTCTCGATTTGATATGATTAATCATGTCATTCATACACTGAGTTTAAAATTAACGGTGCAGAACGTGTAATCCCTCAAATTACAACAATCAAAAAGAACTTTGAGGGGTGGATTATTGATAATTCCCCGCCACTTTTACATAGTGCCGTGCAGAATAAGGCAAAAACTCTTTTTCCTTGTCGGTTAAAGGACGAACTTTTTGCACAGGGCTACCCACGTACAAATAGCCACTTTCCAAACGCTTACGCGGTGGCACTAAAGACCCTGCGCCAATCATTACATCATCTTCAATAATGACATCATCCAAAACAATTGTGTTGATGCCCAATAACACCCGATTGCCAATGGTGCAGCCGTGTAAGGTCACACCATGTCCAACTGTGACATCTTCGCCAATAATCAGCGGTGAACCTTCAGGTTTGTCGGCTTTTTTATGGCTAACATGCAGCATGGCATGATCTTGCACATTGGAATTTTGACCAATCCGAATATGGTTAACATCACCACGAATCACGGCAAATGGCCAAACCGATACATTTGCGGCCAAATGCACATCACCAATCACCACCGACAATTCATCTACATAACAGCTTGCGTCAATTTTTGGGGTTTGCTCTAAATAAGCACGCACATTTTTTTTCATGATGGACAAATCTTTAGCTTATAAATTTAGGATTGAGGACAGTATAAAATAAAAAAGCACACATGCGGGCATGTGTGCTTTGCGCTTTAGTCTAAGCTTATGAATCTTAGAATAAGTTGCTAAAGAATTGTTTGATATGGTCTAGCATACGTGCAAAGAAACCCGCTTCTTCCACTTCCTGCAACGCCACCAATGGTTTTTCAGCAATCACTTTACCATCTAAGGTTGCGACATATTTACCAATCACTTGACCTTTTTTCAAAGGAGCAGTCAATTTAGGTTGAACCACCAATTGAGTTTTAATTTGGTTGGCTTTGCCTTTTGGCATGGTCACGTTAAAGTTTTCTGGCAAACCAATTTGTGCTTCTTTGCTTTTACCGTACCATACTTTTGCTTTAGCTAAGACTTGGTTGGCAGGCTGTACACGTACAGTTTCGTAGTTTGCATAACCCCAAGCTAACAATTCACGAGTTTGAGTTGCACGAGCTTGCATGGTTGGCGCACCAAAAATCACCGAAATTAAACGCATTGGGCCACGTTTAGATGAAGTGGTTAAGCAGTAACCCGCTTCGTTGGTATGACCTGTTTTTAAACCATCCACGCTTGGGTCGGTATATAACAGGGCATTACGGTTGCCTTGTTTAATTCCATTAAAAGAAAACTCTTTTTCAGAATAAATTGGGTAGTATTTTGAGCTGTCATGGATGATGTGCTGCGCTAAAGTCGCCATATCTTTTGCGGTAGAAAAGTGACCTTCAGCAGGCATACCCGTAGAGTTCATAAACTGGGTATTGCTCATGCCAATACGTTTGGCTTCTTCATTCATCATGTGAACGAATGTGCCTTCATTACCTGCAATGTGCTCTGCCATGGCTTTAGATGCATCGTTGCCCGATTGCACGATAATTCCGCGTAGCATTTCAAGTACGGTTGCTGTGCCATTTAAAGGAACATACATACATGATTCTGTGCTGCTGCCACGACACCATGCAGACTCATTCATGCGGACTTGTTCATCTTCCGTGAGTTCGCCTTTTAATAACTTTTGTTCAATGATGAAACTAGTCATCATTTTGGTCATTGAGGCAGGGGCGAGTTTTTCGTTTTCATTTTTTGAAGCTAAAATTTGTCCCGTCTCATAATCCATCAAAACGTATGATTTGTTATTGAGTTCTGGTGGTGTAGCTAAGACAGTTGCTGCATAAGAAAAGCTTGGTAATAGTAATAATGCAGCAAGGGCGCTTTTTGGGGTCATTCTAAGAGGTTCCAATACTTGAGGTATGCACAAAAGAGCTAGCATTTTAGGGCAAAGCTCAGCCGACTTCTATGGGAGAAATCGGCTTATTGATAAAAGTATTGTAACCAAATTGTATTATCTGCTATATGCTGTCAATTCTTGGCAAATTGCTTGGTTTTTGGCTGTTCCAGCAGCTTTGGCATCGGCACGGGCTTCTTTTAAAATTGGCTGGAAGCTTTTTTGTTTGCTGAGTTTACTTAAGGCAGTAACAGCGTCTTTTTCTTTAGGCATATATTCTTGGGCAAGTTTTGTATAACCCTGATGAAATTGATCTTGTTCTTTGACTAGTGAAGGGCAAACTTCAGATAACACATAAATAGCGGCTAATTCTTGCTGAGTCACTTGTTGTAATGGCGTCACTTCAATATTTTCTTCTTGCGCAATTGCGGCTTGACTTAAACCCAAACTGAGCGCAACTGCGCCAAAAAAATGAACTGCACGTGAATTTTTTAAGCCAGAAAATTGCATATCAAGTACCTTAAATATTGTTTGAACTGAATCTACCGATTCATTTAAGTGCTTATAAGATGAATCATTTATTTGCGAATTGAAAGAGTGAAAATGTATTAAAGCTGTGTGATCTGAGCGCAAATCATGTATAAAAAGTGAAGATTAAAGTCTGAAATTTGAAAATCAGTGGCTTGATATAAAGCGTAAAATAATAGTGGAAAAATACCAGATATAAAAACTAAGCATAAAATTTAAGGCAAACTTTGAAAGTTTGCCTTAAAGGGTGAGTATGCAAAATTATTTACAGGCTCAAAATAGTATTTAAATCATGTGATTTAAAGTGCTAATTCTAAAGCTTCCTGACACACTACTTTTTGCTCTTCTTTGGCTGTATCTTTTGCTGCTTCACGCGCTTCAGCTAAAACGGATTGATATTCTGCGTCGGCTTGTAGTTTGGCAAGCGTCATGTTCGATTCTGAATAATCTTGTAGATAAGTTTGAATCAGTGCTTGAATATTGGCATCTAATTTTGCATTTTTTCCAATCAGTGCAGGGCACATTTCAGTCATGACTTGTGCCGCTGCAACATCTTCTTTCACAATCGTATTGGCTTCTGCTGCAGTCAAATCTTCTGCAATTACAGACTGCGTTAATACAGCAGCAAAACCTAGACCCAATAAACGACGAAATGACAAAGCTAAAATCATGAGAATCACATATATTTTTGGATGGATGTTAAGCGCTAAATATATATAATCTTTTGTATATTTCAATGAAATGTGCTGATCAGTCATTTTGTTGTCGTGTGCTTATTAAATGTGCTTAGGCATGAATCAGGCACAAACAAGTTTAAGATTGAACCGACGTTGCTATATTTTAGTATATAACCTTTATATTTGTTTTATCTGAGATTTTTCTGTGAATATTTTGATAGCCAATGATGATGGCGTGTTTGCACCTGGTATCCAAGCTTTGGCGAAAGCCTTAAAACCTTTGGGTCGCGTGGTGATTGTTGCACCCGAAAGTGAACGCAGTGGTTTTTCGAGTGCGCTGACTTTAGACCGACCATTACGTCCTGTGCAAATTGCTGAAGATGTCTGGGCAGTGAATGGTACACCTGCAGACTGTGTCTATTTGTCGATGAATGGATTGTTCGATTTCGAATTTGATTTGGTGGTCAGCGGCATTAACAGCGGTGCAAATCTAGGGGATGATGTACTGTACTCAGGCACAGTCGGTGCGGCATTTGAAGGACGTTTGATGAAACAGCCTGCGATTGCGGTATCACTTGCAGGGCATAATGTACGTGCTTATCAGCATCCGCAAGATTATATGCAGGCAGCGCAGTGGGTACATGACTTTATTGCTCAAGGTTTACCAAGTTTACCTGCACGACATATTTTTAATGTGAATATTCCAGATGTGCCAGTGTTGCAGGGCACAAAAATTACCTATCAAGGACAGCGTACCCAATCTAAGCCAATTACTAGTCAGGTCGATCCACGAGGGCGTCAAGTGTATTGGATTGGTTTGTCGGGCGAGGCAGTGGCTGCACCGAAAAAAGGCTTAACTGAAATTGAGTCTGATTTTTTTGCGGTAGCAAATGGCTATGTCAGCGTGACACCAATTCAGATGGATGCCACCAATTATGACGTTTTGCAATCATTGCACAGTCAATTTTCCCAAATTGGCTAACTAATGTTATAACTTTGTGAAAAAGTAGCTTGTAAGCCTCATTACAAGGACTTTTTTGCTACTCTTAGCGCAATAGAAAATATTTAGAATTTGTAGAGAGGAAAGAATGCCTGTGGTGTTTCAGTATCGTTTATTTAGCACACCAACAGCATTGTTGAAAACCTTAGTGTTATCAAGTGCTGTTGTGGCTACCGTCGTGTTGAGTGGTTGTGCCTCTAAACCTCAAGTGAATAATTCTGCACGTTATGCAACAGCGCCGAATTTTTATACTGTACGTTCAGGTGATACTTTAAGTGGTATCGCTGCACGTTATGGTTTGAGCTATCTCAGCATTGCAGAAATGAATGATATTGCACCGCCGTATCGTATTTATGTCGGGCAGTCGATTCGTTTGAAAGCGGGCAATGCACCACGTACAACAAGCACTCGCCCTGTAACGCAGGCTGCACCAATTCAACGTCAAACAGTCACTTTACCAACGACACCTGCACCGGTAACATCGACTACAACCACGACCACTAGCTCAACAACACCAAGTACACCGGTGCGTAGCAGCACATTGCGCTGGGTGAAACCATCACAAGGTGCTGTGATTGCACAGTTTAATTTGGCAAGTAATATCAAAGGAATTCGTTACGGTGGCAATGTGGGCGATCCAATTTATGCCGCAGCAGATGGGCAGGTGGTTTATGCTGCAGATGGATTAAAAGAATATGGGAACTTGATTTTAATCAAGCACATTGATGGTTATATCACCGCCTATGCACATAACAGTAAGATGAATGTGAGCAGTGGTCAAAATGTCACAGCGGGTCAAAAGATTGCTGAAATGGGTTCTTCTGGTGCAACACGTACCATGTTGGAGTTTCAGGTACGTCTAGATGGCAAGCCAATCAATCCAACTAATGTTTTACCAATAAATTAAATATCACGAATACAAAGCATAAATTTCACCGTATAATACAATAAGTTGCTTTTATCGATAGATGAGGGCAACGATTATAATTTCAGAGGGAATTTATGTTAGATCAACTTCGAGCAATGGGTGTATTTGCTTGTGTTGTTGAAAAAAGCTCGTTTAGCGGTGCAGCACGTGATTTAGGGATCACCACCAGCGCCGTCAGTCAGCAAATCCGTTCACTAGAACAAGATATGGAAGTCACGCTTCTGCATCGTTCTACTAGAAAACTGAGTTTGACTGAAGCAGGACAAGCTTTTTTCCACAGTTGTCAAGAAATGCTCGCCGCTGCTGAGCGTGGTAAAATACGCATTAATGAGTTAAGAGATGATTTGGTCGGTGATTTAAGAATTGCCACCACTCCAGAATTAGCCGCGAACCATGTGATTCCCGCACTTTCTCATTGGCTGTCTGCCCATCGTGGCTTGTCTGTACATCTAGAAACCGACAATCAATACATTGACCTGATTGATGGTCGTATTGATATTGCGCTGCGTATGAGTCCAATAATTGAAGATCAAAACCAGCATGTGATTCCTATTGCACTTATTGACCAAGTTTTAGTCGCATCACCTAGTTATTTAAATCAAACCGCGCCCATTTCACGTCCTGAAGATTTAAAACATCACGAGTTAATTCCATTAACCATTATGAAGAATTTTCAGCAACTCAATTTTAAGCATATCAGCACTGCTGAAAATGTGGATGTAGAGTTGGGCTCGCGTCTATCGACCAATAATGTGTTGGTGTCTAAATCTTTGTGTATGCAAGGGCATGGGCTTGCGCGAATTTTGCATTTGGATATTCAAAAAGATTTGCTTAATGGCAGTTTGGTTGAAATTTTGCCTGAGTGGAAATTACCCGCATTTACCTTGTATGCAATCATTTCCAAACATGAGCAACAACCGATGAAAGTACATCGTTGTTTGGAAGCCTTAAAACAATATTTTTCTCAATTGCCGGGTGGGCGAGTGTTTCAAGAAGCATCTTAATTGAATGTTGATAATATACTGATCGACCATTTAGTTAGCAAAAAGCCGCAGTTCAAACTGCGGCTTTTTGTTAGGGATTTATTTAAGCCAAGAATTTTTAATCATTGCTACAAGGCGTTCAATCAATTGATCTGCCTGGGCTTGAGTAATATTTAATGTTGGCAATAAACGCACTACAGAACCTGCAGTTACGTTAATAATCATTTTGTATTCATCGCGGGCAATATCGACCAACTCTGCACATGGTTTTGGTAATTCAATACCAATCATCAAGCCAAAACCACGCACGCTTACATTTTGGTCTGCGAGTTGTTGACGCAATTGTTCCACAATGTAGCCACCCATTTTTGCTGCATTTTCTACCAAGTTTTCTTTCTGGATGGTGTCAATAACAGTGTAAACCACGCGTGAACCTAACGCAGTACCACTGTAGGTTGAGCCATGATTACCAGCAGTAAGAACGCCCACACCACGACCTTGAGTCATGACTGCACCAATTGGGAAGCCATTGCCCAAACCTTTCGCTGTAGTCAATACATCAGGCACAATATTGGTGTGCTGATAAGCAAAGAATTTACCTGTACGACCATTTCCTGTTTGTACTTCATCCAGCATCATCAGCCAGTTGTGTTGATTACAAATACGGCGGATGTCTTCTAGGTAGCTAAAGCCTTGTGGTGCAGTATTCACACCGCCTTCACCCTGAATCGGCTCGACTAAAATAGCCACAATATCAGGATGCTGAATCGCAGCTTCTTCAATGGCTTCGACATCACCAAAAGGCACACGAATAAAGCCTTCAACCAAAGGTGCAAAACCTTCCTGAACTTTTTTATTGCCAGTTGCAGACAGGGTAGCCAAAGTACGACCGTGGAAAGAGTGATCTGCAACAATAATTTTAGGATTGGCTACGCCTTGCATATGACCGAATTTACGTGCAATTTTAATTGCACCTTCGTTAGACTCTGCGCCACTGTTTGAAAAAAACACTTCTTCCATGCCAGCAACTTGCGCCAATTTTTGTGCAGCAGCAGTCTGCCACGGCACTTCAAACAAGTTACTGGTGTGAATTAAGGTAGCCGCCTGATCTGCAATGGCTTCGGTAATTGCAGGGTGTGCGTGACCTAAACCACATACGGCAATGCCTGTAAGTGCATCTAAATATTCTGTGCCATCTTCAGTATAAAGATAAGAACCTCGACCGCGGACAAAGCTGATCGGCTGACGGCCAAATACAGGCATCAAATGTGATGGTTGATCAGTTTGCACAGGAGCAAGGGTAATGTTATTCATGACTAACTCTTATCTGTTAGGTTGGAGGGAAAAACTTATATAAGCAAAATCTACTGCAGATGAAAAGCCTAATTGTAAATAAAATTGGATTTATTGCTTTAGACGTACTGTTTTGCTCGGTTTTGGGTATAATGCCACACAGATGAGTTGAGGATTTACCAATGACTGAACAAGTACGCGATACCGAAGCGTTAATTCGTGAACAAATTGCTAAACATGCTGTTCTTCTTTACATGAAAGGCACACCACAATTTCCACAATGCGGTTTTTCTGCGCGCGCAGTAGAAGCACTCAGTCAAATTGGTCGTCCTTTTGCTTATGTGAATATTTTAGAAAATCAGGATATTCGTACCACTTTGCCAAAAATTGCCAACTGGCCAACTTTCCCACAATTGTGGATTAACGGTGAGTTGATTGGTGGTAGCGATATTATGTTGGATATGTTCCAGAAAGGTGAGTTAAAGCCTTTAGTTGAGCAATACAGCCCAGCACCTGAAGCTTAAAGTATTGGACTTGGGTCACACTAGACCAAAGTCATCCATACAAAAAAGTTGATATAAAAAAAGCGCCTTGGCGCTTTTTTTATATCTGGAATTCACTTGAATAGCTGATTTGAATCACTGCACTTAGTTTACCGTAGTACTTTCAGTTGCAAGTTCAGCAGTTTCAGCCGACTCAGCAGTGACTTCATCAGAAGTTGCCGCATCAGATGGTTCAGCCGATTTCTGTTTTTTCTTGGCTTTTTGCGCTTTGTCCTTTTTCTCTGGGTCTTTTTTGTCCTTTTCTTTCTTGGACTTTTTCTTTTTCTTTGGCTCTTCTTCAATTTCAGCACCATCTTCAATGGCTTGCCAATACTCAAGTTGTTCCATCACTGCAGCGTAAATTGAACCTTTACTGTAACGTCCTTTTTTAGTGAGTTTACCCACAGGACGCGCCATTAAAATTTCTAAGGCTTGGTCAATGGTATCAATGGCGTGAATGTGGAACTGACCTTGTTCTACCGCTTCAATCACATCTTTACGCAACATAAGGTGCTGCATATTTTGACGTGGAATAATCACGCCTTGCTTGCCAGTTAAACCTTGCAGTTTGCAGGCATCAAAGAAACCTTCAATTTTTGCATTCACGCCACCAATTGGCTGTACTTGACCGAGTTGGTTCATGGAGCCTGTAATGGCCCAAGATTGGTCAATAGGTAGTTGGCTGATTGCAGAAATCAAAGCAGAAAGCTCTGCCACTGTTGCACTGTCACCATCAACCTGACCATAACTTTGCTCAAAGGCAAGGGCAGCAGAAAAATGTAAAATTTGCTCACGGCCAAAATGTGCTTTGAGGAAACTGGCCATCAACAACACGCCTTTGGCATGTAAAGAACCGCCAAGTTCAACACTGCGTTCAATATCTAAAATATCGCCGCCGCCTTGATAGACTGAGGCGGTTAAGCGCGAAGGTAAGCCAAACTCGACATCGGCATAGTGAATGACCGACAGGGCATTAATTTGCCCTAAACGATGTCCGCGAGTTTCTATTAACTGCGTACCGCGTGATAAATCTTGCCAGTACAGTTCTCTTAAATAACCTAAGCGATATTTGCGATGATCCAGTGCGGTATTGATATGCTGTTCGGAAACCGTTTTATCGCCCGCCTGTGCCGCATGGTGATGCGATTCACGAATTAAATCCCCCAAGGTGAGGGCATGTAAGGAGAGTGAGCTTTGATCTTCAGCTTGACGGCTTGAGTCAGTAAGTAAAGCTGCCAAAGCAGAACGGTCAAATGGTAATAATTTGTCAGATTGCACATAGTCGGCAATCAGCTGCATATATGCCTGCTCGTTTTCGTCATTACGTTGTAATGTATCGGTAAAGTCGGCACGGATTTTAAACACGCTGCCAAGTTCGGGTTCTAGCTCTAAAATTTCATAATAAATTTCAGGCTCTGCCAGTAAAATCACTTTAATATTTAGTGGAATGGCTTGTGGTTCAATTGAAATGCTGCCTGTTAAAGTTAGCATGTGTTCCAAAGATGAAAGTTTCAATTGCCCCGATTTTAAAGCGCGTTTCAGTCCTTGCCATGCATAAGGCTGTTCCAGTAACTGCTCTGCTTCGAGCATCAAAAAGCCGCCATTGGCTTTATGTAAGCTACCTGCACGAATTAAGGTGAAGTCAGTGGTAATGGTGCCGTTTTGCGTGAGTTGTTCTACATGCCCCAATAAATTGTAATGGGTTGGAAAATCTTCAAAAATAACAGGTACACCGCTGTTGGGTTTGTGCGTCACAATAATATTGGCTTGGTAGCGCGCAGGAATACGGCTAAAGGTGCCAGGACGGAAATCATCTTCTTCCTGTTCTAAAACAAACTCGACATTATTAATAATATCTTCGGCATAGTATTGTAAATATTCAGTCAAACCTTCGACACTAGGATATTTATTTTGAATAATATCAATGCGTGGCATTACCACTTGTTTGGCAATATCACGGTTCAGGTCTTGTACTTTGTCACGTGCGTCATCTTCTAAATCGCCTAAATGCAAACCCAAACGCTCCAGTTTTTTATTCATATAACGAATATTGGACGCAATTTCTGCACGGGTTTTGCTGTCCAAGGCGTTAATATCTTCCTTAGACATTTCCTGCATTTTGTCATTTTTCAGATGCACGGGTACAAAGCAATGTTCATCTTCCTGCGCAATCAGTTTTAAATCGAGTTCTTCACCTTCACTGGTCAGCTCAATTAAGGCTTGTTGCTGTTCATCACCCGCTTGCTGACGAATCATTTCAATGCGGTTGTGATAGGTTTCTGCGGTAAAGCGACGTTCGAGTTGCTTTAAAATAGTTTGCCAAGTTTGATGTAACAAACTTTGAAATTTAGGCGCTTGACCTGCAGGCAGTTGCAAGGCAATCGGTTGGCGCGGGTGTTTGAAATTATTGACATAAACCCAGTCATTCGGTGTGGGCATGCTCTTGGCATGTTGCTGCAGCAAACGCTTGACCATGGTACGTTTGCCCAATCCCGCCGTACCCACTGCAAAAATATTGTAGCCAGAATATGGCAGGGAAATACCTGCTTCCACCGAAGCGCGTGCCCGATCTTGTCCTAAAAAATTATTCAGCGGTTTAATGCGTCGGGTCGAAGCGGGAATGTTATCGTAATTTGGAATATGGGTTAGTTGTGTTGCTTTGAGTCGTGTATTTTCTAAAGTCGTTTGTATTTCGCTTTGTTCAAAGGCAGAGCTGAGAAGCGGTTGTTGTTCATCTTGCGCTGCTGTTGTTGTGTTGGTTGTCATTGATGGGGTGATTTGATCAAGTCTTTGGGTCACTGTAGAAATCCAAAACGAAATATTGCAGTTAGAAGTTTAAAGGTATACAGGTTTAAGCGGAAAATTCAAGCTAAGCCGTAATTTTTACTACAAAATGACAAAGCTGTTGTGGATAATTTCATAAATACTGTTGAAACAGAAGCTATTCCGCGATTGAATAACAACAATTTGACTTGATAGAAAATAATAATCGAATGACCACACAACAGACTGGGCAAACTTCAGCACAAAATACAGGGTGGAAAGCTGCATTTACGGCATTTTTAGACCGTCGTGCGCTGATTATGCTGTTTTTGGGCTTCTCTGCAGGTATTCCAATTTTACTGATTTTTTCCAGTCTATCTTTGTGGTTGGGCGAAGCAGGCATTGACAAAAGTGCGGTCACTTTCTTTAGTTGGGCTGCCTTGGGTTATTCCTTTAAATTTGTCTGGGCACCATTAATTGATGAATTACCCGTACCCTATTTAACCAAAAAACTGGGGCGACGTCGGGCATGGCTGCTCATCGCCCAATGTTTAATTGTTTGTGCAATTGCGGTGATGGCATTTTCTGACCCAGCTTTGGGACAGGCGCATTTATATCAAATGGCATTGGGTGCAGTATTACTGGGCTTTTCTGCAGCCACGCAAGATATTGTGATTGATGCTTACCGTATCGAACTGGCTGAAACTCAAATGCAAACCGTGTTGGCATCGACCTATAACGCGGGCTATCGCATTGGGATGATTGTCGCAGGGGCAGGTGCTTTATTTTTGGCAGCCTCGTTAGGTACAGCCAAAGGCAACTATATTTATAGTGCATGGAAAATTACCTATTTGGCGATGGCTGCGGTGATGCTGATTGGCATTATCACGACTTTGGTGATTCGTGAGCCGCAAGTGAATCGGGTCAGCAAGCATTATCAACGACGCGACTATTTTCGTCTGGTTACGGTGTTTTTTGTTGCGGTATTCAGTTTTGTATTGTGCTACGTCTTTTCGGGTAATTTTACCGAAGCCTTAAAACAACAATTCCAACTCAAAGATGCATTTTTATTATTTTCTATAGAAGCTTTACGTTTTATTGCATCGGGTGCGGCTGCTGTAGGCATGGGCACAATTTTGGTCAAATTGGGCGCAGTCAATAAACAGATGGCATTTGAAACATGGGTGCATCCTGTTGCAGATTTCTTTAAACGCTACGGCATGAAACTGGCACTGGTGTTATTACTCTTGATTGGTTTTTATCGAGTTTCAGACATTATTGCAGGTGTAATTTCCAATGTGTTCTATCAGGATTTGAACTTTAGCAAAGAACAAATTGCCGAAGCGGTTAAGGTTTATGGGGTCATTTTCAGTTTAGTGGGTGGCTTCTTGGGCGGTTTACTGGCACAGCGTATGAACATTATGAAATTAATGTTTGTTGGCGCGGTGTTGGCATCATCCACCAATCTTATTTTTATTGGTCTGGTGAAGTCAGGACAGCAACTGAGCGATGTGCAAGTTTCTGTGGGGCAGCAACAATATCAAACCCAGGCCGATGAAGTTGGATATTGGAAAGTGGCTGTGCCTAGTCAGGTTTTAGCAACACAGGATGAAATTCAGGTACGTGCGCAATACCAAACGGGCGATACGCCGTCACGTTTAGTGTCGATGCCGTATTTGCACCAAACTGAGATTGAAACTGCACAACTCCAGTTTTTACCACTGACTTCGGATAATCGTATTAGCGAAAATGAAGCCAGCAACAGTATTGTCGTACGTGGGCAATATGCAGGGCCTGCCTTAACCGAACAGCAAAAAATTGTACTGCAGCTAGATGGTCAAAATTTTGATGCAAAACTAGATGCACAAGGAATTTTTACGGCAGCGATTGCAGGGCAGCTTTTGGCAGACTCACCAAGTAAACAACTGCAAGCCGTATTATTGAATAGACAGCAAACAGTACAACAACACAGCCAAACCTATCAGGTCGATTTAAACACACATGAAGGCAATGCTTTGGATGTAGATATACAACCTTTGCCGATCGTTCAATCATCTTCAAACAATATGGTTGAAATTCAGGGCAAGGTGATTAAGCCATATAGCACAGCATGGTTATATTTTGCGATTATTGTCGATAACTTGGCTTCAGGTTTAGCGGGCGCGGCTTTTATCGCATTTTTATCCAGTTTAACCAGTGTGTCATTTACTGCTGTGCAATATGCAATTTTTAGCTCACTCATGACCTTGACTCCTAAGATTTTAGGTGGTTATTCAGGTACTATAGTGACCAATATTGGTTATCCAAACTTTTTCCTCATGACCACATTAATTGGAATCCCTATTTTAATTTTAGTGGTGTGGGTGGCGAAATTGTTACGTGACCATCAACACATACAAGCAAAACCGATTGAACAAAAGGATGAATGACATGCGCATGCTGCATACCATGTTACGTGTAGGTAATTTAGAGCAATCATTAAAATTTTATACAGAAGTTTTAGGCATGACTTTGCTGCGTAAGCGTGATTATGAAGAAGGTCGTTTTACCCTTGCTTTTGTAGGCTATGGCGATGAAGAAAATCACACCGTTTTGGAGTTGACGCATAACTGGGATACAGACAGCTATGATTTGGGCAATGGTTATGGTCATATTGCAATTGCGGTAGACGATGCCTACAAAGCATGTGAAGAAATTAAAGCGCGCGGCGGCAATGTGGTACGTGAAGCAGGGCCAATGAAAGGTGGTGTAACTGTCATTGCTTTTGTTGAAGACCCAGATGGTTATAAAGTTGAATTGATTCAGCAAGATCAGAACGCACGTAATAACTAAGTCTTCATCAGTGAAGCAGTAAAAACCAAACCTTTATGGCGCAATAAACTGAATGTTGTTCAGTATTCATTTTGAAAATATTGAACATCGCCTGAAAATGCTCGCTTTTTGAATATTGCTCAGTAATATACCTTTATCGAAAGGTAAAAATTGCTGGGCTTTTTTGCAACAGTAAAAGAATATACAGGATGTGTTTATGTTGAAGTTATTGGCATTGGATCGCTTTACCATTCTTTTGTTTGTGATGGTCATCCTCGCCAGTGTCGTGCCTGTGTCAGGGCAAGCAGCCGAAGTTTTTAGTGTGATTACGACAGTTGCCATTGCAATCTTATTCTTTTTGCATGGGGCGAAATTATCACGTGAAGCTGTCATTCAGGGCATGATGCATTGGAAATTGCATGCGTTGGTATTTACTTTTACCTTTGCGTTATTCCCAATTTTAGGTTTGCTGGCAAAGCCAATTCTAGTGCCAATGCTCGGGCAGGAGCTGTATTGGGGCTTTTTGTTCATGTGCTTTTTGCCTTCAACCGTGCAATCTTCAATTGCCTTTACGTCAGTGGCAAAAGGCAATGTTGCCAGCGCAGTCTGCAGTGCGTCATTCTCTAATTTAATTGGGATGTTTATTACCCCAGTTTTAGTAGGCATCTTTATTTTAGGGCAGTCTGAACACGGTTTTGACCCGACAAATTCGATTATTCAAATTACTTTATTGTTATTGGTGCCATTTATTTTGGGGCAGTTATTACGTCCTTATGTTTTTCCTCAGATGTTGAAATTACCAAAGCTGGTCAAGGTATTTGATCAGGGTTCGATTTTGATGGTGGTTTTTGGTGCATTTAGTGGGGCAGTGGTAGCAGGATTGTGGCATCAAGTTAGTGGTATGACTTTATTGCTGTTGATTATTGCTTGTTCCGTGTTATTGACCCTTGTGATGTGGTTGGCGTGGGTTGTGCCGCAATGGTTGGGTTTTGCACGTGAAGACCAAATTGCCGCATTTTTTTGTAGCTCCAAAAAAACCTTAGCCAGTGGTGTACCGATGGCGCAAATTTTATTTATTGGGCAGCCGTTGGGGATGATTGTTTTACCGATCATGATTTTCCATCAAATTCAGTTGATGGTGTGCGGTGTGATAGCCAATTATCTCGAAAAGCAGCCCGATTCGACTGAACCTCAGGAATTAAATTCCTAAGAATAATTAGCTTTAAAATATTTTATTCCGTATAATATTGCCCAACTTGTTGTGCTTAGCTCTGACGGTATCCGTCTCGGTGGGCCAAAAGAATGGTCTGTTGTGGTGTTGGTCTGCTTTTAAAGCATGTCCTCATTTTTTTAATGAGAGTGACCAATTGCGATGACAGCTTAAGCCTTCTTAAATCTTAGGAGTAATCGACGATGCGCGCCGATATTCACCCAAAATATGAAAAATTAGTTGCAACTTGTTCTTGCGGTAACGTAATCGAAACTCGTTCAGCAGTTGGTAAAGAAACTCTTTATCTTGACGTATGTTCTGCATGCCACCCGTTCTACACTGGTAAGCAAAAGAACGTTGACACTGGCGGTCGTATCGACAAGTTCAAACAACGTTTTGCTGGTATGTCACGTTCTATCAAACGTTAATATCCAGTACGAAAAAAACGGGCAATTGCCCGTTTTTTTGTGCCTTAAATTTTAGGGTCTACAAATAGACCCTAATGCACAAGACCTTATTGGTCTTGCACATCAATTAAATGATCGAGTTTTTTCTGGAAATAATCACCCTGAATAAAGCGCGCATCGACATTCCACGCATTCGCAAACAGGTTCATATCATTTAAGTCACGCAATAACACTTCTACAGGTTTAATTTCACTATAAATGCTCAATTGTTCCTGTAATTCTTGCGTCGAGTCATCAGCAGCCAGTTTTTCAGTCAGTGCACTGTGCAAGGTCAAGTAGTGAATATCGACTTGTTTCAAGATAGATTCACTATAAATCGAATGACCAAAATCACGCAGAGAAATTTCAGCGCCGTGCTGACGTAATAAACTGATTTGTTTCTGCGCATCACCTAAGTTTTGGCTGATGTCTTCTTCAGAGAATTGCAAAATTAATGGATGGCTGAGGCGGCTACCAATAATCGTTATCAGTTTAGACACAAACTCAGGGAAGCTGCGGTCTTGTAATAAAACAAATACGTTTAAATTGATAATCAGCTTCGCTTCAGGATATTGGGTGATGAAGTTGTGCAATTGTTTACAAGCTTCGACCAAAATCCAACGATCCAGTTTAATGGATAATTCTGGGTCTTCAGCCAAATCTATTAAGCCTGTCAGTGATTTCCATTCACTATTGAAAATAAAGCCACTAGTTACTTCATAGGTATATAAATTGGTGTCTTGCTTATCATAAAGTTGTTGATACTTCAGATGAATTTCACCACGATCAAGACTTTGACGTATCGCTGCAATAATCGCAGATTCACTATACGATTGTGGTACAGCTGCAGCAGATTCAATTACATTTAAGTTAGATTCACCAAAGGACAAGTCTAAGGTTAAACCTGAGTTATGTTGTTCTTGCTGTTGTGGTAATGCGTTGGCAAAACCTTGGCTAATCAGTTGCTCAAAACTGCTTTCATTTTGAATGTCTGGAGTGAATGGCACATAACCAATACGCAAATTAAGTGGGTAAGTATGTTGATCTACCGTAAGTAATTGCGGTTTCGTGAGTGAATTTAAGCCAATCAGTTTCGATTCTAAAATTGCAGGCGATTCTGCTTGGAACAAACCAACCACTAAACCATTACTCACATTAAATAATGGTACATTGGTCTGTTCTTTTAAAAAATTTTGAATGTTGGTAAAGTAATTTTTTGTGGTTTGCCAGTCGGCTTGGAAAATTGATTCAGGGCAGTTCGCCAAAGAAAATACCACCAAAGCATTGGCACTAGAAGGCTGTTTGGCTAAAGTGCGATTTACCAATTGGTATGTGCTTGGTTTTGCCGCTGCTTTGTCTGCTGTCGTTTGAGCAGGGGATGTATTTTGCGCCGTATTTTCAATATCTATGGTGATTTGTATGGCGTCGTCAGCTGCTCCAATAAATTCAATTTTGAGTGGGTTTTGTTTTGCTAATAGCGGGTTTTGGCTATGAATATCAAAACGGCCGTGTTCAAATTGTCCTTGACTGACTTTCTTAAAGCGGAATTTAAAATCTGTAATATCTTGCGGTTGCAATAAATCCAATAATGGCAAGCCAATAAGGTCATCTTCACTTTTTAAACCAAATAGCTGTAAATATTCAGCATTGGCTTGTGCATGAATTCCTTCCTGAATAATGGCTACTGCTTTGCTACTGTCTTCGACCAACGCCTGAGCTTGTGATTGTGCATTTTCCAGTTCAGTCATAAGTTGTTCTTGTGACTGCTGTAAGCGACTAAAAGACAGTGCGCGAATTAAGCCAAAATAGAAGCGTTCGGGGTAATCTAAATTGATAATGTCATAGATGCCTTTGCGCACATAACTGGTGTATTGCGTGGCATCGTAATCGTCTGGTTTGAGCAAAAGTAGCGGTAAATTTGGTTGCTGTGATGCACGAATTAAAGTGAGTGCCTGATCGACTTTTAGGTCATAAGCACGACCAAAGATCACCAAATCCCAAGTTAAATGTAATTGTTTTTCAAAGTTTTTAATGTCATCTAATAGATAAGCCTGAACACGGTGCTCATTTGCAGTGAGTTGTTCACAAATTTGATTAAAACGTATTTGGTTGTCATCGATTATGAGTAAACGTGTTTCGGTACGTTTGAGCTTTTTAGACAATAATGGATTTCTCACTTTAATGCTTCCCATAAATCGTGATTTTTAACTTCATTCACTTGTTTCTGAATAAAACCATCAAGTAAAGGCTGTTGTTGGTCATTCAACAACTCAAAATCAAAGCGCATAAAGCTTTGGGTAATCAATAACGGCTTAATTAAGAACACTTTTAGTTCTTCTTCACCTAAACGTAGCTGTACGGTTTGTTTGTCACGTAATAATTGCAGACTTGGCAAAATCAATGAGGTATTGACTTCATTGACCTGCGTACTTTGTACCAATAATGCTGGATGATAATGTCCTGTATGCCGATCTGTTTTAACAAAAACAGCACAAGGGTAAATATCTTGGGTTAAAATTTCCAAGCCAAGTTCTAAGCTTTTTTCAGCAGATTGTTTAATCCAGCGAATGACACCACCACGCCACGGACTTTGGCTATTTTCCTGAACCAGAATAAATTCACCTGTTTTAAGGTTTTTCGGTGTTTCACCCGTCCATTTAATACGATAGCCATTGACACTAATATCTAAAACATCGGCATTGTAAATTTGTTTGGCTTCACGGTCTAAGGTTTTAACAGCGCTAATATCTACCGTAGAGTTGGTATGCATGGCATTGATAAACTGGCTTTCATTCTGGAATTGGTAGTTATCGCCCAAAGCCAGCGTTTCATTGAAGTTTTTACCATTAGACAGATAAAAATGTGCCACAGTCAAACCAAAGCAAATTTTAATCCGTGCCGAATATTCATAACGCTCATGCACACGTTCTGCTGTATTGGTCAAAATATTGTGCAAGTGGAAATGCAAAGCAGGGGTTAAGAATAGCTTTTCATTGCGTGATAAATGTTCACCTTTACGACCTTGAGCTTCATTTAAATGATCGAGTAGGGGTTGAGTTGCAATAAAAATATTGGCATGAAAACCTTGGCTTTGGTGCGTATTGTAAATAGGTGGATGATCTTTGCTTGCATCGACCACATAACGTGAAAGCGTCGTTTCTTTGGGTAAAACTTGAATCAGTTTTGCCCAATCAAAGCTACAGAGATATAAGCCTTGAATTTCTGCAGGTCGAATTTGATGGGTATTGAAAATTTCCAATAAAATCAGCTGTGCATAGGCTTGAGCAATATTAATCAGTTGATGTTGTGTGCCTTGTAACTGATTAATATTATTTAAATAATAATGTTGTTGAATGGCTGTATCTAAAAGTTGGTGTGCAATTAACCACTGATTTGGCAAGGCGTGGCTATAAAGCATGTGTTGTTGATAGCGCAGTAGAGCTAATTGTTGTAAAGCATAATAGCTAGATAGAACTCGTGCAGTTTGTAAGTTCTTTTTTAAATTAAAGGCAAATAAAGAAAATTTTTGTTGGGTGAGTTGTTGGTGGCTACGTCGGGAAATATTAATATAGACTTTGGCGAAATGACTGCGTAATAACAGCGCGAGTTCAATAATATGATCGTTGCGGTCATTACTAATCAAAGCCTGGTTGAAAAAATGCTTTTCCAGACTGGTAAGCACATTTTCAAGTGTCGGATGAATAGCTTGAATTAAGTCAAAACGTAATGTTTCCTGACATTTCAGTTCTGAAATTTCTAAAAGTGCATTAAATAGAGCTTGGGAAGAATCACCCAATTGTAAAATGGATAAATCCGCTGCCCATGCCTGAATGCTTTTAACCGTATTTTGACAAAAACTCAATTGCTCCAGCTTTAGTTCGCTGGGAACTAGAAAAAGATCTGAAGTATTCATATTCATGATTGTTATTTAACTCAATAAGTTGAAACCCCAAAAAGCGGTGTCTTGTTTTTTTCGCCCGCAATTTCCCTAACGAGTTTAGGAACTAAATAGCCGGGTAAGTTCGCTAAAAGCTCTTTATAGATGTGATCAATGTCTTGCGGCATTAAATCAAAATGATGCGCTCCTTTTACTTTATCTAACACGTGTAAATAGTAAGGCATCACCCCCGCATCAAAAAGACGATAGCTTAAATCGACCAAGACCTGAGCAGAATTATTGACCCCATTTAATAAGACTGCTTGATTCAGAACGGTGATATTTTGTTCGACTAACTTGGCAAGTTGCGAACAGGTAAAGTCATCTAATTCTGATGCGTGGTTCGAGTGTACCACTAGAATAATACGCAGCCTACTATTTTTTAGTAAGGAAATCAGCGATTCATCGACACGGTTGGGAATAACAATCGGAACTCGTGAATGAATTCTCAAAAATTTTATTTGTGGAATAGACGCTAAACGCTCAATCCAGATATTTAATTTACGATTTGACAAAGTGAGTGGGTCGCCACCACTTAAAATCACTTCATTAATATCGGGCTGGCTTTCAATGTAATTACGGATATTGTCCCAGTCTTCAGTTTTTGGCAGATTTTCCTGATAAGGAAAGTGCCTGCGGAAACAATAACGACAATGTACTGCGCAAGCACCAGTCAAGGTCAGCAAAAAGCGTGATTTATATTTGTGTAAGACTCCAGGTTGTTGATTGGCTTGTTCCTCACCCAAAGGGTCGGTCACAAATCCAGGATGATCTTCCAGTTCTAAATGATGTGGCAGAACCTGTAACAGTAAAGGATCGAGTGGATTGCCTTTTTGCATTTTGGCCACAAATGCACGCGGGATACGCAATTTAAACTGATTGGATGCCAGTAAAGCACCTGACAGCAACTGCTGTTCAGACAGCTCTAAAATATTTAACAATTCGCGTGGGTCGGTGATCAAGTCACTGAGTTGAGATTGCCAGTTTTGTTCTTGGTACAGGTAGTTGATCATGCCAGAAAAGATTTAAATATGAGGTGAAAGGAACCAAGTACAGATCTATTTAGCGTAGATGAATTCTTTGTTCATTGAGCGTGAATGCCGCGAATGATTAATCGCTTTGAATCAGAATCATTACAAAACAGCTGATTTTACCGATATCTTGAGGTGATCGGTAGTGGATTTTCATTGCTTCGTTATGGCTTGCTCATTTACAATACGTCCGATGAAAAAAGATGTTGCAGGATGGCGAGCATCGCAAAGCTGCGTTGGTCATTTGCTTTGTAACATAAATAGTTAAGTTAGTCAGTTTGGAGTGTGCCAGTCATGGCCTATTATTCTACGAATGATTTCAAGTCAGGCCTTAAGGTTATGCTTGATGGTAACCCATGTTCAATCATGGAAAATGAATATGTAAAGCCAGGTAAAGGTCAAGCGTTTAACCGCGTAAAACTTCGTAACCTTCGTTCTGGTAAAGTTTTAGAAAAAACATTTAAGTCTGGTGATTCACTAGAAGCAGCTGACATTGTAGAAGTAGAAATGGAATACCTCTACAACGATGGCGAAATGTGGAACTTCATGGATCCTGTATCTTTTGAGCAAATTGCTGCTGACAAAACCGCAATGGGCGATGCTGCAAAATGGTTAAAAGATGATTCAAACGAAAAATGTACCATTATGTTGTTTAACGGTGTGCCTTTAACTGTAAACGCACCAAACTTCGTGGTATTAAAAATTGTCGAAACTGATCCGGGTGTACGTGGCGATACTTCTGGTGGTGGCGGTAAACCAGCGAAATTAGAAACAGGTGCAGTGGTACGTGTTCCTTTATTCGTACAGCAAGAAGAAAGCGTTCGTGTAGATACACGTACAGGTGAATACCTAGAACGCGCATAATGATTTATTGATAAATCATAAGTAAAAGAGGGGGATGATTCGCGTCATCCCCCTTTTTTGTTGATTTGATTATGTGGTAAAAGAATAGGTGAAAAGTATAGGAAACTGTTGGTGCTCCATTTAAGTGTACGGTAGCGCACACTATGGATGTAAGGGCAGCAGACATCAAAATAAAAGGAGCAGGATCAACCAAGGATTTAGGAAATAAAGCTACATCTCGACAATAAAAGTAACGCTTAAAAAATGTAACAAGAAGAGAGATTGACATGGAAACAGTTCAACCGAAGTCAGGTCTGACTTCAAAAATTATATGGCTTTTGGTCGCTATATTGGGTGCAGTATCTTTTGGGATATTGGCAGTCAGTAGAGGCGAACACGTCAATGCAGTCTGGTTAGTTTTAGCTGCGGTCTGTGTCTATAGCATTGCATACCGCTTCTACAGTTTATTTATTGCCACCAAAGTATTTGAGTTAAATGAGCGACGCTTAACGCCCGCACATCGTTTGGCTGACGGTTTAGATTATGTGCCCACCAATAAAAGTGTGTTATTTGGTCACCACTTTGCCGCGATTGCAGGTGCAGGCCCTTTAGTTGGGCCTATTCTTGCAGCACAAATGGGTTATTTACCCGGCACGATCTGGCTTTTAGTCGGGGTGGTGTTGGCAGGTGCAGTCCAAGACTTTTTGGTTTTGTTTATTTCTACACGTCGTGATGGGCGTTCTTTGGGAGAAATGGCAAAACAAGAGTTGGGTTCATTTGCTGGTGTGATTGTCATGCTGGGTGCGCTGGGCGTGATGGTGATTATTCTTGCCGTACTCGCTTTGGTTGTCGTGAAAGCTTTAACCAATAGTCCGTGGGGCGTATTTAGTATTGCAGCCACCATCCCAATTGCGATTTTCATGGGCATTTATATGCGTTTTATTCGTCCGGGGAAAATTGCTGAGGTTTCCATTATTGGTTTTGTCCTGATGATGATGGGTATTATTTATGGTGAAAATGTTGCACAGCATCCATTCTGGGGGCCTTTATTTACTTTAAGTGGCACAGAATTAACGTGGTGTTTAATTGCCTACGGTTTTATTGCTTCAGTTTTGCCAGTGTGGTTGTTATTGGCGCCACGTGATTATTTATCGACGTTCTTAAAAATTGGTGTTATAGCGGGTTTGGCTGTCGGGATTGTGTTTGCAATGCCTGAAATGAAGATGCCTGCGGTGACCCATTTTATTGATGGTACAGGGCCAGTATTTGCGGGTTCATTGTTCCCATTCTTATTTATTACCATTGCCTGCGGTGCGATTTCAGGTTTCCACGCCTTAGTGTCTTCAGGTACGACGCCAAAACTGGTCAATAACGAAAAAGACATTCGGATGATTGGTTATGGCGGCATGTTGATGGAGTCTTTCGTGGCAATCATGGCAATGATTTGTGCCACGGTGCTAGACCCAGGCGTGTACTTTGCCATTAATGCACCCACTGCAGTTTTAGGTACAACGGTGGAAAGTGCAGCAGAAGCGGTACGAAATTTAGGCTTTGTAGTGACTCCTGAGGCTTTAACCATTTTGGCAAAAGAAGTCGGTGAAAGCTCGATTCTGTCACGTACGGGTGGTGCGCCAACGTTTGCAATTGGTATGGCACATATCATCACCGAGATTTTTAATAACCGCTCAATGATGGCATTCTGGTATCACTTTGCCATTTTATTTGAAGCCTTATTTATTTTAACTGCAGTAGATGCAGGCACACGTGCTTGCCGTTTTATGGTGCAAGATACTGTAGGTATTGTTATTCCTGCAGTGAAAAACTCACATAACTTCTTTGGTAACTTGCTTGGCACAGCAGTTGCGGTGGCTGGTTGGGGCTTCTTCGTCTATCAAGGCGTGGTCGATCCTTTAGGCGGTATTAATAGCTTATGGCCTCTATTTGGTATTGGTAACCAAATTTTGGCAGCGATGGCGCTCATTTTAGGTACAGTGATTCTGTTTAAAATGAAAAAAGAAAAATATGTTTGGGTGACGATTATCCCTACAGTTTTCTTGTTCATTACTTCAATGACTGCAGGTTGGCAAAAGATTTTCCACGACAATCCCAAAATTGGTTTCTTGGCGCAAGCAGATCGTTTCAATGCTGCAATTCAACGCAATGAAATTTTAGCACCTGCAAAAACAGTGACTGAAATGCAAACCATTGTCATGTCCAATCAAATTAATGCCGTGTTATGTGGTTTCTTTATGATTGTGGCATTTGTGATGTTGTTTGCTGCCATTGGGGTGATTCGTCGTGCATTGGCAAGTCCAACACCAACTGTACATGAAGCTGAAGCGATTTATCGTGATCCTGAAACGATTCAGCCGAATAGCGGTCATTAGGAGTGAGCACATGATTAAGCTTAAATTTGCCCAACAGGGTAAAACAGTGATTTACAACATCATTAAAATGACCATCATGTCGCAAAAGGATTTGATTCTGAATCCGAAAAACTGGTCGCGTATCGCTACTTTATGGCAGCGTTTGCAACAAAGTTTTCGTTTAATGGTTGGTGTACCTGATTATCAGAACTATTTGGAACACATGCGTAAGCATCATCCAGATTTAGAAGCCATGGATCCGAAGACTTTTTATCGCTACTGTGTCGATGCGCGTTATCCATCGGCAAAAGGTGGTTTGAAAAAGTGTCCGTGTTAATCCCGTATCACGATGGAAACGTATAGAGATACGAGCTGTTTAAAACTTACTTTTTTAGGCAGTTTAGAATATCTCGAGGATTTCTTTGGAAATTTAGCAAAACGGTGTATGTTTAAACATGCGCCGTTTTTTATTGGGGATAAGGGGATTTACTGTGATTTGGGGTACAGAAAAAGTTCAAAAACAACAACTGACGCAAGCGCAGCAACAGCTCAATGCACAGATTGAATCTTATGCTGGAAAAATTCAGGCTTTTTTGACTGAAATTAATACCATTATTTTAGATAAAGAACAGCAGACCAAATTGGCGTTAAGTTGTTTGTTGGCGGGCGGGCATGTGCTTTTTGAAGATTTACCCGGATTAGGTAAAACGACTTTATCGAGTGCCTTATCGCACTTGGCGGGTCTGCAATTTCAGCGTATTCAGTTTACCAATGACATGCTGGCCAGTGATGTGATTGGCGTGAATATGTTTAATCAAAAAGAACATCAATTTGAGTTTAAGCAAGGCCCTATTTTTACCCAAATTTTATTGGCAGATGAAATTAACCGTTGTTCGCCTAAAACCCAAAGTGCCTTGTTGGAAGCGATGGAAGAAGGCGCGGTTACGGTGGATGGTGTGCGTTATAGCTTGCCGCAACCTTTTTGGGTGATTGCCACACAAAATCCACTGTTTCAAAGTGGTACTTATGCGCTGCCAGAATCACAGCTTGATCGTTTTTTAATGCGTCTGTCTTTGGGTTATCCATCGCGTTTTGCTGAAAAAATGTTGCTGCAACAAAACTCCAGACATGCGCTGATTGCCAGTTTGGCCCATATTTTTACTGAAACAGAAATTTTAAATTTACAGCAATTGGTCACGGAAATTTATGTGTCAGATACCGCGCTAGATTACTTACTCGACTTAGCCACAGAAACCCGTAAAGCGCGTCACGGATTATCTACCCGTGGTGTTTTGGCATTGAAAAAAGCAGCACAAGCACATGCTCTAATTGAGCAACGTAGTTTTGTCACTGCCGATGATATTCAAGCGGTATTTGTGGCAGTTGCTGCACATCGTATTGGATTGAGTGAGGCAGAAACTTTGTATGTGATGCAACAGGTTAAAGTGAGTTAGTACACGCATGTTTAAGCAGGCATGGCAAAACTGGATCAAGACACGTTTTAAATTTGATCGACACAAGGCCTTAAAACAAAAAGATATTTTGGTTTTTATTTACCAACAGGGCTATCTGTATTTAGTGCTGATTTTGATCACGTTTATTGCAGGCGTGAATTATGGCAATAACCTGATTTTAGGCTTTTGCTTTTTGATCAGTGCCATTTTATGTATCAGCTTTTATTTGACCTTTAAGCAGTTGCATGAATTAGAGATAGAAATTGTGACTACTGAAGTTGGGCAAGTGGGCGAAGTATTGCAATTACAATTGCATTTCAAACAAGAGGTCGCGCAGGCACGCTATTTATGGATTAAAGCCAATCATCAATTAGAAAAGGTTCTTATTCAAGACACCCAGCAGCAGTATGTATTGACATTTTTTGCGGAGCAACGTGGGCAGTTTAATTTCCCTCATTTACACATTTATTCGGTTTATCCTTTTGGCTTGGTACGTGCGTGGACTTATTTGAATTTGACACGTACCGCGTGGGTTGCGCCCAAAGCCGCCATGTATAGCGCAGAGAATAAACAGCATCAACACAGCTTTCAACCTGATTTAGACGAGTTTCGTGAGCTGCGTGATTTTCAATTGGGCGATTCTTTGCAAGCTGTGTCGTGGAAGCAAGCGGCACGAGGGCAAGGCTTATATGTGAAAGTTTTTGAACAATATCAGGATCAACAGAGTATCGACATTCACTATGAACACATGCCTGCACCGACCCAAGAAGAAAAACTAAGTTTGATGATGGGCTTAGTTGAACAATGTGAACAACAACAGTTGAATTATGCGATGTTTTTGCCGCATGCGACCCTTGAAAAAGGCGTAGGCGAGCGACAGTTGAAACAGGCAAAAATTCTTTTGGCACAGGCTTGATGATCATGCACAATTCGATTCAGCAATCTATTCTGCTTAGCCTGATCTTAATTTTGGCTGCTCACATGCTGTTTAGCCCTGTGGCATTGAGTGTTATTTTCGGACTCATGTTGTTGCTGTTGTATCTTCACTATAAAAACAAGACAGCGCATATTTCTAAAGTTTGGACTTATGGATTGACCTGTTGTGCCTTAGCCAGCATTTATTTGAGTTATAAAAGCCTGATTGGTGTAGAGGCAGGGGTTGCCTTATTAAGCACCTTTTTGTTTGCCAAAGCTTTAGAAAGTCATACTCAGCGCGACCTGATTATTTTATTTAATTTTGCGCTTTTTGTGAGCGCCAGTTCATTTTTATACAGCCAGAGCATGTGGATGACCGTGTTGGTCATTCTATGTTTAATCAGTTGTTTAATTGGGTTATATCGGATTCAAAAAAGTGCATTTTCAGATTATGCGTCGCGACATTCGAGCAGGCAAGATGCAAAGCATGACCTTAAAAATGTCGCCAAGTTTATCGCATACGCTTTGCCATTCTTTTTATTATTGTTTTTATTCTTTCCACGTTTACCGCCATTGTGGCATGTACCTATTCCTGATGCCAAAGGCGTGACAGGTATTAGTGACACGATGTCACCGGGCGATATTGCCGAATTATCACAATCTTCTGCTTTGGCATTTCGTATTGTGGGGAATATGCAGCAACTGCCGCCACGTTCAAAACTATATTGGCGGGCGATGGTACTTGATCAATATGATGGTCGCACATGGACAAGCAATTTTAGCAATCAACAACCCGTTCAGGCAGCACAATTACAGCCAGAGCAAGTCGATTTTCAGTATCAATATATTGCAGCAGATCCACGTGTACAGTGGATTATGGCGCTGGAAAAATCTGTACCGAATCAACACGGCTATGTGTTACGCCGTGATTGGAGTATGGTGCCACAGCGTCAAAATGGTCGGATTCAACCGATTGCTTTGCAGTGGGTTGGGGAATCTGCACGTATTCAAGGGGATGATGCACAGAACGAGCGTTATCGACGCTTTAGCCAGCGTTTAAATGTTCAGGTACAGACGCAATCTGACCCAAAAGCTCAGCAATTTGCCCTGCAGATGTTTGCTCAAAGTCAGCAACAACCTGAACGCTACGTGCAGAATGTATTGCAGTGGTATCGCAATAATGGCTTTAGTTATACCTTAAAACCTGGAATGCTCGGACAAAACCGAGTCGATGAATTCTTGTTTCAGAGTAAGCAAGGTTTTTGTGAACATTATGCCTCAAGTTTTGCCTTATTGATGCGTTATGTCGGGATTCCAGCGCGTGTAGTCGTGGGCTATCAGGGTGGGGAACTTGCACCCGATGGACAAAGCTGGGAAGTACGACAGCAAGATGCACATGCTTGGACAGAAGTGTTGCTCAATCAACAATGGGTACGCATAGACCCGACAGCCATCATTGCACCTCAACGTATAGATGATGGTATGCAAAACCTAATGGCAGATGATCGGGCCGTTTTGGGTGCTGACACACAAATGTGGCAATACCAACATTCTAATTTTATTCGTTCTTTACGGGTGTGGAGTGATTATGCAAGTTATCAATGGCAAAGCAAGGTCGTGGGTTATGATGCCGAGTCACAGCGTCACTGGTTTGGACGCTTAGGGCTGCACTCAAACTATGCTTTGGCAGCGGTGTTGGTTTCAAGTATTCTCATGATCTTAGCAGGGTATTTTGGCTGGATTTTTTGGAAAAAACGTCAGCAAGGTTCTCGCATAAATCGTGCCTTAGACAAATTTTCTAAAAGATTGCCCGCTCAGTTGCAAAAACAGGATGCAGAAACAGTGAGTGTGTGGATGCAGCGTTTAGCAGCGCAGGTAGATGCAAATGAACAAGAGGCATTTAAGCGTTTAGGCGTGTGCTATCAACAATATTCTTATGCGCCTGAACATGACCGTGTTTCAGAGCAGGTGTTTTTTGATTTGCTTAAAACTTGCTCGGATGTGTTGAAAAAACACAGAAAGGACTTGTCTTAAAAATCAAAACTGAATATGATGCGAAGCACTTTAGGCGTATAGCTCAGTTGGTTAGAGCGCTACGTTGACATCGTAGAGGTCTCCAGTTCGAGTCTGGATATGCCTACCAATACATTAAAATTATATGTTGTTACATAACTTCATATAAGTAATAAAGCTCTGAATTATAACGATTTAGGGCTTTTTTATTGCTTTTCTTAAAGATACATAAATTCGCTTATAGTTTAAAAATATGTACACAGTGGTGTACACATGTAAGTTTTCGGCTTATTTTGCACTAATTGGTTTTTATTTTGCACTAGAGCTTTGAAGCCTCTTTCCACATTTCATTTGTGCACTGATTCGTGAGCGAGAACATGGCACCATTAAGCATTTAACGGTTATGCTAGTCACGGTTTTTGAAATTATGCTGGCAAAGGTTTTATCGATGAGCCTTGTGGTGCTTTTAGCAGCTTTTTTAGGCTTAAAAGTAGTGGTGCAGGGGGCATTACAGGTACCCATAGAAGGAAGTTTGCTGTTATTTTTCTTTGGAGCCTTGCTGACCTTATTTGCAACAACCTCAATGGGTATATATATGGCAACCGTGTCTAAATCGATGCCGCAATTCGGTTTGCTGATGATACTTATTCTGATTCCCTTGCAAATGTTGTCTGGGGCAAGTACACCACGAGAAAGCATGCCAGAAATTATTCAAAATATCATGTTGATTGCAACGACAATGCATTTTGTAACATTGGCGCAAGCAATTTTATACCGAAATGCAGGATTGGATGTGGTCTGGCCTTCCTTTCTATGGTTAATCGCAATTGCAACAACATTTTTCTATGTATCTTGGAAACGTTTTAAAAATACCATTCATACAATGGCTTAATGTAATAGATTGAGTTTGATCGCTGAAGCACAAATTTTGACTGGGGCGTATTAAGAGTTACACCGCGCATAATTTTTGCTAATATGTATGAAAATTGTTCAATAAAAGTAAATGACATGAAACACATTCTTGTGCCAGTTTTGGTGGTGTTGGTCGTTTTATTAGGTTATCTCGTTTACTTGGAAGAGGAAACGCGAAAGCAGGCAGAACTGAACCGAGTTTTGACTGAATCTGCAAATTTATCGCTAGAAAAAACAGAAGCGGCTACACCACAGATTTTGCAAGTCACAGAATAAGCGTAGAAATTTCTAACATAATGTGTGGTAATTGCTTTATTCATCACACTTTTGTGTGCTTCACTTTATCGTAAAATTTTATCTTTAATTCAAAAAACTAGAATTTTTAAAAAATCCCTATGGTATAATTTGCCAATTGAAACTGCTTCATCACAACTCAAAGGCATTACTTTTGAGAGTGACTGAAGTAAAAAAAAGATGAACAAAGCTGCATAAAATTTATGCGGCTTTTTTATTTAGCATTCCGAATTTTTGATTTTGATAAAATCAAATGCTTGATTGTGAATTAAGTTTATCTTTTTCATGTAATTTTACATGCTCATTGGGCAAATCCATTGCCGCAACTGACACAGGCTTTTAAGTGCTGACTTAAAATTGCGTCATGCTGCAAATTCAGTTTATTTACAGGGGCTAGGTCATGACGACTCCTAATCCATCCTCAGCGGGAATGCTTGAGCGCTTATTCAAATTAAGCGAAAACAAGACCACATTCCGTACCGAGATTTTGGCGGGTGTAACCACATTCTTAACCATGTGTTACATCATTATTGTCAATCCGATGATTTTATCTGAAACAGGAATGGATCATGGAGCTGTCTTTGTCGCCACCTGTTTAGCCGCAGCTATTGGCTGCTTGGTGATGGGAATTGTTGCCAATTACCCAATCGCACTCGCACCAGGCATGGGGCTAAACGCCTATTTCACTTACTCGGTTTGTTTAGGCATGGGTGTGCCTTGGCAAACGGCTTTGGCTGCAGTTTTTGTATCAGGGATTATTTTCATTGCCATTAGCATGTTTAAAATCCGTGAAGCCATTGTTAATGCCATTCCCATGTCATTAAAATTAGCCATTGGCGGTGGTATTGGTTTATTCCTAGCTTTAATCGCGCTAAAAAATGCAGGTGTTATTGTTGATAATCCTGCGACTTTGGTGGGCTTGGGTGACTTAAAACAACCATCAGTACTGTTAGCGCTACTTGGCTTTTTAATGGTTGTAGTAATGCATCACTTTAAAGTACGTGGTGCAATTATCATCAGTATTTTGGTGCTGACTGCTATTTCAACAGCTTTAGGTTTAAGCGAATTTAAAGGTGTGGTTGGTGAAATTCCATCTATTGCACCTACTTTTATGCAAATGGACTTTGAAGGTCTATTTACAGCAAGTTTAATTGGCGTAATTTTCGTATTTTTCTTAGTCGATTTATTCGACTCTACAGGTACTTTAGTGGGTGTTTCACACCGTGCAGGCTTGTTGCAAGATGGTAAATTACCCCGTTTGAAAAAAGCACTTTTTGCCGATTCTTCTGCAATTGTTGCAGGTGCGGCATTGGGTACATCTTCAACAACGCCGTATATTGAATCATCTGCAGGTGTTGCAGCGGGTGGTCGTACAGGCTTAACCGCAGTGATTGTTGGCTTGTTGTTTATTGCCTGTTTGTTCTTGGCCCCACTTGCGCAATCGGTACCAGGTTTTGCGACTGCACCTGCCTTGTTATTTGTGGGTGTGTTGATGATTCAAGGCATTGTGCATATTGATTGGGATGACATCACCGAAGCCGTGCCTGCATTCTTAACAGTCGTGTTCATGCCATTTACTTATTCTATTGCCGATGGCATCGCTATGGGCTTTATTAGCTATGCGCTGATTAAACTACTCACTGGCAAAGCCAAGTCTGTACCTTATATGGTGTGGATTATTGCTGCACTTTGGGCATTAAAATTTGCCATGTTTGGCGGTTAATATTCTTAAACTGAAAAGGGGTGTAAACTCAGTTTGCACCCTTTTTTATTTTGATCAATTTTTTAATATTCTCCCATAAAATAGCAAAAAGGACAGAACATGAATCAACTTGAGCTAATCTGTGCATTACCTAAAGCAGAATTGCATGTGCATATTGAAGGTACTTTTGAACCTGAATTGATGTTTGCCATTGCGCAGCGCAACCAAATAGACATCCCTTATCAGTCCGTAGAAGAAGTCAAACAAGCATATAACTTTCATAACTTGCAGTCTTTTTTAGATATTTATTATGCAGGCGCACAAGTGTTGGTGCATGAGCAAGATTTTTACGATTTGGCTTGGGCATATTTTGAAAAATGTGTTGAAGACCGTGTGGTACATACCGAAATGTTTTTTGATCCGCAAACCCATACCGAGCGTGGTGTGGCATTTGCAACCGTGATTAATGGCTTACAACGTGCTTGTGATGATGCGCAAACAAAATTAGGCATCAGTTCAAATTTAATTATGTGTTTCTTGCGTCATTTAAGCGAAGATGCAGCATTTGCCACACTTGAACAGGCTTTGCCTTATAAAGATCAAATTATCGCAGTGGGTTTGGACTCAAGCGAAGTTGGACATCCACCTTCAAAGTTTGAACGTGTCTTTGCCAAAGCACGTGAAGCAGGCTTTTTAGTCGTGGCACATGCAGGCGAAGAAGGGCCAGCCGAATATGTTTGGGAAGCATTAGATTTACTGAAAGTAAACCGTATTGATCATGGTGTGCGTTCTGAAGAAGATCCTGTATTAATGCAACGTCTAATTGCAGAGAAAATGCCGCTCACGGTCTGTCCATTGAGTAATTTAAAGCTATGCGTAGTGGATGATATGGCACAGCACAACATCCGCCGTTTATTGCAGCAGGGTGTTAAAGTGACAGTTAATTCAGATGATCCATCTTATTTTGGTGGTTATATGAATGATAACTTTGTTGCTATTAGCCAAGCTTTAGATTTAAGCAATGCTGAATTAAAACAATTGGCGGTTAATTCTTTTGAAGCTTCATTTATTTCGGCTGAAGAAAAGCAAAAATGGATTGAGCAAATTCAAGCATTGGGATGAGTTAAACTGAATTTAGATTAGCTTAGACTACAAAAAAGCAGCTTAATTTAAGCTGCTTTTTTGTGGGAGAACGATTTGAATCGCTTTAAACTCAAGCTTTAAAAATTATTTACCTTGTTGCGTCATACTACGCAATACATCGTCTTTATCTATAAAGTGATGTTTAAGTGCTGCAAGCATATGCCCAACCACCATTGCCCCTGCAAACCATGACAAATAAGTATGCACAGGTTTAACAATTGCTAATAGTTCGGGGTTCTTATCCACCAAGGCTGGAATTTCAAATAAATACAACACAGGCACAGGTTTACCCACGCTCCAGCTAAACAAACAGTCCGTGATTGGAATCGCAATCAGCATAAAATACAGACCTAGATGTCCTAAATGCGCTAGTGTTTTCATCAACGGTGACATGCTGTCAGGCAGTTGTGGCGCAGGGTGGGTGTAACGCCAAAATAAGCGAATCACCAATAAAAATAATCGCCATGAGCCAATGTAAAACTTGTGCGGTACGGGTGTAATATGAATGAGAACTGTTCATGTTGTGTTTCAGGCGAATAGTGTGCTTGCATGCTAAACAACAGCATGTAGCGAAAAAAGTATCCACCTGCAACGGAGTGTTGAAAATCTGCAACGCTGCAAAAAAAATAGCGTTCTTGAGGGGGCTGTTGATATTTCATAAATAGTTTGCGCTGTAGGCTAAAACTGAGCAGATCAGGCATGAAACGCAGGGAATAGCGAGACTATTGCCAAGTTTCATAACGCAATCTGAGAAAGTTTTAGCCACAGCCTTTCAGGACAAGCATATTTTTTGCTGCTATTGCGTTATGAGTCAGTCATTTAGAATGACTAAATTTCCTACCTCATGCCTTATATCAGCTAAAAAATATGCGTTGTCGCAAACATAGAAAAATTGTCAACAGCCCCTAGCCTTAAGCCTAAGCACATGAATGTAGAAATTGCAAAAAGCTATTCCTTCGTCAAACAAGTTTAGGCACAATAGCGGCATTGTTTCACTCAAATGACTTGAATATTAAATACAGGAAATATCCATGAAAAAACTACTCGCTGTATTGGCACCTATCGCTTTGGTTTTATCTGCATGTACCACCACTACAGGTACTACTATAGGAACGACAACTGCACCGACAGCAACTCAACAATTGGGTATGGCGGCGATTAAAATTGCAATTAATGCTAAGTGTGTGACTGAATTAAACAACATTCCTGCATGGCACACTGCGACACGTGTTATGACACCAACGCAAAAGCAAAATGTTCAAGCGGAAATTTGTGGTTGTGTTAGTGAAAAAGCACCACAAAATGTGACTGCAGTAGATTTAGCCACTGCAGCAATTGACCCTGCTGCACGTGCAACCATTGTGAGCAATGCAGTATCTCGAACCATTAATGCATGTGTGGCAGAAGCAGTAAGATAAGTTTTACCGATTCTGTAAAATTAAAAATGGTGCGTTGTGACTCGCATCGTAAGATAGGCTGAAGATTTCAGCCTATTTTTTCTGGAAAAAGATGATGAAAATTGCAGGTGTAGATGAAGCAGGGCGTGGGCCTTTAGTGGGTTCTGTTGTCGCTGCGGCAGTTATTTTAGATCCGAATAACCCGATTGAAGGTTTAAATGATTCTAAAAAACTGACAGAAAAAAAGCGTGAAAAGTTATTTGTTGAAATTCAGGAAAAGGCTTTGGCTTGGGCAATTGCAGAAGCATCTGCAGCCGAAATTGATGAACTGAATATTTTGCAAGCGTCGTTATTGGCGATGCGTCGTGCGGTGGAAGCCTTATCTATTCAACCTGAGCATGTCTTAGTCGATGGCAATAAAATTCCGCAGGGTTTAGCGATGTCTTGTGATGCCGTTGTTGGGGGAGATGCATTACATGCAGAGATTTCGGCAGCCAGTATTTTAGCTAAAGTGGCGCGTGACCGTGAAATGGTATTGCTTGATCAAGCATTTCCACAATTTGGTTTTGCCAAACATAAAGGTTATCCAACCAAAGCACATTTTGAAGCCATTGCACAGCATGGCGTGATTGCGGCACATCGACGTAGTTTTGCACCTGTGCGTAAAGCTTTAGAATTAATGGAAAACTCACAGTAATTTTCATGCAAAACTTGTGCTGAGTTGCCTGTAAAATAGTCTTTACATGCTTCGAATCAGCGAGCAACTCTGAAATGATGCGAGTTTTTAAAAAGCATTCAGCAGAAAAATTTAAAGCGGCAAATGAGCCGCTTTATATTCAATTACCTTAATCGTTTAACGATTAAAGTCATTTTGCGAGTAGTTATCTTCTTCAAATGAAGGTTGATAATCTTGATCTAAATGTTGCAAATGCTCATGCATGGCACGCTCGTGTTGAATACGTTGATAGATTTCTTCACGATGAACCGATACTTCTTTCGGGGCATTTACACCAATACGAACTTGGTTACCTTTGACACCAAGCACAGTCACGCTGACTTGGTCCCCAATCATTAATGTTTCTCCGACACGTCGGGTCAGAATCAGCATGTTTATCTCCTTGCAAAATGCTAAACCTGCATTGATTTTTAAAGCAATTTAAAAGTCACAACCAAATAAAAACCAGTAAATTTTAACGGAACGTATCATTATTTATTTTATAAGATACAGCGCTGCCAAAATTTATGAAAGCATATTGCTCAATATAACAGAGCCACTATAAAAAAAACTATAGTGGCTCTATTTTTTTGTACTTTTTCGCAAAATTTGTCAGACAATTACATTTTCTGACAGGGGCGTATTAAGCGCGTGCGCTAGACTCACCGCTTTCACGATCTAGACCAAATACAGTGTGTAAAGTACGTACTGCAAGCTCTAAATAGTTTTCTTCAATAATGACTGAAATTTTAATTTCAGAAGTAGAAATCATGAGAATGTTAATGCCTTCATCTGCAAGGGCAGTAAACATTTTGCTTGCAACACCTGCATGTGAACGCATACCTACACCAACGATAGATACTTTCACGATGTCACCACGTGTAGCGACTTCACGTGCACCAATTTCTTTGGCAGTTGCTTCAAGAATTGATTTTGCTTTGGCAAGTTCGCCACGGTTTACAGTAAAAGTAAAGTCGGTAGTACCATCTTCTTCTACGTTTTGGATGATCATGTCAACTTCAACATTGGCAGCGCCAATAGGTGACAAGATTTTAGATGCAATACCTGGCTCATCAGGCACACCTAAAATAGTTAATTTTGCTTCGTCACGGTTAAACGCGATACCTGAGATGATAGGTTGTTCCATGTTGTCTTCCAATTCAGTAGTAATGAGTGTGCCGACATTTTGTTTAAAATCTTCGTCGAATGCGCCATCATTGTCATTATCAAAACTTGATAATACACGTAAAGGTACTTGGTATTTACCTGCAAATTCAACCGCACGAATTTGCAATACTTTAGAACCTAAAGAAGCCATTTCTAGCATTTCTTCAAAAGAAATACGATCTACTTTTTTGGCTTTTGGTGCAACGCGTGGGTCTGTGGTGTAAACGCCATCTACGTCAGTATAAATTTGGCATTCATCGGCTTTCAATGCAGCAGCAAGCGCAACGCCAGAAGTATCAGAACCACCACGACCTAAAGTAGTGGTGTTACCTTCAGCATCAAAACCTTGGAAACCAGCAACCACAATCACACGGCCTGCGTCTAGGTTTTCAGTTAACACGTCAGTATTAATCGCTTCAATACGTGCTTTGGTAAATGCGCTGTCAGTTTGAATACCAACTTGGCGACCAGTTAGTGATTTTGCCGCAACGCCAATAGAATTCAGCGCCATCGCTAACATCGAAATCGTCACCTGTTCGCCTGTAGACACCATTTGGTCTAATTCACGCGGATCAGGGGTTTCGGTAATGGCTTTCGCGAGAGCGAGTAGGCGATTGGTTTCGCCACTCATGGCAGAAACGACAACCACTACTTTGTGGCCATGATCATGCCAGCGCTTCACACGACGAGCAACATTTAAAATGCGCTCGGGAGTACCCATTGAGGTACCGCCATATTTTTGAACGATTAGTGCCATAGTTGTTCCATATAAGCCATGACCCTGAATTTACCTGCTCAGGGTCAGTTACACAAAAAGTGAGATTATTTTGCCGCAAGCCAAGCAGTTAAACCTGCCATCACCGTTGCAAAGTTCTCGTTAAGTGGCGCGCCACCTTGTGCCAAATCAGGTTTACCACCACCTTTACCACCTAGTTCTGTAGCCAAGTGTTTGATGATGTCTCCTGCTTTAATCGTAGCAGTAAAGTCTGGTGCAACAGAAGCGATTAAGCTGACTTTATCGCCTTCTACACCTGCAAGTACAATCACTGCTTGGTCGAGTTTGGATTTTACACCGTCGTGCAAATTACGCAGTGATTTTGCATCCATATTTTGTACAGTGGTAATGAGCGTGGTACGTCCAGCAAGTTCTTGTACTTGACTTAAAAGTTCAGCTGCTTGGAAGTGCGCTAATTTTTGATTGAGCTGTTCAATCTGCTTTTGAAGGCTAGATGCTGTATCGACCAATGTATTCACTTTTTCTAAAGTTTGGTCTTTTTGTGCTTTCAACAAAGCATTGATGCTGTTGATATCGCGTTCAGTTTTTTGAACGGCTTCAACGGCTTTGCTGCCTGTAATTGCTTCAATACGACGTACACCAGCTGCAACACCACCTTCAGAGATGATTTTGAACAGACCAATATCACCTGTACGTTTCACGTGAATACCGCCACAAAGTTCAATGGAGAAGTTTTTATCTTCAATGATTGAACCCATAGAAAGTACGCGAACTTCATCGCCATACTTTTCACCAAATAGCATCATTGCGCCTTTGGCTTTGGCTGCTTCAATATCCAGTAATTCAGTAGAAACTGCGGTATTGGCAATGACTTCTGCATTTACCAAACGCTCAATTTCTTGCAATTGTTCAAATGACACAGGTTGGTCATTGGCAAAGTCAAAACGTAAAATATCAGAAGCAACCAACGAACCTTTTTGCTGTACGTGTGCACCTAAAACTTGACGTAGGGCAGCGTGCAATAAGTGTGTTGCAGAGTGGTTGCGTGCAGTAGCTTCGCGGATGTCTGCTTTTACAATCGCTTCCACCGCTTGCGCAGCTTTTAAACTGCCCATGGTGACAATACCTTGATGAACAAAGGCACCGCCAGATTTTTTGGTGTCTTGAACTTCAAAAATACCTGTTTCGTTTTTGAATAGACCTGTATCGCCAATTTGACCACCGCTTTCTGCATAGAATGGGGTTTGGTTAAGTACGATTAAAGCTTCATCGCCTTCAACCACTTCATCGACTTGTTCGCCATCTTTATAAATAGCCACAATTTGACCCTGACCAGTTGTTGAGTCATAGCCATCAAATTGAGTTTCACCTTCAACTTTTACAATTGAGTTGTAGTCAACTGCAAATTTACCTGCATCGCGTGCACGTTGACGTTGCGCTGCCATTTCAACTTCAAAGCCTGCTTCGTCAATGGTCAAGTCGCGCTCACGTGCAATGTCTGCTGTTAAATCTGTTGGGAAGCCATAAGTGTCATATAGTTTAAATACTACTTCACCAGGAATGACTGAGCCTTTAAGCTGTGCCAATTCACCCTCAAGCAATTTCAAACCTTGCTCAAGCGTTTTGGCAAATTGTTCTTCTTCTTTTAGAAGTTGCGCTTCAATACGCGCTTGTTGTGCTGCAAGTTCAGGATAGGCCTGACCCATCACCTCAATTAAAGGCTGAAGCATTTTGTGGAAGAATGAACCTGTTGCGCCAAGCTTGTTGCCGTGACGTACTGCACGACGAATAATACGACGCAATACATAACCACGACCTTCATTCGATGGATTCACGCCATCGGCAATTAGGAAGCAGCAAGAACGAGCGTGGTCAGCAACTACTTTGAGTGAAGCAGGGTAGTCTACAGGCTTGCCAGTTTGCTGTGCAGTTACTTCAAGAGCAGTCGTGTCTAAACCAATAATCTGTGCTGCATTTTTGAGTAAGTGCTGGAACAGGTCAATTTCGTAGTTTGAATTCACATGTTGCAATACTGCAGAAATACGCTCCAAGCCCATGCCTGTATCTACAGACGGTGCTGGAAGTGGGTGCAATACGCCATCTGCAGTACGGTTAAACTGCATGAATACGTTGTTCCAGATTTCAATGAAACGGTCGCCATCTTCTTCTAGTGTGCCTGGTAAGCCACCCCAGATATGATCGCCATGATCATAGAAAATTTCAGAACACGGACCGCAAGGACCTGTATCACCCATTGCCCAGAAGTTGTCTGAAGCATATTGGCCGCCTTTGTTATCGCCAATACGGATAATACGAGAAGCATCTAAACCAATTTCTTTGTTCCAGATGTCAAATGCTTCATCATCGGTGTGGTAAACCGTGGCATATAAACGGTCTTTTGGTAGCGCTAACCATTGTTCACTGGTTAAAAATTCCCAAGCAAATTTAATTGCATCACGTTTGAAATAATCACCAAACGAGAAGTTACCTAACATTTCAAAGAAAGTATGGTGACGTGCGGTATAACCCACATTGTCTAAATCGTTATGTTTACCGCCTGCACGCACACATTTTTGTGACGATACAGCACGTACATAATCACGTTTTTCTAACCCAAGGAAACAGTCTTTAAACTGGTTCATACCTGCATTGGTAAATAACAGGGTTGGGTCATTGGCGGGTACTAGAGAACTCGATGCGACACGTGTATGCCCTTGCGATTCAAAGTAACGCAAAAATGCTTCACGAATTTCAGCTGATGTCATAAAACGAGTACTCACAACCAAGTCACTCCATAATTTCCGATTGGGCTAAACGCAAGACAGTCTGACAAAAATAATTCTTTTGCTGTCATGCAGGCTTAAAATTTTAAAAACGCCAAATTATAACGGAAAAAGCCACTATCACCAATCATTTTAGTGTGAATAGATGACAATTCTGACGCAAACTTGGTTGCGATTACGCAGAATAAATCTTTGCAATAGAAGATGATGAACATTTACATTCAAAATAAGCGTTTACTGTAGGTCACGGAGTATGCCGAACTGCCATAAAGTAGAATACAAAATTTAAGAAAACGTAAATGTAAGCTAGAAAGTCAAAGCTGATATTTTTGATTTGCCGAATTAAACAACAAATTGCGTGAAAATTCGCAGAATTGATCTGATTTTTTTCAGTAAGGCCTCAAAATCTATTAACATAGTCTGTGCTTAAATTTTGATTTCATTATGAAAGGATCGGTCATGCAACGAGTGGCAATCAATGGCTTTGGTAGAATCGGGCGCAATGTGCTGCGGGCTTGGTTTGAAAATCCCAAAGACTTTCATTTTGAAATCGTCGCCATAAATGACATTGCCGATGTAGAAACCTTGGTTCATTTATTTAAATATGACAGTACCCATGGTCGTTTTAAAGGACAGGTGGAAATTAGCCTCGAAAATGAACAGATTTTTTTGAATATTTCTGCAGGTTTGGCGCAATTAAAAGTTCAGGTGTTGAATCAGGCTCAACCTGCGCAATTACCGTGGCAAGCCTTAAATGTTGATGTGGTATTGGAATGTACAGGGTTGTTCCGTTCCCGCGAGGCGGCAACGCAGCATATTACTGCGGGCGCCAAACGTGTAATTATTGGTGCTGCACCATTCGATACTGTAGATGCTGCGATTGTTTATGGTGTGAATCATCATGAAGTCAAAAGTACCGACCAAATTATTTCCAGCGTATCTTGTACCACGCAGGCTTTAGTACCATTAGTTAAAATCATTGATGATGCTTTCGGAATTGATACCGCATTAATGACTGAAATTCATGCAGTCACAGCCGATCAAACTGTATTGGATCAAGCACACCGTGATTTACGTCGTGCGCGTGCATCAGGGCAAAATATTATTCCTACAACTTCATCTGCCTTGGGTGCATTAAAACAAGTCATGCCAAAAATGGCAGATCGGATTGATGGTTACTCGATTCGTGTACCGACCATTAATGTTGCAGCTATTGATTTAACTTTTATTTCTCAGTCACCAATTACGGTGCACAAATTGAATCAGGTGTTGTGTGCTTCGGCAGCGCATGATTATGCCGAAATTATGCAAGTGACCGATGAGCCTTTGGTATCGAGCGACTTTAACCATTCACCTTATTCTTTAATTGTCGATTTAAGTCAAACCATGGTCGTGGGTCATCAAGCCAAAGTTTTTGCGTGGTATGACAACGAGTGGGGTTATGCCAACCGTTTACTAGATTTGTGTGAATCTTTTAGTCAGCGGGCGGTGTAAGCGGCTACTTTTTAAGACATATACAAAGTGTGAAAAGCGTGTAATAGTGATGACAGATTTTACACTTCGTATTCACGGTTAATTCACTGATTGATATAACAAAGTTTGCATAGAAAATTTGAATAGAGTAGTGGCATGATGATTATTTTATTGTGGGGATTTATTTTTTTGCTGGCACTTGCTGTCATTTTTCTGATTTGGTTGCAATTTAAAAATCAGGCAGACAGCAGCAGCGACGTGCAGCATCAACAGCAAGTCGAGCAAAAAGTATTACATTTAGAAGAGCATCTAAAAAAGACGTTGGAGATTATGCAAGATTTGGCTAAAAAGATGCAAGTTCAGCAAGATGCGCTAGATAAAACCGTGCAAAAAACCGCACAGCTTGAAATGCAAAATGCTGAGTTGGTCAGTTTATTGGCAAAGGCGGTGAAATCAAATCAGGACTTTTAAATGATGGCTTTGAAAGATGTGGTGTATTCATATTTTTTTACCGCATATTTCAGAAAAAGTCAGGTGCATGAGCAAAAGTATCATGCTAAACTAGGAGAAATCGGGTGTGCTCCCGATTTTTTTATGCGGATTCGTTCCGCGCAAACAAGAATTTAGGTTTACAACATGCCCATTTCAGAGACATGGTTATTACCTGATGGTGTAGCTGATGTATTACCAGAACAAGCGCAAGTGATTGAAAGCTTGCGTCGTAAGTCACTGGATTTCCTCGCATCTCGAGGTTATCAGTTGGTGTACACGCCATTCATAGAATACATTGAATCTCTATCTTCTCTTTCAGAATCGAATCAAGATTTAGACCTTGCCACATTTAAAGTGATCGACCAACTTTCAGGTCGTTTGCTGGGTGTTCGTGCCGATATGACACCACAAGTGGCACGTATTGATGCGCATGTACATCCTGTAGATGGCATTGCACGTTACTGCTATGCAGGTACGGTTTTACATACCAAACCACAAGGTTTTAATACCACACGTGCACCATTGCAATTGGGTGCAGAGTTATTTGGTTCAGACAGCATTGATGCCGATGTAGAAATGGTTGATCTGATGCTCAGCTTGCTAAAAGAAGCAGGTTTGGCAGAAGGTGTGCATTTAGACTTGGGTCATGTCGGCTTGTTCCGTAGCTTGGTTAAACAAGCAGAATTAAGCAAAGCCACTGAACGTCAATTGTCAGATTTATATCAGCGTAAAGCATTGCCTGAATTGGCAGAATTTACCCAAGATTTAAATTTCGGTTCAGATTTTTATGCTTTAGGTCGCTATGCCAGTGATTTAACCGCTTTGCAGGCTCATTTAAGTGCTGATGTGTTGGAAAATACCGAATTTAAGCAAGCGTTTGAAGCCGTGAAAGCAACACAAGCTGAAATTCAGGCACGTTGGCCAAACTTGCATATTGGTATTGATGTGGTTGAGCTGCGTTCTTATCACTATCACACAGGTTTAATGTATGCAGTGTATGCGCCAAATCGTGCTGCACCATTGGCACAAGGCGGTCGTTATGATGGCATTGGTCAGCATTTCGGACGTGCGCGCCCTGCAACAGGTTTCTCTTGTGACTTGTTTGTATTAAGTGCAGGTCGTTTTGAATCATCGTCTGTTGTTGTTGCGCCTAAAGGCTCACAACCTGATTTAATTGCTGCTATTCAAAACACACGTGCGCAAGGCTTTAGTGTAATTCAATTGTTGGGTAATGATGATTTAAACTCGGTTCCATACGCAACGCACCAATTGGTTCTTGCAAATGGTGAGTGGACAGTCGAAAAAATTTAATCGCCAAGGCATGTTTCATGTTACAGGTCTTGGTTTTCAATTTTAACAGCATGATGTAATGAGGCTATTATGGGCAAGAATGTTGTGGTACTTGGTACCCAATGGGGCGACGAAGGTAAAGGTAAGATCGTCGACCTGCTCACAGATCAGGCGGCGGCAGTCGTTCGTTATCAAGGCGGACACAACGCAGGCCATACTCTCGTGGTTGGTGGTAAGAAAACTGTATTACACCTCATTCCATCAGGTATTTTACGTGAAAACGTACTGTGCTTAATTGGTAATGGTGTAGTACTTTCTCCTGAAGCACTCATTAAAGAAATGGGTATTTTGGAACAAGAAGGCGTGCCAGTGAAAGAGCGTTTACGTATTTCACCAAACTGTCCGCTTATTTTGCCGAACCACATTGCACTTGACCAAGCACGTGAGAAAAAACGTGGTAATGCCAAAATTGGTACAACAGGTCGTGGTATTGGCCCAGCTTATGAAGACAAGGTTGCACGTCGTGCGATTCGTGTTGCTGACTTGGTTCGTGGCGGTGAAGCACTACGCGCTCAATTGACTGAATTATTGGACTATCACAACTTCCAATTGACACAATACTACGGTGTTGAAGCAGTTCAGTTAGATGAAGTTTTAGCGCTATGTGACCAATGGCGTGAAGTGATTGCACCATTAGTGGTTGATGTAACGACTGAAATTCATAATTACCGTAAAAACGGTGACAACATTATGTTTGAAGGTGCGCAAGGTTCATTACTTGATGTTGACCACGGTACTTATCCGTATGTGACTTCATCGAATACAACTGCGGGCGGTGTAAGCTCTGGTTCAGGCTTAGGTCCATTACATTTAGACTACGTTTTAGGGATTACCAAAGCTTATACCACACGTGTAGGTGCAGGCCCATTCCCAACTGAGTTGGTGTATGACGCAGCAAATGACGTAGGTGATGCGATTGGTAAACACTTAGGTACTGTGGGTCACGAGTTCGGTGCTTCTACAGGTCGTCAACGTCGTTGTGGTTGGTTTGATGCCGAAATTTTACGTCGTTCAGTCGATGTAAACTCACTGTCTGGTATCTGCTTGACCAAGTTAGACGTATTGGACGGTTTAGAAGAAATCAAAATCTGCGTAGGTTATGAAAATACCGATTCAGGTTGTGTAGGTTCTTCTGATGCGCTTGCATACGAAAACTTAAAGCCAATTTATGAAACAATGCCAGGTTGGTCTGAATCAACTGTGGGCGCGACCAGTGTAGAACAATTGCCTGAAAATGCAGTGAACTACATCAAACGTCTTGAGCAGTTAATTGAATGCCCAATCGACATTATTTCTACAGGTCCAGACCGCGCAGAAACTATCGTATTACGTCATCCATTTGATGCTTAAGTCGTTGTGCTTTAGCATAGCATTTAAGCTCTGATGATGTATTCAGCCCTGTCTAAATGATGGGGCTTTTTATTGCTGTTGTTTCAGTTTCAATAGCGACTCATTTTTGGAAACATTATAGATGATGCTGAGTGAGTTGTTTTTTCAAGACTAAAGTTGCAGATGACTGGCGCTGTACAGAGCAGGGTGGCTTGTTACAATGGCTTTAGAAAATTAAATTTAATTAAGGTTATGCAGGATGCATAAAAATATTACCAGTACGATTTTTTATTCTTTATTGTTTGCGATGGGCGGCGCACCGACCATTGCCATGATGCTGATTTTATCGCAAAAGCATGATCCGAATATTATGTATCAGGCATTTATTGGTTTAAGCGTTATTTTTGCCTGTATTTTGGTGCCACTGATTCTGATTCAAAATGCTTACCTACTCTACAAACGCAAAAATCCAGAAATGGAAGAAAAAGTAGAAGTAGTGTCTAAAATTTACTTGGGTTTAAATGTTTTCTGTTTAGTATTTTGGTTGTGTTATCAATTTCTTTACTAGGGTAGTGATTGATCGCTCAGACATACAATCTGTACACAGCTTAGGCGTTGTTTACATAAATGATATGTTTATGAAGTGATTATAGATTTAAAGCCTTGAATTGATTTCATATAATTGATTGGTATGAAGATAGCTCGCAAGGCGGAGATTATTATAATGAACAAAAAACTGATGTTAAGTTTATGTGCCGCAGGCGCAATCACAGTTTCAGGGTGTACGACTGTTGCAGACATGGCGGGTGCAGATACTGCGACCTTAAATGCAACTGCTACCAAAAGCTATAATGAAATGGTGCAAGACGCACGCAATAAAAATCAGTTAGACACAAGCTCCACCACGTATAAACGTATCAATACTGTGTTTCAGCGTTTGATCCCACATGCCAATCAAATGAACCAAACAGGTCAGCCTTTCCAGTGGCAATTGGCGGTACTTAAGTCTGATCAAGTCAATGCTTTTGTCGCACCTGGTGGTAAAGTGGTGTTCTACACTGGTATTGTGAATAAACTGAATTTAACTGATGCTGAAATTGCCGCAATTATGGGGCATGAAATGGTGCATGCTTTAGAAGAACACGCGAAAAGTAAAATTGGTGCACAGGCTTTAACCAATATTGCCTTGAACGTAGGTTTAAGTGCGGCAGGCAATAACGTTGGTCAATTGGGTGCAGCAGCAGCGCAATTGGGTACCCAAATTGGGATTGGCTTGCCATATTCACGTAATTTGGAAAGTCGTGCCGATCAGGGTGGTTTAATGCTGATGGCGCGTGCAGGTTATAACCCACAAGCTGCAATTACCCTTTGGGAAAAAATGAACAAGCTTGAAGGTGGCGGCGGTGCGTCCTTCTTATCGACTCACCCATCGAACAGTCAGCGTATTGAAGCAATGCGTAAAAACTTGCCAGCAGCACAAGCGCTATATAACCAAAGTCGTCGTTAAGATGACCTCAGCCAGTTCAACTGGTTAAGATAAAACACAAAAAAGATGCGCATGGTTTTATGCGCATCTTTTTTTATGAAGACTTTTTGACTTTAAACAGCATAAAAATGATGAATTATTGCTGAGTTCATATTTTTAATTTCATTTTAAAGCAGTGCTTAAAATAAAATTAGGGCGCTGGATTGGGTTGTTGACGATGAATGGCTTCAATGCCTTGTAAAATTTCATCTGATAAGGTGATGTCAAAGGCATCAATATTTTCTTTGAGTTGCGCCATATTCGTCGCGCCAATAATGGTACTTGTCACAAAAAATTGCTGCTTGATAAATGCCAGCGCCAGTTGCGTCAAACTCAAGCCGTGTTGTTCTGCAAGTTGGGCGTATTGCTCGGTTGCCCATTCGCTTTGTGGATTACTGTAACGGCTAAAACGTGAATATAGCGTGACACGTGCATTGGCAGGGCGTGCGCCATGACGGAATTTACCAGTTAAATAACCAAAAGCCAAAGGTGAGTAGGCGAGTAGTCCAACACCTTCATAATGGGCAATTTCAGACATACCAATTTCATAAGTACGATTCAGCAGGTTATACGGATTTTGTACGCTAACAAATTTGCTTAATCCTAACTGTTCTGCCAAGTGTAAAAACTTCATGGTGCCCCACGGGGTTTCATTCGACAGCCCAATATAGCGAATCCGTCCTTTTTGAATTTCTTGTTGCAATGCGGTTAAGGTTTCAGCAAGATCGGTTATTTCTTGCGTATTTTGTGCTTCTTGGTTGCCATAACCAAGTTTGCCAAAAAAGTTGGTTGGGCGTTGTGGCCAGTGCAGTTGGTATAAGTCGATATAGTCGGTTTGCAGGCGTTTTAAATTGCCATCCAGTGCAGAATGAATATCCTCTGCGTTAAAGCGGGTTTTGCCATCTCGAATATGACTGCCGCCTTGCGAAGGGCCTGCAATTTTAGAGGCTAAAAACAATTTGTCACGTCCGCCACGTTGTTGTAACCAATTGCCAATAATAGTTTCAGTTGCACCTTGAGTTTCTACTTTTGGTGGTACGGGATACATTTCTGCGGTATCCCAAAAATATAAGCCTCGTTCTAGCGCATAATCGAGTTGTTGAAAGGCTTCTTGCTGGGTATTTTGTTCACCAAATGTCATGGTGCCTAAACAGATTTCTGGAACTAGAATGCCTGTTTTTGCCAAAGGTCTAAATTGCATCTTAGCATCTCGCTTAACATTGTCTTTATGAAGTCATGTCCTAAGAGGCTAAACCATTTTGAGCCGCTTGTGGCAGTTAAAATTGCTGATGCTTTGTAATGGTCGTAAGAATTATATTTTTATAGTTGAAAATGGCTATAAGTTATATACAGGCAATAAAAAAGCAAATCCGAAGATTTGCTTTTTTAATGAGCATATAGATGGTTTACTCGTCATCAAAGTTGCCATCAGTGGATTCATTTTGCTCCAAAGAAGCATCAAAAATCAGAATGGCTTTACCATCAGTTTCAATCATGCCTTGTTCTTCAAGTGTTTTTAGAACACGCCCGACCATTTCACGTGAACAGCCGACAATACGACCAATTTCTTGGCGTGTAATACGAATTTGACGACCGTTTGGCAAAATCATGGCTTCTGGTTGCGCAGAAAGATCAATCAAGCAACGTGCAATACGACCAGACACATCTATAAAGGCAAGGTCAGTTACCTTACGTGTAGTATTTTTTAAACGACGTACCAGCTGTGCAAAAACGGCATAGCTTAAGTCAGGATATTGTTTGCTGAGTTCGTGGAAGTTTTCATAAGTAATTTCTGCAATTTCACAGACATCACGAGTACGAACTTCTGCAGTACGTTGTGGATTCGATTCAAACAGACCCATTTCCCCAAAAAAGTCGCCTGGATTCAAATATGCCACAACAATTTCGCGATCATCATCTTCGCGAAGAATAATTGATACTGAACCTTTTAAAATCAAATATAACGATTTAGATTCAGTCCCCGCATCAACAATAGTTGTCCGTTTTGGATAACGGTTGATGTATGCACGTTTTAATAATGCTTTGACTGAGTCAGGCAGTTGTCCAGGGGACAATGCATCAGTGCTCAGCTGTGAAAAGTTTGAAGTCATGCTAACGGTTCCGAAAATGGATAAATAATAGATCGCACAAGACCTAGTCTGAACTTGTCACACAGTAGAGATGAAATTCCTTATCAACTCAAGTTATGTTAGTGTACAAATACCCGTGTCAATTTATAGTTTTTTTTAGGTAGTTGCAATGCAAACAAGTGTTCAGTGGTTAGAGAACGTTGCTTTTGAAGCCAAATCAGAAAGTGGTCATTCTGTAGTGATGGATGGATCCGCAGAATATGGTGGTGAAAACCGTGGTCCACGTCCTATGGAGTTAATCTTAATGGGACTTGGTGGTTGTGCTTCATTCGATATTGTGACTATTTTAAAAAAATCACGCCAAGAAGTGACGCATGTTGAATGTCAGTTAACAGCAGAACGTGCCGATAGCATCCCTGCCGTGTTCACCAAAATTCATTTGCATTTTGTGGTCAAAGGCAAGGCTGTTAAGGAAAAGCAGGTCGCGAAGGCGGTTGAACTTTCAGCAGAAAAATACTGTTCTGCCAGTAAAATGCTATCTGATGGTGGTGTTGAAATTAGCCATGATTTTGAAATTATTGAACAAGATTAAGCGTTGACTGATAGGTCATACAATGGTTGGTATATTTGCCAATCATTGTAACTAAATATTTCTATTTGCATGAATAATAATCAGAAGCCTTTAATTTGTTGATATACAAGTGTATGTCAATAATTCAACTCACTATAAAAAAATTACCAGATTAAACTTGAAATTTACTTTAATCAGTCCAATATTATAATTGAAATCTAACCGTTAATTTTAATTAAGATTTTGAAAAATATATAAAAATTTAATTGAAATTTACGCCTGCGTTCCCATATATCCATCAAGTACACAATTTGTTGTGAGGAATAACAAGAATGCGTTTTGAAAAGTTTACCAACCGCCTACAGCAAGCTTTATCCGATGCCCAATCTCTCGCGATAGGGAAAGATCATACTGCCATTGAAGGCATTCACTTATTGGCGACTTTGCTCGAAGAAGCTTCCAATGTCAGTTTATTACAACAAGCAGGCGCAAACCTACGTGATTTGCAAAGCAAATTACAGCAAGCGATTGCTGATGCACCGACTTTGGCCAATCCAACAGGCGATATCAACTTAAGTCCAGATGCGGTTAAAGCCTTGAATTTGGCTGACAGTTTTGCCCAAAAAGCAGGTGATGAGTTCTTGTCAACCGATTGGTTGATGCTGGGTTTGACCGAAGTGGGCGCGACCAAAACACTACTGAACAGTGTGGGCGTGACCTCAGATAGTTTGCGTAGCGTGATTGACAAAATTAGAGGGGATGAAAAAGTCATGAGCAATAATCACGAAGATCAACGTGACTCACTCAATAAATATACCATCGATTTAACCGAACGTGCGTTGGCGGGCAAGCTAGACCCTGTAATTGGTCGTGATGATGAAATTCGCCGTACCGTTCAGGTGTTGTCACGCCGTACCAAAAACAACCCAGTACTCATTGGTGAACCTGGTGTGGGTAAAACTGCGATTGTTGAAGGTTTGGCTCAGCGTATTGTGAATGGTGAAGTGCCTGAAAGTTTAAAAGGTAAACGTGTTTTATCTTTAGATTTGGGCTCATTGTTGGCAGGTGCGAAATATCGCGGTGAGTTTGAAGAACGCCTAAAAGCGGTCTTAAAAGACTTGGCGAAACAAGAAGGTGAAGTCATCTTATTTATTGATGAATTACACACACTTGTGGGTGCAGGTAAAGGCGATGGTGCCATGGATGCAGGCAATATGTTGAAACCTGCATTGGCGCGTGGCGAATTGCGCTGCGTCGGCGCCACTACTTTAGATGAGTATCGTCAATATATTGAAAAAGATGCGGCTTTAGAGCGTCGTTTCCAAAAAGTATTAGTCGATGAGCCAAGTGTAGAAGACACCATTGCAATTTTACGAGGTCTGAAAGAACGCTACGAAGTGCACCACGGGGTTAAAATTTTAGATTCGGCGATTATTGCCGCCGCTAAAATGTCGCACCGTTATATCACTGACCGTCAACTTCCCGACAAGGCAATTGATTTGGTGGATGAGGCAGCGTCACGGATTAAAATGGAGCTAGATTCTAAGCCTGAAGCCTTAGATAAATTAGAGCGCCGTTTAATTCAATTAAAACTGCAACTTGAAGCCGTGAAGAAAGATGAAGATGCAGGCAGCCGTGCTGAAGTTGCACATCTGGAAAAACAAATTATTGAAGTTCAAAATGAATACAATGATTTGGAAGAAGTTTGGAAAGCGGAAAAAACCTTGGTTGAAGGCACTAAGCAAATTCAGACTCAGCTTGATCAGGCACGTATGGCATTGCAAAAAGCGCAGCGTGAAAATGACTTGGCGGAAATGTCACGTTTACAATACGGTGTGATTCCTGAGTTGGAAAAACAACTGGCGCAAGATGAGTTGGTTGAAGAGAAAGAAGAGCCGAAATTATTGCGTAACAAAGTGACGGACAATGAAATTGCTGAAGTCGTCAGTGCTGCAACGGGTATTCCTGTATCGAAAATGCTGCAGGGTGAGCGTGAAAAACTGCTACACATGGAAGATTTCTTGCATAACCGTGTGGTGGGGCAAGATGAAGCTGTGGTGGCGGTGTCGAATGCGGTACGTCGCTCACGCGCAGGTTTGTCTGATCCTAACCGCCCAAGTGGTTCGTTCCTGTTCCTTGGCCCAACAGGGGTAGGTAAAACAGAATTGACCAAAGCATTAGCAAACTTCTTGTTTGACAGTGATGATGCCATGATTCGGATTGATATGTCTGAATTTATGGAAAAACACTCGGTTAGCCGTTTAGTCGGTGCACCTCCGGGCTATGTTGGTTATGAAGAAGGTGGTGTGTTAACCGAAGCAGTGCGTCGTAAACCGTACAGTGTGGTGTTGTTTGATGAGGTGGAAAAAGCCCATCCGGACGTATTTAACATCTTATTGCAAGTGTTGGATGATGGACGCCTAACCGACTCGCAAGGTCGCGTGGTGGACTTTAAGAACACTGTAATTGTGATGACTTCTAACTTGGGTTCACACGAAGTACGTGAATTGGGTGACAATCCAACACGTGAAGAAGTGCGTACCGTGGTCATGGCTGCAGTTTCACAACATTTCCGCCCTGAGTTTATTAACCGTATTGATGAGTTGGTGGTGTTCCATTCACTGGAAAAAGCACAAATTCGTGGCATTGCCGATATTCAATTGGATCGTTTACGTGCGCGTTTAAGCGAACGTGACTTGAGCTTGTCGATAGACGATACTGCATTTGATCAATTGATTGAAGCAGGTTTTGACCCAGTCTACGGTGCGCGTCCATTGAAACGTGCAATTCAGCAACAAGTGGAAAACACATTGGCGCAAAAAATCCTCGCAGGTGACTTTGTTGCAGGTGATACGATTTTAATTAAAGCTGAAAATGGTCATTTGCTGTTTGAAAAAATGAAACTCAGCTAATTGGCTATGTGTAAGCAACTTTTAAGAAACCCAGCTTCGGCTGGGTTTTTTATGACTGACAATTTAGGTCACATAAGTAAAATTTTTGGTAAAAAATGACAGCTATTTTTAATATTTTGTGATGAATATTGTATTTAAGTGATTTATTTGCAAAACAATTATCTTTTTTAAAGAAGATTAATTATAATTTATTGTTCAATAAGAATAGATAAATTCTGAGCAGAATCTATGTCAAAAATAGTATGGGGTGGAATGGGGGTTGCAGTGTTGGCAGGAGCTGTCACTGCAGGAAATTTATATGCAGATAAGAGCCTGCGTGAGCATTATCAACAAAATTTAAATCCTGTACCCAATGTGAGCGTCCAATATACGGACTACGACATGGGGACTTTAACAGGTACTGCCAAATGGAAAATGACCATTATTGCAGACTCATGTAATGCTAAAGAAAAACTGGTGTTTCACGGACAAGATCAAATTCAGCGGACATGGAAAGGTTACCAAATTGATTCTAAAATGAATCTGGAACAAGGGCAGGGACAATTTTCCGAGTTCTTTCAGCAGCCTCTAAATGTGACAACGCAAGTGAATTGGTTGGGTGTATCGACCACGAAATTGAGCATACCTGCTATAGAGAAAAAAGAAGCAGGACTTGAAGCTAAATTTTCTCCTATGCAGATTGAGTTTCAGGCGAAACAAAGTCAGGGGCAGCAGAAAATTGTAAATATGAGTTTTGATGTGCCTCAATTGACGGTGCTGGATCAATTTGGACATCTTCAAGTAAAAGGCATGCAGTTTAAAACCAATCAGGCTTTGAATGTGCAGTCTTTAGAGCCGGGCTATTTCCAATTCAGTATTGCAGAAATGCAGCGTCAAGACCCAAAAGCAGTGGGTTCAGGCAAAATGAAAGACTTCAGTTGGCGTATGGATACTCAACTGCATGAGCGCACGGTAGATATTCAATCGAAATTTAAAATTGCCGAGTTAGGTTTAAATAATGTGCCTGCCATGCAAGACCTGCAAGTGAATTGGGATGTTAAAAACTTGCAGCGCAGTAAAATGCAGACGTTTCTTGATATTGTGCAAAAACAAAACAACTCATGCCTAGAAGCGGAAAACTTTGAGAAAGATGTACAACAAGCCTTGTTGGCTGTGATTAATGAGGGCTTTCAGTTCGAATCCAAGAAGAATCAGTTGAAATTAGGCACAGGCAGTATTCGGGCAGATTTGGTTGGTAAAGTGATGCCAGGGCATCAAACCACTGTAGAAGGCTTAGCGAAAATGTTCCCAAGTTTGCTAGAAGTGCAAACCGATGTGAGTTTTAACAAACAAGTAGTCAAAACTATTATGAATAATTATATGAATGCTGCGGGTAAAAGCATGTCTGATCAAGAATTAGAACAGATGCTCAGTGCGATGCAAAGCAATCAGCAAATTCAACGTGATGGTGATGAATTTAAACTGTCGATGCATTATCAATATGGTGAAAAGAAGTTTTTAACTGGTCAATAATCTAGATACTGATCTACGATACAACAAAGCCTGTTCAAATGAACAGGCTTTGTTGTATTGCCATATCGTTTATTTAAACAGGCGGGTGCTGAATTTTCCAAGCACGGTGGATTTTGGTATTGCGTTTGAAATCTAGCCCAATAGTTTCATGGCTAATTTCTTGCACATCAAACATGGCTTCAATTTCTTCATCCATTTCAAAACCACGGTAGTTGTTGGAGAAGTACAGCGTTCCGCCTGTGGTTAAGCGGTTCATGGCACGCTTAATTAAAGAAACGTGGTCGCGTTGTACGTCAAATGTTCCGTAGAACTTTTTAGAGTTTGAGAAAGTTGGTGGGTCAATAAAGATCAGATCATATTGTTCATGACCTTCTTTGAGCCATTCAAAACAATCACTGGCAAAGAATTGATGTTGTTCATCGGCATGGTCTACCGTTAAACCATTCAATACAAAGTTTTCTTTAGACCAATTCAAATAAGTATTGGATAAATCGACGCTGGTGGTACTTGCTGCACCGCCAAGCGCGGCATGTAAACTTGCAGTTGAGGTATAACTGTATAAATTCAGGAAGTGCTTGCCACGTGCTTCTTTGGCAATACGTAAACGCATTTGACGATGGTCAAGGAACAAGCCTGTATCTAGGTAGTCGGTGAGGTTGACCAAAATTTTAGCCTGACCTTCCTGCACAATAAAACGCTTCGAGGCGGTACTTTGTTTGGTGTACTGGTTTTTACCTTCCTGACGGGCACGGGTTTTAATAAATACCGCATCACGCCCTAAACCTGTCACGGCACGAATGGCTTGTAAGGCAAGGTTAAAACGCTTTTTGGCTTTTTCAGGATCAATTTTTTTCGGCGGCGCATATTCCTGCACGTGCAAACGGTCGCCGTATAAATCGACTGCGACATTAAAGTCAGGTAAGTCTGCATCGTATAAACGCAGGCAATGCACATTTTCTTTCACCGCCCATTTTTTCAGGCTCTGCATGTTTTTTTGCAAACGGTTGGTGAAATCTTCTGCGCCTTCAATGGGTTCAAACTGTTGCGGTTGCCAATCTACTAAGAATGGGCGTGCGAATGTTGCAGGTTTGATCGTACCAAAACGGACATAAATTGGCAGTTTACCGTTCATCAAACGTAAAATTTGCGGGTCATTGAAAGCCAACACATCGGCTTGTTCAACTTGGGCTGCAATGACGGCTGCTTTTTGATTTGGGAAATGCTTTTGCAAGAGGGCAGACAGACCCAAATATAAGGCACGGTTCGAGGCTTTATCGCCCAAACGCTCACCATAAGGTGGGTTGGTTACAATAAAGGCCTTTTTACCTTCGGCTTGAAAGTCGGGCCAGTCAGCCAAAGTACGTTCTTCAATTTGAATCTGATCGAGCAGACTTTCAAAACCTGCTGCAATAATATTTTGCTTGGTGGCTTTGACTGCTTCCCAGTCGGCATCGAAAGCATAAAATTTTGGCAATGGTTGTTGTAATGCAGTTTGATGGCGTTCAGCCGCTTCTGCTTTAATGCTCATCCATAATTCATGGTCGTGACCTTGCCAACCGTTAAAACCGAAACGACGTACCAAACCCGGTGCACGGTCAGTCAGCATCATCAATGCTTCAATAATAAACGTACCCGAACCACACATTGGGTCTAAAATAATGTCGGGTTGAATTTGTTGTAATTGACCTTTTTGCAGAATCGCTGCGGCAAGGTTTTCTTTAATTGGGGCATCGGTCATAAAACGACGATAGCCGCGTTTATGCAGTGAATCGCCAGATAAATCTAGGCAGTATGTATGTTCTTTTTTACCTGCCAACACGTATAAGGTAATTTCAGGCTGTTTGATGTCAATGCTTGGACGTTTGCCCACTGCATCCATAAATGAATCGACCACACCATCTTTAACGCGCAAGGTCGCAAATTGGCTGTTCACTTTAATGTCACGCTCTATATGCAAACGCACTGCAAAAGTACTTTGTGGCGCAAAAATCAGTGACCAGTCAAAGCTCAGCGCACCTTCATAAAGCTCTTCGGCTACATCACGCGCGTCGTGACTAAATTCAATTTCGTGTGTGTGAATTGGTGTAAGGACACGTGAGGCTAAACGTGACCACATGCAGACACGATAGGCATTTTCGAGTGTGCCTTTGAAAATTAAACGACCCGGTAAACGTTCGATATTTTGAATACCTAAACCTTGCATTTCTTCTTGCAATAAGGTTTCAAGTCCATCTGCACAGGTGACCCAATATGTAGAAAGACGGGGTTTCGAATTCATGAAAATTTCCAAAAGCAATTCAGCAATCGGCTATTTTACCGTATTTTGTGCTAGAAAACTTAGTGATTTAGCGTGAATCGTGCAGAATTTTAAAGGTCTAGGTTTGAAGAGCTTCAGGGCATTTTTTACTGTTTTTTTCTAAAAAGGCAATGAGGATGTAATGACATCTCTAAAAAATTTTGAGTGATTGTATTGCGGAAAAATAAAAACCTGAATATTCACATGATTGGTATGTATTTTGCTCATACATTGTTGTGATGGTGAACATTTTGCAGATGAGCATCAAACATTGCAAAACAACAATGAAGCGATAAGGGGAATATTTAAATGACCACGGCTACTTTAAACACGGCACAGGCTTTAACAGCAAATAACGAGATTTTTTCAGTTGCCACTTTAATTTATACGCGATTAAGACGGGTCAGTGGACGTGTGATTGATGTCATGTATCTGGTTGAAAATTCAGACTATGCACGTGCTGTGCTGCAATTGGCGCTCGCTACACACGATGAGGAATTGTGCCGTTATACGCTGCGCTTAAACAGTATATTGGCTAACTTAATGGATGCTGATGCAGAAATAACGTCGCCACAGACTGAAGCGCAGCAATTAGATGCAGTAGAAAATATAGAAAATATAGATGACTTGACTGAACCTACAGCTGAAGAAATTTATCGGGCGCAGGTGTCCCATCATTATATAGGGGCACTGCGTTAAACGGTGAATTGTACAGACTATGCCTACATAGCCTGAAGGTTGCGTAGGCAGTTGTAGGCGAAGATTGACCCACCAGATGTTCATCAAGCTCATATCAAGATGATTGGCTAGCAGAGCAGTTAAATATAAATGCCATCCTTTCACATCGCTTTGTAGAGTATTAAGCATGAAAGAAAGTGTAGATGAGTCTGCATGACTTAATTTTTAAAATCATAAGTTTCTTTTGACTAAATCATGCCAAGTTACACTGCTTTGCCAAATCAATTTCTGTATAATGCGTTAACTTAACGTATAAGGAATCTCTCATGCATTTGGCGGCATTGCATACTCCGAGCCAGATTCAATTGAATAAAGATGGGCATTTAAAACACTTTTTAACCATCGAAGGTCTTTCCAAAGAAACCCTCACCCAAATTCTGGACACAGCACAGTCCTTTTTCAATGAACAAAACCAACTGATCACCAATAATTTGCTCGAAGGGCGCACGGTGATGAATTTGTTCTTCGAAAACTCTACTCGTACCCGCACCACATTTGAAGCCGCAGCCAAGCGTCTTTCTGCCAATGTACTCAATATTGATATTGCCCGTTCAAGTACCTCTAAAGGTGAAACTTTGCGTGACACTTTGTGGAACTTAGAGGCGATGGCTGCTGACATTTTTGTGGTGCGTCATTCATCTTCAGGTGCAGCACATTTTATTGCTAAAACGGTTTGCCCAAAGGTTGCCATTATTAATGCGGGTGATGGCCGTCATGCACATCCAACGCAAGCGATGTTGGATATGCTGACCATTCGCCGTGAAACCCAACGACCTTATGAAGAATTAAGTGTTGCGATTATTGGTGATATCAAACATTCACGCGTGGCGCGTTCCGATGTGGCTGCCTTGCAAACACTGGGCTGTAAAGACATTCGCGTGATTGCACCGAACACCTTGTTGCCCTACGGTTTTGATGAATATGGCGCAGGCGTGCGTTTATTTAACAAAATGGAAGAAGGCATTAAAGATTGCGACGTGATTATCACCCTGCGTATTCAAAATGAACGTATTGATTCGCCAGCACTTGCCTCACAAGCCGAATTCTACAAAATGTACGGTTTAAACAAAGAGCGTTTGGCGCTTGCAAAACCAAACTGTATTGTGATGCATCCTGGTCCAATGAACCGTGGTGTCGAAATTGATTCAAGCATTGCCGATGGGCCTCAATCGGTGATTTTAAATCAAGTAACCAACGGTATTGCGGTACGTATGGCGGTATTGGCCTTGGCGATGCAAGGTCAATTGCAAGAACAAGGTTTGATTGACGCGATTGCGGTATAAGGAAAAAGTCATGGCGATTGTAAAAATTGAAAATGTACGTGTGCTTGACCCAATCCAGCAAATTGACCGCGTACAAACGGTATATCTTGAAAATGGCAAGTTGGTTGCAGAAAGTGCAGATATTAGCGAAAGCATAGATGCCCAAGGTCAATGGCTCATGCCAACTATGGTCGATTTATGCGCACGTTTACGTGAACCTGGTCAGCAACAACATGGCACGCTCAAATCTGAAGGCAAGGCCGCACGTGAAAACGGAATTCTGCACTTATTTACGCCACCCGATTCTAAACCAATCGTGCAAGACAACGGTGCACTCATTCATGGTTTGGTCGAAAAAGCCATGTTGGATGGTGGCATTTATTTAGAAGTGATTGGTGCACAAACTCAAGGTTTAAACGGCAAGCAGCCTGCCAATATGGCGGGACTGAAAAAAGGCGGCTGTAGTGCAGTGTCCAATGCCAATGCACCTTTTGAAGATGATGATGTCGTGATTCGCACACTGGAATATGCTGCAGGTTTGGACATGACCGTGGTGTTCTATGCCGAAGAACCGCAAATTGCTAAAGATGGCTGTGTGCATGAAGGTTTTATTGCATCGCGTCAGGGCTTGCCTATGATTCCAACTTTGGCAGAAACCGTAGCGATTGCCAAATATTTGCTGATGATTGAAGCCACAGGTGTACGTGCGCATTTTGGCTTATTGTCTTGTGGTGCATCAGTTGAATTGATTCAACAAGCTAAAGCCAAAGGTTTACCTGTCACTTGTGATGTTGCGATGCATCAACTGCATTTAACCGATCAAATTATTGATGGTTTTAACTCGTTAGCGCATGTACGTCCGCCACTGCGCTCAGAGCAAGACAAAGCATTACTGCGTCAAGGTGTAAAAGATGGTGTGATTGATGCGATTTGTACTCATCATGAGCCGTTAAATAGCTCTGCAAAAATGGCACCATTTGCAGATACTTTGTCAGGTTTTACTGCATTTGATACTTATATTCCATTTGGGATTCAACTGATTCAGGAAGGTCTGTTCAGTCCATTGGAATGGGTAGAAAAAGTGACACTTGCACCTGCGCGTGTGGCAAAAATGCAAAGTCGTTGGGAACAGGAAGCGGGTTGGGTCTTGGTTGATCCAGAAGTGGAATGGACACTGAACAAAGAAACGATTGTGTCACAAGGCAAAAATACGCCTTTGATTAATCAAGTTGTAAAAGGCAAAGCAGTACGCGTCTTTACTGCTTAATATGCTCTGATTGATATTTTATTTTCAAGTTTAAATAAGAGTCAGCTTCGGCTGGCTTTTTTATTGAATTTTAACAATCCCCAAATAGAAAATCGAAGAAGAGACTCTACATTCCGTTGACTCAAATTTCACAACAAAATCAAAACACCACAATTTATTACATTTGTTTAAATTTTAAGCATATACACTAAAAAACAACTTGAAAACAAAGACAAAAAAGAGGGCATATATATGCAAACAGATTTTATAGACTTGCTCAAACAAAGTGTGTCATCCATTGTATTGGAAGGGGAAACCCAGCATTTGCTTGAAAAAAATCAGGCATTAAATAGTTTTTATCCCATTTTATTGTCTATTTTAAATTCACGACCTGAACTGATTGACAATCTGCTGCGACAACTGAATCCACGTGTGGGCGATGTATTTGGTTCAAATCTATCTTTAAAACAGCAGTTTTTAGATTTGGTCAGCGGCACAGCACCGCAAACCGAAATTGAAAACACCCTGAATCGTTCAATTGCACCAAGTTTAAACTTTTTGGAAAATCAGGCAGGTTCATCTGACCCAGTTGCCATTCAGCATTTACTGCAAAACAATTTAGATTCAATTCAGGCGGCTTTACCGCAGTGGGCAACAGCATTATTGGCTGCTTTGGGGGTAAATAATGCTGCGGGCCAAACCGTACATCAAGCACCTGAAGTCATTGTGACTGAGCCCGTAGAAGAACGCCGTTCGTGGTTATTGCCAATTTTAGCTTTAATTATTTTAATTGGTTTATTGGCATTTTTATTCCGTGCATGTAGTGACCGCAACCAAGCGCCTGCAACCACACAGACCCAAGTGGCAGCGAATCAGGCTGCAATGTTGCAAGTCAGTACAGGCAGTGATGGTAATTTGGTGACCTGTCAAATTTTGCTGAATAATCCAAGCTATATGGAAATTCTGCAGAATGAAGTGAAGCAAATTTTCAATCATCCAACAGGTTGTGGTGCAGAAAATTTTGCCAACTATCATTCGGAATTTATTGATCAGGACGTGATTCCAAGCGTTTTAAAAATGCTGAAAGGTGTACCGAATGTCAATTTAAACTGGGTGGGTAATCAACTGTCTATTCAAGCCGCGAACCCTGCCGATGCAGAGCGTTTAGCCAGTCAAATTCGTCCATTGGCTAAAAACATGACTGTAGTGACTCAGCAACCTGCAGAAACTACAGTAACCGATGTGAATCAGGCTGTAACCAGCAGTATTAGCAATGCCGAGCAGGCTTTGGCTGCAATTAATCCTGACAATATTCAAGCTTTGGATATTGCGACGGCACTCAATATGCAAATCATTAATTTTGATTCTGCATCGACTGAAATTCCAGCAGCCAATAAGTCTATTTTAGATCAGGCTGCGGTATTGATGCAGCGCGCGCCACAAGTGCAATTAACCGTGAAAGGGCATACCGATGCCGTAGGTGATGCCAATGCCAACAAAACTTTGTCACAACAACGTGCGCAAGCAGTGGTCGATTATTTAGTATCACGTGGTGTAAATCCGGGTCAATTGCAAGCCATTGGTTTTGGTTCAGAGCAGCCGATTGCGGCAAATGCAACGCCAGAAGGTCAATTTAAAAACCGCCGTATTGAGTTTGAAGTCTTGAATGTAGATACAGGCACGGTGCGTAGTGTGGAAGATGCTGGCGTGGTAGAGCAAAAGGCGCCTCAATCTTAAAATAGGTCTATTTTCTTGTAAGCCTTCACTTTGCAAAGTGAAGGCTTTTTTATTGTGGATCAATCCCGAAGTATTGTGCAAATATCGAAATTGAAAGTAATTTTTGGATGCTCTTTGGTTTGAGGAATAGTTTTATAAATTAGTGATTTGTTGAGTAGATTGAATAAGTTGAGTGGGAAAGTATGAAAGTCAAAACAAACCCTCTCCCTTGTATTAGGTTTTAAAGCAGTGCATCAAAACTTGCAAAGGAGAGGGTTATTCACTCGAGATAAATTCATCAAGCTGCGACTTTTTGTAAGGCAACACCTGTGACTTTTTGAATTTCATCAAAACTGACATCGGGTGCAAGTTCAATCAACTTTACGCCTTGTGGAGTAATATCAAGCACGCCTAAGTCGGTAATGATACGATGCACCACCGCTTTACCTGTGAGTGGCAAACTGCACTGCGATACAATTTTAGGCGTACCATCTTTGGCACAATGTTCCATCAGCACTACAACTTTTTGTACGCCTGCAACCAAATCCATTGCACCGCCCATACCTTTAACTTTCTTGCCGGGAATCATCCAGTTGGCAAGATCGCCTTGTTCAGAAACTTCCATTGCCCCTAAAATAGCGATATTGACATGCCCGCCACGAATCATGGCAAAGGAATCTGCGCTAGAGAAAAAAGCCGCACCTTTACGCGCTGTCACAGTTTGTTTACCTGCATTGATCAGGTCGGCATCTACAGTTTCGGCAGTTGGGAACTCACCAATGCCAAGCAAGCCATTTTCGGACTGTAACCAGACATTGATATGTTCAGGAATATAATTGGCGACCAGTGTGGGTAAGCCAATGCCTAAATTGACATAAAAACCATCTTCTAATTCTTGTGCAGCGCGCTGCGCCATTTGATTACGCGTCCAAGCCATGTCTTAAGCCTCCGCCTTTAAAGTCATTTGTTCAATCCGTTTTTCTGGGCTTGCATTGAGGACAATGCGGTTCACATAAATACCAGCTAAGTGGATTTCGTCGGGGTCTAAATCGCCAATTTCAACGATTTGTTCAACTTCGGCAATGGTGATTTTGCCTGCCATAGCACAAACAGGATTAAAGTTTTGTGCTGTTTTACGGAAAATAAGATTACCCGCTTTATCTGCTTTGTAGGCTTTGACCAAAGCGACATCTGCAGTCAAAGATTCTTCTAAAATATAATCTTTGCCGTTAAATTCACGGACTTCTTTGCCTTCTGCAATGACAGTGCCTACACCTGTTTGGGTGAAAAATGCAGGAATACCTGCACCGCCTGCGCGTAGTTTTTCTGCCAGTGTGCCTTGCGGGGTGAGTTCAACTTCCAATTCACCGCTTAAAAACTGGCGTTCAAATTCTTTATTTTCGCCGACATAAGATGAAATCATTTTTTTGATTTGTTTGGTTTCAAGCAATAAGCCTAAACCAAAACCATCGACGCCAGCGTTATTAGAAATACAAGTCAGTTGTTTGACGCCTGTATCTTTTAACGCAGCAATCAAGGCTTCAGGAATACCGCATAAACCAAAACCGCCCACCGCCAAGGTATGCCCATCTTGAACCACGCCATTTAATGCAGCTTGTGCGCTGTCATATACTTTATTGGACATTTGTCACCTCTATTTATTCTCTGCACGGCATTCACTTGCCATGTTGTGTTGTTGTCATCCTTGTCGCTTATGTTCCAAAGTTATTGAGGATGAAATGGGTTTTAAGCACAAACCTTTTGCCAGTAGGCATTGGCATAGTGAGATGGATTATTGCGCTGTAAGACATTGCTGATGTTACGACTAGCTGTCATCAGCGGTTCTAACCGCACACCTGTTTCAAAACCCATCTTGGACAGTAAATAGTACAAGTCTTCGGTAGACACATTGCCCGATGCACCTTTGGCATACGGACAGCCACCCAAACCAGCAATGGATGAATCAAATACACGAATGCCTTGTAAGAGCGATTGATAAATATTGGCAATCGCCATGCCGTAAGTATTGTGAAAATGACCTGCTAAAACTTTGGCATCGACCTCTGCCAAACATGCATCCCAGACTTTTTGCACACGGTCAGGGGTTGCTGTACCAATGGTTTCACCCAAAGACACTTCATAGCAGCCCATGTCCAATAATTGCTGTGTGACTTTTGCGACTTGTTTCGGGTCAATTGCGCCTTCATAAGGACAGTCCACCATACAAGATACATAACCACGCACGCGAATGTTGTGCGCTTTGGCTTGACGCATGACATCGCTAAATTTTTCCAAACTTTCTTCAATTGAACAGTTGATATTTTTTCGGGTAAAGCTTTCAGAAGCGGCGGTAAACACGGCAACTTCTTTGCAACCCACCGCCAAAGCCGACTCAAAACCTTTTGAGTTTGGGGTCAGTAAACTGAATTGAATGTTTGGGTTTTGTGGCAGGCTGGCAAACAGCACATCGCTGTCTGCCATTTGCGGTACCCATTTGGCCGATACGCAAGAACCGACCTCAATGCTGCTTAAACCTGTTTGCATTAAATCCAAAATCAGGTTTTTACGGTCTGCCAAAGTGAGTGGCGTTTTCTCATTTTGCAGACCATCTCGTGGGCCAACCTCTACAATTTTGACAAATTCAGTCATGCAACTTCCTCCGTCAAGGCTTCAAATTCAACCAGTTCATCGCCTGCTTTGACCTGATCGCCCGCTTGGAAGTACGAACTTGCCACAATGCCATCGAAAGGCGCACGAATTGAATATTCAATTTTCATGGCTTCTAGTGTCATCAGTACATCATCTTTTTTCACACGGGCATTGGCTGCCACCAAAACTTGGGTGATTACACCCGGCATTGGTGCAGTCAGATTGTTAACATTGTCTTGTTGATCATCGCTGTTAAAGTTTGCTTGTACATAGCTAAACACATGACGCTGACCGTTTTGGAACAGGGTGATGCCTTGCGCATGTTGGTTAAATGCTATTTTTTGTTGCTGACCATTGATACAAACCTGTAGACGATGTGCATCCAAAAGCTCGCCTTGAACGCTCAGCGTTTGCCCATTGTAGTGAGCCTCAAAACCAGATGATTGTGGTTTTAATTGAATTTTGAGTGTTTGGTCATTGCACTGTAATTGCACTGTGTAGGCGTTTTGCAGGTTTAAGCGCCAGAAGTGGTCTTTTTGCCAAACTGTATTGTTTGCCGCTTTGTTGCTTTGAATACGAGACAATACTTCAATTAACGCAGCAGCAACAATCGTTTCGGTAGCCACTTCAGGTTTTGCATTGAGTAAAAATGCTTCTTCACGTTGAATCAGGCCAGTATCTAAATTGGCATTTTTAAAAGAATCACACAGTACTAAGCGATCTAAAAAGGCAATGTTGTTGCCCAAACCATCGACATGGAACTGACCCAAAGCATGGTGCATTTGCGTCAATGCTGCTTCACGGTTTTTGCCCCAGACAATCAGTTTGGCAATCATTGGGTCGTAGTAGGTGCTGATTTCATCACCTTCGACAATCCCGCTATCGACACGTACGGCATCATTTTGCTCTGGATAATGCAAGTAGCTGATTTGACCAATGGCAGGAATAAAGCCTTTTTCTGGTTCTTCGGCATAGACACGTGCTTCAAGGGCATGACCATGTATCTGCAATTCATGCTGCTGTTTTGGTAATAGTTCACCAAAGGCCACTCGCAATTGCCACTCTACCAAGTCCTGTCCTGTAATCATTTCAGTGACTGGGTGTTCTACCTGTAGGCGGGTATTCATTTCCATGAAATACGCCGTACCATCTTGCTCGACAATAAACTCGACTGTACCTGCACCCACATAATTCACGGCACGTGCAGCATCAATCGCAGCTTGGCGCATGGTTTCGAGTTTGTCTTCTGGCATTTTAGGCGCAGGTGCTTCTTCAAGCACTTTTTGATGACGACGTTGCACCGAGCAATCACGCTCGAATAAGTGCACATAGTTGCCGTGAGTATCGCCAAAAACCTGAACTTCAATATGGCGTGGCTGAATCACATAGCGTTCAATTAGTACATCTTCATTACCAAAGCTAGAACGTGCTTCACTTTTACATGAAGCGAGTGAGCTGAGAAAGTCTTCACTGCGTTCTACTAAACGCATGCCTTTACCGCCACCGCCTGCACTGGCTTTAATGAGCACAGGATAACCAATGCTGTCGGCTTGTTGCTTTAAAAATGCCGCATCTTGATTGCTGCCGTGGTAGCCCGGAGTTAGTGGCACACCTGCTTTTTCCATCAAGGCTTTAGAGGTTGCTTTTAGACCCATCGCCAAAATGGCTTCAACTGGCGGGCCAATAAAGACAATATTGTTGTCTTTACAGGCAAGGGCAAACTGGTCATTTTCAGACAAGAAACCATAACCCGGATGAATGGCTTGCGCACCGGTACTTTTAGCCGCCTGAATAATACGGTCAACTTGTAAATAACTTTGTGCCGCAGGGGATTCGCCAATATAAATGGCTTCATCTGCCAGTTTGACATGCTGTGATTGTGCATCAGCATCTGAGTAGACTGCGACCGTGGCAATACCGAGTTTTTTTGCCGTACGAATCACACGGCAGGCAATTTCACCACGGTTGGCAATTAAAATCTTTTCAAACATAGTGCGATCCTTCTTTTATTATGCCGTGGTCTTGATCCAAGCCGGGCTTTGTTTATTCAAAAATGCATTTAAGCCATTTTTCGCCTCATCTCCTTGGCGAATATGCGCAATATGCTGTGCAGTTTGTTGCAATAAGTCTTCGGTCAAGACTTGCTGATTGACCATCTGAATTAGTTGTTTAGAGGCATGCTGTGCGTCTGGGCCACCCAGTAAGAGGGCTTGTACAATGTCATCAATTTTGCTGTCTAGCTGTTCTGGTGCTGCCACTTCATGTGCCAAACCAATCTGCTGAGCCTGTTCTGCAGAAATACGTTCTGCCGTTAAAAAGTAGCGGGATGCCTGACGTGCACCAATGGCACGAATTACATACGGACTAATCGTGGATGGAGCCAGTCCTAAACGTACTTCGGATGTAGCAAATTTGGCATCCGTGCTGGCAACACAAATATCACAGGCAGAGGCCAAGCCCATACCACCACCAAAGGCAATGCCATGCACGCGGGCAATAGTCGGCTGCTTTAAAGTGGCTAAACTTTGCAGCATTCTCGCCAGTTTTAAGGCATCGGCTTGGTTTTCTGCTTCAGAGGCTTGACCTGCCTGTTTCATCCAGTTCAGGTCTGCGCCTGCAGAGAAGCTTTTGCCGCGTCCAGCTAAAATTACGACACGCACATCCTCACGCGTATTCAACTGTAGAAAGCAGGCATGTAATTCTTCAATCACTTGGGTATTGAAGGCATTGTGAAGCTCCGCACGATTAATCCAAACCGTAGCCACTTGATTTTGCTGTTCGAGTTGTAAAAATTGATAATCCATTTTGTCACCTCTTACATGCGGAACACGCCAAACTTGGTCGGTTGGATTGGGGCATTTAGAGCAGCAGCCAAACTTAAAGCCAACACTTCACGCGACTGAGCAGGATCAATCACACCGTCATCCCATAAACGTGCAGAAGCATAATATGGATGACCCTGACGCTCGTATTGATCACGAATTGGCTGTTTAAATTGGTCTTCTTCTTCTGCCGACCAGCTACCACCTTTGGCTTCAATCTGGTCGCGTTTTAATGTTGAAAGAACACTCGATGCCTGTTCACCACCCATTACCGAAATACGGGAGTTTGGCCATGTCCACATAAAGCGTGGCGAGTAGGCACGACCACACATGCCATAGTTCCCTGCACCAAAAGAACCGCCAATCACTAAAGTCAGTTTAGGTACATTGGCTGTCGCCACCGCCATCACCAGTTTGGCGCCATTTTTGGCAATGCCTTCATTTTCGTATTGGCGGCCAACCATAAAACCTGTGATATTTTGAATAAATAGCAGGGGAATGTTGCGTTGGGTACACAGTTCAATAAAGTGTGCACCTTTTTGTGCTGACTCGGAAAATAAAATACCGTTGTTGGCGATAATTCCGACAGGCATACCATAGAGTTTGGCAAAACCCGTGATCAGTGTAGTACCAAAGCGTGCTTTAAATTCATCAAAACGTGAACCATCGACGATGCGGGCAATCACTTCACGTACATCAAATGGTTTACGTGCATCAGTCGGTACAATGCCATACAGTTCAGAGGCATCAAATAACGGTGCTTCTACCTGCTCAGGCTGCGGGTTTGGCTTTTTATTTAAATTGGCAACGATGTTGCGGGCAATTGCCAAGGCATGTTCATCATTTTCTGCCAAATGATCGGCTACACCTGAAAGGCGAGTGTGTACATCGCCACCACCCAAGTCTTCGCTGCTAACCACTTCACCTGTTGCGGCTTTAACCAGCGGTGGGCCGCCCAAGAAAATTGTCCCCTGATTACGCACAATGATGGTTTCATCTGACATGGCAGGGACATACGCACCGCCTGCGGTACAACTTCCCATCACAACGGCAATTTGGGCAATGCCCATGCTCGACATACGCGCTTGGTTATAGAAAATGCGTCCGAAATGATCACGGTCTGGAAAGACTTCATCTTGTAGCGGCAAATATGCACCGCCAGAATCGACCAAATAAATACAAGTCAGGTGATTCTGTTCGGCAATTTCCTGTGCGCGTAAATGCTTTTTCACAGTCAGTGGATAGTACGTTCCACCTTTTACTGTGGCATCGTTGGCAATGATCATGCAGGTCACGCCATTCACTTGACCGACACCCGCCACTACACCCGCAGCAGGGACATCATCCTGATAGACCTGATAAGCGGCCAACTGACCAATTTCAATAAATGCAGTACCCGGATCGATCAGGTGGTCAATCCGTTCACGTGGCAGTAATTTGCCACGGTCTAAATGTTTTTGGCGTGCAGTTTCGCCACCACCCAAAGCAATTTTTTGGACTTTTTCTCTGAGGTCATCGACTAGGCTTTGCATCGCAGCTTGGTTGTTTTTAAACTCGTCGCTGCGAATATTAATTTTGCTCTGTAATTGATTCATGCCAACATCCTTGTCTATTCTTGTGATTTATTTTTAGGCAGTTTCGTTAAACAATTCACGGCCAATCAACATACGGCGAATTTCTGAAGTACCCGCACCAATTTCATAGAGTTTGGCATCACGCCATAAACGTCCTGCAGAGAACTCATTGATATAGCCATTACCGCCCAAGGTTTGAATGGTTTCACCTGCCATCCATGTGGCTTTTTCGGCAGCGTATAAAATGGCACTGGCTGCATCTTTACGTAAACTACGGCTGTGTTCAGCTTTGTCACATTCTGCGCCAACGGCATAGACCAGTGCTTTACATGCCAACCAAGTCGAATACATATCGGCAATTTTGCCTTGCATAAGCTGGAATTCACCCAATGCCTGACCAAACTGTTTACGCTCATGAATATAAGGAATCACGGTATCCATGCAGGCATCCATAATGCCTAGCGGCCCTGCACTTAAAACTGCACGTTCATAGTCCAGTCCACTCATTAGTACTTTTGTACCATTGCCCACACCGCCCAAGACGTTTTCTTTTGGTACTTCAACATTGTCAAAGAACAATGGATAGGTATTTGAGCCGCGCATCCCGAGTTTGTCTAAATGGCTGCCGTGGCTAAAACCTGACATGGTTTTTTCAATTAAGAAAGCAGTCATACCTTTGGCGCCTGCCTGTAAGTCAGTTTTGGCATACACCACCAAAACATCGGCATCACCGCCATTGGTAATCCACATTTTTGAGCCGTTGAGCAAGTAATGATCGCCTTTATCTTCAGCTTTCAGTTTCATGCTAACCACGTCTGAGCCTGCATTTGGTTCAGACATTGCCAAAGCGCCGACGTAATCGCCTGAAATCAGTTTTGGTAAATAGCGTTGCTTCTGTTCTTCTGTCCCATTTCGCTTAATTTGGTTCACACATAGGTTAGAATGAGCACCGTAAGACAAACCAATGGATGCTGATGCACGAGAAATTTCTTGCATGGCAATGATGTGAGCTAAATAGCCTAAGTTAGTGCCGCCGTATTCTTCACTCACGGTTAAGCCAAGTAAGCCCATATCGCCAAATTTTTTCCAAAGCTGGGCAGGGAATTCGTTATCACGATCAACCTGTTGAGCAATGGGTGCAATTTCCTTTGCACAAAAAGCAGCGATTGAATCGCGCAGGGCGATTAAGGTTTCATCTAAGCCGAAGTCTAAGCTTTGTAAAATCATGTGTTCATCCATCCTGTGGTTATATTTGTTGTCCCTAAAACAAGCATTGTTGTTGTGCTTAGGTTCTAACATACATCGAAAATTTAAAAAAGTGAACTAAAATTCACAAAATGATTTACAATTCATTTTATCTGGTTGAGAATAAGATATGAGTTATAAAAGATCATCATTGATGCAGGAACGTATGGAACAAAATCGCATGGCGATTTTAGATTCTGCTCGTGAACTTATTGCTCATGGGGGCTTTAAAGAAGCGTCTATCCAAGCCATTGCAGAACGCGCAGGCGTATCTACAGGTTTGGTGTATCGCTACTTTGAAAATAAAAGTCAGATTTTGATTGAAGTTTTATCGGATGCGATTCGTCGTGAGGTCGAAATTTTGGACCACATTGCGAAGTCAGATTTAAGTGCAAAACAAAAATTGCAAAAATCTGTCACCACTTTTGTGAAGCGTGCGATGAACAGCCCTCAATTGGCGTATTCGTTAATGTTCGAGCCTGTAGACCCAGAAATGGAACATGAGCGTTTTCGCAGTAAACAACTGATCAAACAGAGCATCAAGGAAATTTTGGCTGAAGGAAAAGTCAATGGTGAGTTTGATTTTGAAGATTTGAACACTGCTGCTTTAGGTGTGGTTGGCTCCATGACCTTTGTAGTGATTGAACCTTTAAACCCGTCTCGCAATGTGATGTTTGATCAAAATTATAAAGATTACTTTGTCAAACAAATTGCCGACTTTTGTGTAAATGCAGTGCGAAAACAGCAGGGAGGGTAGTAAAAACAACGCACAAAACAGGCAAAAAGTGATCGTCGTCATAATGGAAAACAGAATTACAAAGAATCAAGGAGATCGATTCAATGACACAAGTACGGTTAAGTTATGCCTATGGCACCAGTAATCAGCCTTTGTTAGGCATGACCATTGGTGAAAAGTTTGATCAGGCTTGCCAGCAATATGCAGATCAGGATGCTTTGGTAAGCGTGCATCAAAATGTGCGTCTGACCTATAAGCAACTACAGCAACAGGTCAATGCCTTTGCCTGTAGTTTGTTAAAACTCGGTTTTAAAAAAGGTGACCGCCTTGCCATTTGGTCTCCGAATTGTGTGGAATGGACGATCACTCAATTCGCAGCCTTTAAGGCAGGGGTGATTTTGGTGAATTTAAACCCAGCCTATAAAAGCAATGAACTGGAATTTGTGCTCAACAAAGTTTCCTGTAAAGGTTTGGTAATTGCATCGCAGTTTAAAAGTACCAACTATCAGGACATCTTAACGAAAATTGCCCCAGAGCTGTGTCAGGCAGACAATAAAGTCCTCAACGCCAAGCGTTTACCGCATTTAAAGCATGTGATTAAAATTGATGATCAAGCACATACAGGAATGCATCGTTTTCAGGATTTATTGACAGCTCCAACCACACACATGCTGAAAAAACTGCAACACATTGCTAGTGAGTTGCAGTTCGATGAAACCATTAATATTCAATTTACCTCAGGCACGACGGGCAATCCGAAAGGCACTATGCTGACCCACAACAACATTTTAAATAATGGTTACTTTGTAGGAGAAGCAATTCATTTAAGTCCACAAGACCGTGTTTGTATTTCCGTGCCGCTGTTTCACTGCTTTGGTATGGTGATGGGTAATTTAGCTTGTATCACACATGGTTCAACCATGGTCTATCCATCGGCAGTGTTTAACCCGCTCGATACCTTAAAAGCCATTCAGCAAGAAAAATGTACAGCTGCTTACGGCGTACCGACCATGTTTATTGCCATTTTAGAGCATGAACAGTTTGATGAATTTGATTTATCTAGCTTGCGTACAGGCATCATGGCAGGCAGTCCGTGTCCGCAAGAAATTATGCAACGCGTCATCGACCGTATGCACATGGCGCAAATCACCATTTGTTATGGCATGACCGAAACAGCACCTGTGAGCGCACAAAGTTCGACTGAAGATTCGGTGGAACGTCGAGTCAGTACGGTGGGGCGTGTACATCCACATCTGGAAGTAAAAATTGTCGATGAAGAAGGCAAAGTCGTGCCGCGCGGACAGTTAGGAGAATTGTGTGTGCGTGGTTATTCAGTCATGCTGGGTTACTGGGATGAACATGACAAAACCCAAGAAGTCATTGATGTTGCACGTTGGATGCACACAGGCGACATTGCAGAAATGGATGATGAAGGCTTTGTAAAAATCAAAGGTCGCATTAAAGATGTGGTGATTCGTGGCGGTGAAAACCTGTTCCCGAAAGAAATTGAAGATTTCTTATATACTCACGATGCGGTCTGCGATGTGCAAGTAATTGGCGTGCCAGATCATCGTTATGGTGAAGAACTATGTGCCTGTATTATTTTGCATGAACACCATGAATGTACCGAAGAGGCAATTCGCCAATACTGTGCAGAACACATTTCACACAATAAAGTCCCACGTTATGTGCGCTTCTTTAGTGAATTTCCAATGACCGCTTCAGGCAAGGCACAGAAATTTAAATTACGTGAATTTATGCGTGAAGAATTAAATTTAAAGGAAATTGCTTAAGACATTATTTCAGCTATTTACTGCTGCAAGATCGACCTTTTAATTTTGTCAGCACACACCCTTTATTTCTCACGCAGAGATAAAGGGATACTCTATACAGGAATAATCACACTAAAAATATATCGCATGCTCGGCTTAATAAAAGATGGCACAAGTTTAAGCATGATGCGTGATAATCAAGGATGAAAATAATGACCGTACGCAATGATTGGACTCGAGAAGAAATTCAGCAGTTATATGAACAACCTTTTCTGGATTTAGTCTTTGAAGCACAGCGTGTGCATCGCCAACATTTTGCTGCCAATACCGTACAAGTCAGTACCTTATTGTCTATTAAAACAGGCAAATGCCCTGAAGACTGTAAATATTGCTCGCAATCTGCGCATTATGATTCACAGCTTGAAGCTGAAAAACGTATTGCAGTTGATAAAGTCATTCAGGAAGCCAAAGAAGCATTAGCCTCAGGCTCTTCACGTTTTTGTATGGGCGCTGCTTGGCGTAATCCGCATGAACGCGATATGCCCTATGTTCTGGAAATGGTGCGTGAAGTCAAAGCTCTGGGCTTAGAAACTTGCATGACTTTAGGGATGTTAAACCAATCGCAGGCAGAACGCTTAAAAGATGCAGGCTTAGATTATTACAACCATAACCTAGACACATCGCGTGAGTATTATCCTAATGTGATTAGTACCCGCTGTTTTGATGATCGCTTAAACACTTTGGATATTGTGCGTCAAACAGGTATGAAAGTATGTAGTGGCGGTATTGTCGGTTTAGGTGAAGATACCCAAGACCGTATTGGTTTATTACATGAATTAGCGACTTTACCGTTACATCCTGAATCTGTGCCGATCAATATGTTAGTTCCGATTGAAGGTACACCATTGGCTGAAGTAGAAAAACTGGATGTGATTGAGTGGATTCGTACCATTGCAGTTGCACGTATTATCATGCCAAACAGCTATATTCGTTTATCTGCAGGGCGTGAATCATTATCTGATTCAGATCAGGCGTTGGCATTTATGGCAGGTGCGAACTCGTTATTCTCAGGTGAAAAGCTTTTGACCACACCAAACGCAGGCGAAGGCAAAGACAAACAATTGTTCCAAAAATTAGGCTTAGTGCCTGAACGTGCCAAGCCAACCGTTTCGGAATTGTCGGTAGATGCAATGGCTGTGGCTTAAGCAGATCTTGAAAAAGACTCAGATATTTAATGTCAGTAAATTAAAGAAGAATCATGTGATATGGCAAAAGATTTTCACAGTGCAACTGTGGTTGCAGGCTATGACAGTCATATTCGGAAACTCATTCCCGGATATGAATTGGTACATCAACACATCAATGCAATTTTAAGTAGTCATTTGCCCGAAACAGCACAAGTTTTAGTGGTGGGGTGTGGCACAGGCTATGAGTTGCAGTATTTACTGCAGCAACATCCACAGTGGCAATTTACGGCCATCGACCCATCTTTAAGCATGTTACAGCAGGCAGAAAAAAACATTCAGTCTGTGGCAGGGCATGAGCGAGTACGTTTTATACAGGCAGATACCCACCAATTTGCCCAACAAGCGCAGGTTGAAAATTTGCAGTTTGATGCGGCATTGGCGATTTTGGTGGCGCATTTTGTGCCAGTCGCAGAAAAAACATTATTTTTTCAAGATATTTACCAAACATTAAAACCTACAGCGATTTTATTAAGCTATGATCTGATGCAGCAGACTGAAAATATAGAACTGCGCTGGATGCAGAATTTGGCTTTGGATTGTGGTTTAACTACGACTCAAGCGGAAAAAATGCTTGCACGACTGGCCGATGATTTTCATTTAATTATGGCAGATGCGCAGGCAGCATTGCTTACTCAAGTGGGTTTTCGTCAGTGTAAAACATATTGTCAACTTATGAATTATTATGGTTTTTTTGCAGAGAAATAGTTGATAAATAACATTATTTAGTCAGTAATCTTTGTAGTAAAAGTATCCGCACAAGAAAAGTTAGATCAGGGAAAGAGACAAAATGTCAGCATATTACACTTTACTCAAACGTGAACAACATGCCGATGGTGGCTGTACTGCGCACTATCGTTGCAACATTCATGCACAAGGCGCGTGGAATCCGCATGAACAACACATGGCACCTGCAACGGGTATTTTGTGTGCAGAACTTGAGCAATTTATGCCGCGTGATGATATGCGAATTGGTCGGGTCGGTTTAGATATTTTTGGCTTAATTGCCTTTGGTGAATTTAGTATAACCACCCGTATGATTCGACCGGGTAAAACCATTGAGCTGATTGAAGCGGAAATGTGTGCTGAAGGAAAAACCTGTATTGTGGCGCGTGCATGGAAAATGAAAACCTCAGATACACGCGCAATTGCAGGATTGGAAGATTTACCGATAGAAAACCCTGAATATTTGCCCGATTGGGATGGCATGCGTTGTTGGCCAGGCGGCTATATTCAAAGCATTGAAACCCGTGCGCATTTAGATCGTCGTGCAGGTAAGGGCATCGTTTGGTTAAGAAACCAATTGGATATGGTTGAAAATCAAAGCACATCTAGTTTTGTGCGTTTATTGGGGATGGTGGATACCGCCAATGGCGTAGTGCCACGCTTAGACCCGAATGCGGGCTGGGGTTTTCCAAATTTAGATTTGCAAATGCATTTACACCGTTTACCGCAAGGCGAATGGCTAGGCTTGGAAGTAACACAACAATATGGTGAAGATGGAATTGGCTTAACGAGTGCAGTTTTGCATGATACCCAAGGGCCATTTGGACGTAGTGAGCAGATTTTAACTTTGCGTCAATTCTAAATCTATTCAATATCAAACAAAAAACATCAGGACGAATTGCTTCGTCCTTTTTTTATTGGCATGCTGTGTGCAGATTATTTCATCTTATTTTATCTGAAAATATTATGCGAATTAGTTTGATTGGTGCAGGGCGCGTTGCACATCATTTGGCTCATGTTTTAAACGCACAGCATCAAATTGTGCAAATTTATAGCCGCAGTCTGGACAAGGCACAGCAGTTGGCTGCACAGGTTGGCGCAGAAGCAATTGCAGAAGTAGAACAATTTCATTCAGATCTAGATTTAGTGATTATTGCAGTGAGTGATCAGGGCATTGCACAGGTGATTCAGGAAGTTCATCGTGATTTAAATCATGTGTTGATTGTGCATACCTCTGGCAGTACTAAACTAGATATATTGCAACAGCATCATGCGCGTTCAGGGGTATTTTATCCCTTACAAACCTTTAGTTTAGAGCGTGAAATTGATTGGTCAGAAACGCCTTTATTTATAGAAGCTGCATTTGCTGAAGATCAACAGCTTTTAATGACTTTGGCAAATAGCCTAAGCAAAAGGGTTTATGCCTATACTTCAGCACAGCGTTTGAGTTTGCATTTGGCTGCGGTATTTGCCTGTAATTTTAGTAATTATTGTTATGACATGGCTAAGCAAGTGGTCGATGCTCAGCAAGTAGATTTTAGTTTGCTGTATCCTCTTATTTTGGAAACTGCGCATAAAGCAACCCAAAATGATCCGCGTCAAATGCAAACAGGGCCTGCCATGCGGGGCGATCACAATATTTTAAAAATGCATCAGGACTTATTGGCAGTAGGGCAGCAACATGAACTTGCCAAAGTTTATGCGATGATGAGTCAACAGATTTTAAAGCGGCATCAATCTTAGCCATTTGATGAGATAAAACGAGTTCACATAAAAAATGCTTCCCAGTGGAAGCATTCTTTTCTAGCAGAAATTAGTTAATTTTCTTGAAGATAAAATCATTAATCTTATGACCTGCTTCAATTCCGCGACGTTCAAACTTAGTTTGTGGACGCCATTCAGGACGAGGGTAGCTATTGCCTTTACCCGCCAAGTTTTCTAAACGTGGACGGTTGTCCAATACATCCAGCATCCATTCTGCATACGGTTCCCAGTCGGTTGCTGCATGGAACGTACCACCTAACACTAATTTTTGCTCTACCAATTCCATGCGTTCATGAGCAACAAAACGGCGTTTGAAGTGACGTTTTTTCTGCCATGGGTCTGGGAAATATAACTGCACCGTATCAATGCTATTGTCTGGCATTTCACGCAGTACTTGAATTGCATCGGCATCTAAGACACGTAAGTTGCTTAAACCTGCTGTACCTGCTTCATAAACGCACTGTGCAATCCCTGGAATATGGACTTCAATCCCGACAAAGTTACGTTCAGGATTGGCCTGCGCCATAAGTACCAAAGAACGCCCCATCCCAAAACCAATTTCTACTGTAAGCGGGCGTTCAGGGTGTTCAAAATGTTGACGTAAATCGCCAACAGGATATTCCAAAATTAAGTCGCCGTATTGTTCCAAGGCGCTACGTTGTGACGTATTCAATGGTGAAGAACGGCGCATGAACGTTACAATTTCACGATGCTCGTTGAGGTTGTCCAGCTCGACAACGTGCTGGTCTAATTGATCGTTCGACATAATTTTGGCAAATCTAATAAATTCGAATGCGGTATTTTAAGTCCTGAGCCATTGAAGTCAAATTTTTTCGCTCTTTTTCGCAGCGCCGTGCAAGATTGCGATACATCTGCATCTTTTGAGCATAAAAAATGCCGAATCATTAAGATTCAGCATTTAACATCATCAACGGTATTTTAATACAATAATTACGAATGGGTACTGTATTGATCAATTAAGGTATGACTGGCCTCATTCAATCCAATAATATGCACTTTAATTTGTTGGGCTTTAAATTTGTTCACCACGCTATTCAGCATATTTACAGAGGTAATATCCCAAATATGCGCATGCGTTAAGTCGATGGTGACATTGCTAATATCTTCTGAAAAATCAAAAAACTGATAAAACTTTTCTGAACTGCTAAAGAAAATTTGCCCTGAAATCACATATTGGCGGGTATGTTCGCCCAATAAAAACGAACTGACTTTAACTTCACTTTCCAGTTTATTCACCAAAAATAAAGCAGAAAGCAGTACGCCAACAAAAACACCCAAAGCAAGGTTATGGGTAGCTAACACCACAATCACCACAGCTAACATGACTATATTGCTTTGTTTCGGATGCTTTTTAAAATTACGGATGGAATCCCAGTTAAAAGTCGTGAATGACACCATAATCATAATCGCAACCAAGGCTGCTATAGGAATATATGCCAACCAATCTTTGAGAAAAACCACCAAGCACAGCAAAAATACGCCTGCTGTAAGTGTAGATAGCCGTGTACGCGCCCCAGAACTGACGTTGATAATAGATTGCCCAATCATGGCACAGCCTGCCATACCGCCCATAAAGCCACTAACAATATTGGCATAACCCTGACCACGACATTCCTGATGCCGATCTGCTTCTGTGCCTGTGGCTTCATTGACAATCGTAGTGGTCATCATGGTTTCGAGTAAACCGACTGTGGCTAAGGTCATGGCATAAGGAAAAATAATAAATAAAGTTTCAAAATTCAGTGGAATGTCAGGCACTAGAAAAATAGGCAGCGTGTCGGGAAATTGTCCCAAATCGCTTACGGTACGCATATCTGCACCAAGTAATAAAGCAACCACACTCAGCACAATAATGCAGACCAAAGGCGAGGGAATGCTTTTACCAATTTTAGGAATGTATGGAAACAGATAGACTACCGCTAAACCTAATCCTACAAATAAATAGCCTAAGCCATCCATTTTCGATAATTCAGGCAGTTGCGCCACAAAAATTAAAATCGCCAAAGCATTTACAAAGCCATAAACCACCGATTGCGAAACAAAACGCATCAGTTTGGCAACTTTAAAATAACCTGCCACAACCTGAATCAGCCCTGTGAGTACTGTTGCAGCCAATAAATATTGCAAACCATGTTCTTTGACGAGGGTAATCATCAGTAATGCCATAGCGCCTGTCGCGGCAGAAATCATGGCAGTACGCCCACCAAAAAAAGAAATCGTGACCGCAATACAGAACGATGCATATAAGCCGACTTGCGGATCGACGCCTGCTATAGCCGAAAAGGCAATTGATTCAGGAATTAATGCCAAACCCACCACTAAACCTGCCAAAAAATCGGTGCGGATATTGGAAAACCATTCTTCTTTTTTCAGGCTAATCACAATCTCAATTTCATGAAACTTTAAAGGGCTGTATGTTAAAACATCTAGAGATAAAAAAGCAGGCAAAACAGACTTGAAAAAGCCTGTCTTTTGCAGGATAGTCAAAGCGTAAGGGCTTTTTAAGACATTTACGCTTTTTTGCAATTTATAGGTTCAATCACTTGCAAGTTTGTGACAAGCGATTTACAACAGAGATAGTTATATAACAAGGATCAAATATGAAGCTTTATTATTCACCTGGCGCATGCTCTTTGGCAGCACATATTATTTTAAATGAAGTGAATGTCGATTTTGATATTGAGCGTGTAGATTTAAAAACCCATAAAACAGAAAAGGGTGCCGATTATTATGAAATTAACCCTAAAGGTTATGTACCTGCTTTAGAAATTAACCCAGGTTTAATTTTGACGGAAAACGTAGCGCTATTGCCATTTTTAGCGCAGCAAGACCCTAAACAGGATTTAATTCCGCCATCTGGTTTAGGTCGTGCTAAAGTATTGGAATGGTTGGGTTATTTAAACTCTGAATTACATGACGCTTACTCAGTATTTTTTGGCGCGCCTTTAGATGCAGAAGCCAAAGAAAAAGCCTATGCAGAAATTGATCGCTTGTTGACTTATATTGATCAAGCGATTGCATCATCAGACCATGAATATTTGGTGGATGATAACTTTGGTCCAGCCGATGCGTATTTGTTTGTTATCACTAATTGGTCAAACTATATTGAGCATGATTTAACTCCGTATAGCCATGTGGTTGAAATCCGTAATAAAGTTGCTGCGCGTCAGTCGGTACAAATTGCTATGCGTGATGAAGGCTTGATTCCTTAATCGGCTTTTACTTGCCAGAATCAGATAATAAAAAAGACGTTGAGTTAACACTTAACGTCTTTTTATTTGAGTTGTCGGACTTGGAAAAGACCCTAATGATTATTTAAAGAAATAACCCGTTTCAGGTGAGCTGGCATTCGCCATACGCTTACGTGGCATACGTCCTGCCAAATAAGCTTCACGTCCTGCTTCTACTGCTTTACGCATCGCAGATGCCATTAGCACTGGGTTTTGTGCTGCTGCAATTGCAGTATTCATCAGCACACCATCGCAACCTAATTCCATTGCAATCGCAGCATCACTGGCAGTACCCACACCTGCATCTACCAATACAGGTACTTTGGCATTTTCTTTAATAATCGAAATGGTATGCGGGTTAAGAATACCTAAGCCTGAACCAATTAAACTACCTAATGGCATAATTGCCACGCAGCCCATACTTTCCAATTCTTGCGCCACAATCGGGTCATCGGAAGTGTAGACCATGATCTCAAAACCATCGTCAATTAGCGTGCGTGCAGCTTTTAAAGTTTCGGTGATATTTGGGTAAAGGGTTTTTTCATCGCCCAAAACTTCCAGTTTGACAAGGTTGTGACCATCTAGCAATTCACGCGCCAGCATGCAGGTGCGCACGGCACTGTTGGCATCAAAACAGCCTGCGGTATTTGGCAAAATGGTGTATTTTTCTGGTGGAATTACGGAAAGTAAGTTTGGCTGATCTGGATGTTGCCCAATGTTTACACGACGAATGGCAACCGTGACAATTTCTGCGCCACTGGCTTGAATCGCCAAATCTGTTTCGGTTAAATCTTTATATTTGCCCGTACCCACCAATAAACGTGAATTAAAGGTACGTGAACCAATTTTAAAGGTATCTTGCATGGGTGCTCCGAGTTTAGCCGCCACCAACGGCATGAATAATTTCAATGCGGTCTTGATCGCAAATAGGGGTTTCGGCAAGTTTACTTTTGGCAATAATTTTTTCGTTTTGCTCCACAGCAAAACGTTTGCCTTCTAAATCTAATGCCTGAATCAGTTGTAACAGGGTCGTGTGAGAGGTCTGTTGTGTTTCGCCATTCAGATAAATTTGCATGACCGTGAATCCATCTTCAAAATTACAAAATACAATTGAGCTTTATTTAGCATATTTCATGGCTTGCCATGCTAAGGTCAGCCAGCCCGCAATCATGAGCACACCACCAATTGGGGTAATCATGCCCAAGCCGCGTACAATGTCCAATGCCATGATATAAAGTGAACCGCAGAAAAATAAAATACCCAGTTGGATTAGAATAAAACTGGCTTTAATGGGAAGTTGTGGAATCACTTTAGCTAAGATGCCTAATGCCAAAAGTCCAAGAGCATGATAGAAAAAATAATCTGTTGCAGTTTGCCACCAATCCAATTGAACCTCAGTTGCACGGGCTTTTAAACCATGTGCACCAAATGCACCAAGTAATACCGCAACCGCTAAATTCAAGGCAGAAATTGCAATCCACATACGCAAATTGACCTATTTAATTTTGCGCTTAACCTTAGCACATTTTTAAGCTTGGGAAAATCTGAGAATTGCCTGCCCGTATGTGGGTTGTACAAATCCAAGACAATAAAAAAGGGCAGTTTGCCCAATTTTATTTTTCGATGTGTTTGTATTCATCTTGAGAGTGTCAGTTTAGTTTGATGACATTGCCACTTTAATTTTTTCCATGGCATTTTTTTCGAGCTGACGAATACGTTCTGCTGAAACATTATATTCTGCTGCCAATTCATGCAGGGTCGATTTATCATCATCTAACCAGCGACGCTGCAAAATGTTACGTGAACGATCATCCAACTGCTCCATGGCTTCATGTAGGGCAGAAGTGCTTTGTTCTTCGTAGTCTTCGTTTTCGACCAAACGTGCAGGGTCGTAACGGTTATCTTCCAAATACAATGCAGGTGCAACATAAGTTGAACCTTCATCGTCATCATCGCCCTGTGCTTCAAAAGCTGCGTCATAAGCGGTTAAACGACCTTCCATTTCCAAGACTTGTTCTGCAGTTACATTTAAGTCATTGGCAATAGATTGTGCTTCTTCAAGCGTCAGTTTTTTGCTAGATTTTTTGAGACTACGCAAATTAAAGAACAATTTACGCTGTGCTTTGGTGGTGGCAATTTTAACAATACGCCAGTTACGAATAACATATTCGTGAATTTCAGCTTTAATCCAATGCACGGCAAATGACACCAAACGCACGCCCATATTCGGGTCAAAGCGTTTCACGGCTTTCATTAAGCCCAAGTTGCCTTCCTGAATTAAATCGCCCTGCGGTAAACCATAGCCCGCATAACTTCGTGCAATATGCACCACAAAACGTAAATGCGACATGACCAACATTTTGGCTGCGTCTAAATCTTGATCGTAATAATAACGCTCGGCTAACTCTTTTTCTTGTTCAGCCGTTAAAATAGGAATTTGGTTAACAGTACTAATATAAGCCCCGAGGTTTACCCCTGGTGCAGATAATGACAGGGGCATCAACTGATTGCTGCTGTCACTCATGAGATCTCCTTATAGGATTGGGTAGGTAAAATAACCGATGTCTTTATCTTAATGCCAATATTCTACTTAAATAAGTAAAATTGGTGTAGATATGTAAATCTTTATAGCAATAAGCGGCGAATATTAAGTCATTAAAACAAATGAACAATCAAATAGATGCACTTATTGCGATGATTTTGGCTTGGCAACATCAATCACATAATGAAACTCTGTTGCCGAAATCTGACTTGCTTCACAGCCGTATTGATGTAACTGACAATAACGCGCCACATCTTGCTGGCTGTGCGGATCAGATGACTTCAATAAAAACCGTGCAGAATCTGAATGTTTAAGGGCACGTTTCAGCATCAATAAAGGCATAGGACAAGGTTGTCCCATGGCATCAATCACTATGATAGGTTGTTCAGCATCACACAGCATTGAAGTAAAAATTCGCCTTAAAAAACAGAATGATCATACTAGCAAATTCGCTCACAAATCCCAAATAAATTTCATCTGAAGCATCGGGGCTATTCATTGCGCGGCTTACTGCGCATAAGGGCAAGAGAATTGGCTTATTTTGTGAGATATTTGCAATAAAATTTATAGATCAAAATTGTGCTAAGTCACTTAACAGAAATAAAAATTTTCCATTTGTTCAAATCGTTTCAAACTGAACAAGATAAATCAAAAAAAATCTATTAATTGTCATAAACCCGTGTTAAGCTCGATGCGTATTTAGGATTTTAGATAGACAATCGTTGTTTGTCGCCCTATTACAAATGGATGTAACCGGGATTTTGTTAATAGTTATACAGAATGATTACAAGCTTAGAAATAAAAATATTTTTAAACTTTGTTTGCTCTGCTGTTTGCAACACCGGGTGGTCCTTCTTTTTAATCAATGAGGATTAACTTATGACAGCTCGTGAACAAGGCGTAGTTAAATGGTTCAACGACACTAAAGGCTTTGGCTTTATCCAACGCAATGGCGGCGACGATGTATTCGTTCACTTCCGTGCGATCCAAGGTGACGGCCACCGTTCACTTCGTGACGGCCAACGTGTTGAATTCAGCGTAGTAAAAGGCCAAAAAGGCTTCCAAGCTGAAGAAGTACAGCCATTAGACTAATCACTCGATTATTCTAAAAAAACGCTCCAATCCTGATTGGGGCGTTTTTTATTTGTATTTCTGTTTATAATAGGTCAGTTTTTTGTCTGTATAAGTTCGAGCACATATTTATGTCATCTGGTTTTGAAACCTTAAATTTACATCCGCAATTGAAACAGGCTATTGATGCTTTGGGTTTCAAGGAAATGACGCCAATTCAGCAAAAGGTTTTAAAATTTACTTTGGCTGGACATGATGCCATTGGTCGTGCGCAAACAGGTACAGGAAAAACTGCTGCCTTTTTAATTAGTGTGATCAACGATTTATTGAATAACCCAATTCAAGGACAGCGTTATCGTGGTGAACCACGTGCATTGGTTTTAGCGCCTACGCGTGAATTGGCTTTGCAAATCGAAAGTGATGCAAAAGACTTAACCAAATTTACCGACTTAAATGTGGTGACTTTGTTGGGTGGTGTAGATTTTGATAAGCAAAAGTCACAACTCAATAAAAACTTTGTCGATATTATTGTTGCGACACCAGGGCGCTTGATTGATTTTGTAGAACAAAAAGAAGTTTGGCTAGATCAGATTGAGTTTTTAGTGATTGATGAAGCAGACCGCTTGCTGGATATGGGCTTTATTCCATCGGTAAAACGTATTGTGCGTTATTCACCGCGTAAGGAACAGCGTCAGACGTTAATGTTCTCGGCAACTTTTAGTTATGATGTGTTGAACTTGGCTCAACAGTGGTTATTTGAACCTGTTACAGTCGAAATTGAACCTGAAAAGAAAACCAATGCCGATGTTGAGCAACGGGTATATATGGTTGCCAAAACCGATAAATACAAATTGCTTGAAGAAATTTTACGTGATGAGCCGATTGAAAAAGTCATGATTTTTGCCAATCGGCGTGATCAGGTGCGTAAGCTTTATGATCATTTAAAGCGTGATGGCTATAAAGTGGTGATGTTGTCAGGTGAAATTGCCCAAGACAAACGCTTAAAAATGCTGGATCAGTTTAAAAATGGCAAACATAACATCATGATTGCAACAGACGTTGCAGGGCGTGGTATTCATGTCGATGGTGTTTCGCATGTGGTGAATTTCACTTTGCCTGAACAGTCAGATGATTATGTGCACCGTATTGGTCGTACAGGTCGTGCAGGTACACGTGGTGTGAGTATTAGCTTCTTGTCGGAAGATGATGCGTTCTATTTACCAGAAATTGAAAAAGCCATTGGTCAAAAATTGCCATTAACACGTTTAGATGGTTATTGCTAATTACTCATTTAAGCTATTTTTTAGTTTAAATCCTGCTGTTCTTAGTTTAAAAGTCGCTCTCAGTGGAGCGACTTTTTTGTATTTGCTTCTTATGTCGTGCTGTAATAATTTACTTTGCCTGACATCTAAAGGTCAGCACAGTTTGATAATCATCATCACGGGCAATATCAGTATTACGTCCCGCAATTGTACCTAAAACAGTTGCTGCCGCCTGAATCATTTGTCCCGTTTGCTCATCGACTACACCTTTGAGTGCGCCGTTATAAGATGTTTTTTCATCAACCAAGACTGGAGCGGCACGAGTACCACAGGTTTTATTGGCAGCTGTAATTGCATTATTTTTGGCAATAATATTACTTTTACCTAAACCTGTGACTTCATATAGGTTGTTTTCTTTTTGAATGGCAAGAGAATTATTTGGCGTGGTGGCACATGCGGTTAAAAGTGCAAAAACGGCAAGGCTAGAAAAGGCGACTATTTTTTTCATATCTACCTCGGGGCTAAAACGCTGTAGCGCGTATTGTTTGTTGATGATATTTCAATTCAAATGTGTAGAGATTGAAAATAACAATTTGATCTAGTTGAACATAATATGGATGGTTTTAGATGTAGACACTGTATAGGCTGTGTTGATAATTCGTCATTCATTTATACACATCAAACCCAATCCATAATGTATTTTCATGCTCTTAAACTATAGATGAATGCGTCAAAGCATCATTGTTTAGATGTGCTGAGCAGGTTCATCTTAAAAGTGCAGACATATAGACCCTAATCAGAATCTTGCAAATAAGCATACGGAAATAGCGCAATTTTTTGAGTTTATGCTAATCTTAACCGAGCTTTTTGAAATAGTTATATAAGTCAATGACGGATACAGCGGTAGAAATCGTTCATCAAAATATTCATCAACGTCAGTCTACGGGGCAGTTAGTTGAACCTGCACCAAATACTGAGCAGCTAGAAATGGCTTTTCAGGCAGCTTTAACCGCGCCAGATCATCATCGTTTAAAACCTACGCGCTTTGTGGTGATTACTGCCGAGCAACGTGCAGCATTTGGTGAGTTACTTTCTCAAGCCTTGGCAGACATGGGCGAAACCGATGCGGTTCAGTTGGAGCGAGTGAAACAGCATCCATTTCGTGCGCCACTTTTAGTGTTGGCGTTAACACAATTTCAGGATCATCCAAAAGTGCCATGTTTTGAGCAGACTTTAAGTACAGGTGCTGCGGTACAGAACTTTTTATTGTCTTTGCAGGCGCAGGGTTTTGCCAGTATGTGGCGCAGTGGTGCAGTCGTTGAGTCAAACTTGCTGAAACAAGCTTTAAACTTAAATGCAGATGATTTAATTTCAGGCATTATTTATGTGGGAACAGCGGCTAAAGCCATTCCTGCACGCGCTGAGTTGAATACGCAAGCTTATGTTCGTTATTGGAACGCATAAGTCTTTATTTTTAGGATATAACAATAATGTCAGAGTTAAATTTTGCCGATTTGGTTGAACCTGTTGCAATAGATCGAAAAACTGCGTTACGCATTACAGTGCTAGGTGGTGGCAGTTTTGGTACAGCAATGGCCAATACAGCAGTGCGTAATGGCTGCGACACGATGATTTGGATTCGTGATGAAGCGACTGCCAAAGAAATTAATGAAACGCATATTAATCGACGTTATTTGCCAGATTTTCAGTTGGAGCAGGGTTTAAGAGCCGTTTCAGATTTGGAAACTGCAGTTCGTGACCGTGACATTATTTTAGTGGCTATTCCAAGTCATTCTTTCCGTGATGTGTTGCGCCAAATTAAACCTTTTATTAGCGCACAAGCAGTGGTGTCTTTAACCAAGGGTATTGAAGCCAAAACCTTTAGTTTTATGAGCGATATTATCCGTGAAGAATTGCCAGAAGTGCCGTATGGTGTATTGTCTGGCCCGAACCTTGCCAAAGAAATTGTGGCGGGGCAGCCTGCAGGTACGGTTATTGCCAGTCATTCTGAATTGGTGCGTTATGCGGTGCAGCAAGCTTTACACAGTGCGTTATTCCGTGTTTTTGCCAGCGATGATGTGAATGGTGTGGAATTAGGCGGTGCGCTAAAAAATATTTATGCTGTGGCGATGGGCATGGCAGCCGCTTATAACGTGGGTGAAAATACCAAGAGTATGATTTTAACCCGTGCATTGGCAGAAATGAGTCGTTTTGCGGTTAAGCTTGGTGCAAATCCATTGACCTTCTTAGGGTTGTCTGGTGTCGGTGACTTGTTTGCAACATGTAGCAGTCCATTGAGTCGTAACTATCAAGTGGGTTATGCACTGGGTAAAGGTAAAACTTTGGAACAAGCCACAGAAGAATTGGGGCAAACAGCCGAAGGCATTAATACCATTGTACAAGTGCGGGCGCGCTCGAATGAATTAGATGTGTATATGCCAATCACTTGTGCGCTTTATGAAGTGATTTTTGAAGGTGCGCCGCCTATGAATATTGCACTGTCTTTAATGAAAAATGGACATCGCAGTGATGTGGAATTTGTCTTGCCGCATCATCAAGTTTAGTTTTACATCCATAAAACTGCGCCACAGTAGGTAAAAACTTGCGTGGAATATGACAGTTTGGTGAACTGAATTGTCATATTCTCAGGTTATACTGAGCGCATAATTTGAGTTAAATTGACACAACTTAATGTGTATCATCCTATAAGGAAATTCTATGCAACTGACTCTTGTTCGTCATGGTGAAGCCGCTCCTGCGATTATGGGCAATGATCATCAGCGTCCATTGACTGAGCGTGGTCATATACAAGCACAAGAAACGGCAGATTATTTAAAAAATATCATTCAGCCCGATGTGTTTGTAGTCAGTCCTTTATTGCGTGCACAAGAAACCTTGGCACATTTGCAGCAATATTTTAAAGATGTGCCTGTGGTGGTCTGCAATGCCATTAAACCTGAAGATGATGCAAAAGTTGCGGTGGAATGGTTGTCACAATTGCCGTATGAGTCAATTGCGGTGGTGTGTCACATGAATGTGGTGGCACACATGGCAGAAATTTTGACTTCAGAATCTTTCCATCCCTATCATTTGGCAGAAGCACGTATTTATGAGCAGGCAGTAATTGCTGCGGGACTTTCAACCCAAATCAAAAGTTTTATTCCAAACGCATAAAATAAATGTATAAAGTTAAATACAATTCAACGGTAGAACGATAATAATGCTGTATTTATGGATGCCAGAAGCCAATGGGGTTTGGCAATGGTCAAATGGGGAACACTGGACACAGGCAGATAATCTTGATGCCTTGATTCAGGCATTGCAATCTTTTCAAGGAAAAGATGCTGTGGTGTTTTTCCCAAGCCGTGATGTGCAAATTATGCAACAAACTTTACCTAAAGCCCAATATAAACAATTGGGTACCGATGGTGTGAAGTATTTATTAGAAGAATATACCGTATTGCCAATTGATGCGATGCAGGTGGTTCATCATTTTCAGCCACCTGAGCAAATAACCGTGTTGGGAGTTGCTAAGCATAGTATTGAAACCTATTTGCATGTATTAAGTTTGTTGCCAGTTAAAATCAGTGCATTGTTACCTGACTTTTTAATCTTGCCGCAACCTGATGTAGGGCAAACGGTGATTGGAAATATTTGCGGACGCTTGTTGGTACGTGAAAGTGAATTTTTAGGTTATTCAGTTGATGATCTGGCGCTTTATCTAGATTATCAAACTGCAGAACGAAACTATAAAATCACCAACTTTAGTGCAGAACAAATGCAAAGTATTGAAGCATTTGCAACACAAGAACAATTAGAAAGCTTTCATTATGTAGTACCTGCATTAGTGAAAGCCAAACAGCATCCATTCAATATGCTGCCAAAATCCAAGCAAGACACGGGTGTTTCAGGTTATTGGAAAGCCTGTGCAGCAGTATTTCTTGGGATTTTAATTGTACAGTTTAGCTATGATGCACTGCGTTGGAGCAAACTTAAAAAAGTAGCAGATCAAACAGCGGTTCAAGCCATAGAACAATATCAATATTGGTTTGGTGCAAATAGTCGTATTACCGAACAAAATATTCAAAGCCAGTTTGAAAGTCAGGTACGCATGAGTAAAAATGCAGATACTCAAGCGCTGCAATTGCTCAGTCGTGTTGGCCCTGTGTTGATGCAAAATCAAATTGTGGCCAATCGTGTGAGTTTTGATGCCAATATGTTGAACATGGAATTGAATGCCAACTCGGCAGCGACCTTACAAGCGCTCACTCAGCAATTGAATCAGCAGGGTTTTAAGGTCGAGCTGGGTAATATTCAGCCGAGCGCGTCAGGTGCAGTAGGATTGGTGAAAATACAATAATGAAAGCCATGGAAAAAATGTCAACTTGGTTCGATCAACGTATTGAACTGATACAAGATTATCTAGATCGTTTAAATACACGTGAACGTGTTTTGGTGGTATTTACCACAATCTTTGTGATCGTTGCTGCTGTGGGTTCTGCGTTGTGGTATATGCATGCCGCAGCCGAAAAACAGCAAAAACGGGTGAATGATCTTAAAGATTTGGTGGTGGTGATGCAAAGTCATGCAGTCACCATGAAACCTGCCAATGATGCACAACTCAGTGCAGCCGATAAAATTCAGCGTGTGGCTCAGCAACAGGGTTTATCGGTTGCTTCGCAGCAAAGTGGTGACAAGATGCTACTGGTGGCGAGTCATGCCAATTATGCTGTGTTGGCAAATTTTTTAACCCAATTGGCGCAAATGGGTTTAAGTATCGAAAAAATGGAATTAATTTCTGAAGCAGGGCAGATTAAATTAACAGCGACAGTCCAGTAAAGGTTAAAAATAAAGTCCGAAACTCGGAAAATAAACCCATGTCAAGCATAGCGTTTTGACTGGGCTAAGCCTATAATATGGCGACTTAGAAAGCAGTAGACTTTTGCAGATATGTTGTATTCTCTAGCCCGCCCGTTGTTATTTTCTTTAGCACCAGAGCGTGCACATGAGCTGACACTATCACTATTGAAATCGAGCCATAAAATGGGCTTGATGCGTCAAAAGACTGTAGCGAAACCTGTGACTTGTATGGGAATTGAATTCCCTAATCCAGTAGGTTTGGCAGCAGGTCTAGACAAAAATGGTGCATATATTGATGCCTTGGCTGGTTTAGGCTTTGGGTTTATTGAAATTGGCACCATTACGCCACGTCCTCAAGCGGGCAATCCGCATCCACGTTTATTCCGTATTCCACAGGCCAAAGCCATTATTAACCGTATGGGTTTTAATAATGATGGGGTCGATCAGCTGATTGAAAACGTCAAAGCGGCAAAATTTAAAGGTATTTTAGGGATTAATATTGGTAAAAATGCCGATACGCCTGTTGAAAATGCGGTAGATGATTATCTGATTTGTCTAGAAAAAGTCTATAACTATGCCTCTTATATTACTGTAAATATTTCATCACCCAATACCAAAAATTTGCGCAGTTTGCAAAGTGGTGATGCGCTGACTGAATTATTGCAAACCCTCAAACAGCGTCAGTTGGAGTTGGCAGAAGAACATCAACATTATGTGCCGTTGGTCTTAAAAGTTGCTCCAGATTTAGACCCTGAAGATATTCAGTTTATTGCCAAGCAATTATTGCAATTCAAAATTGATGGCCTGATTGTGACCAATACCACTTTGTCGCGTGAAGGCGTAGAAAACTTGCCGCATGGCGATGAAGCTGGTGGTTTATCGGGCGCGCCTGTGTTTGAAAAAAGTACTGCATGTTTGGCAGCATTTTCAGCAGCACTGAAAGGTGAAATTCCTTTAATTGGTGTCGGTGGCATTTTGTCGGGCGAACAAGCGGTTGCCAAAAAAAATGCAGGTGCAAGCTTGGTTCAGGTGTATAGTGGTTTAATCTATGCAGGTCCTGAGTTGGTTCAAGATTGTGTGAACGCCTTATAACTTATGAATACCATTGATATCGTTATTCTGATTCTCTTGCTTATTGGAGGGTTGAACGGTTTGCGACAAGGATTTATTAAAGCCTTTGCGAACTTGGTAGGATGGATTTTTGCCCTAATTGTTGCGGCAAAATATGCAGTTGTCCTAGCACCTTCGATGACAGCACTCAGTAGCGATCCTGTGGTACAAAAAATTGCAGCCTTTGCATTTATTGTCTTGGTAATTGTGGTACTGACCTGGATTGTAACCGCTGTTCTAAATGGTGTTTTAAAGAGCTTGAAGCTTGGCCCATTAAATCGTTTGGCAGGCGGTGCATTTGGTACCTTGAAAGGCTTACTCATTGTCCTTATTACCATTCAAGGCATTGGTCCTTGGGTCGAAAGCTCGCCTTATTGGAAACAGTCTAAATTTGTACAAACTTTATTGCCGTATGCACCGTGGGCAACAGAACTGTCCAAAGACGCTGCCAATGAGGCTTTACAGCACATCAAGTCGAAAGATGCCGCGCCATCTTCCGACATCGCATCTGACGCAAAAGAAAATCGCTCTGGCGCAGATGGCTCAACGAATAATCCTTTTTATTAATCCCTAGCTGGTCTGCGAGGTTGCTATGTGTGGAGTTGTTGGTATAGCTGGTAAATCACCTGTTAACCAAATGTTGTTTGATGCATTAACGATGTTACAACATCGTGGACAGGATGCAGCTGGGATCGTAACTTGCCACAATGGGCGTTTGTTCTTGCGTAAAGATAACGGTATGGTGCGTGATGTATTCCATACACGTCACATGCGTGCGTTGCAAGGTAATTATGGTATTGGGCACGTGCGTTATCCAACTGCAGGTTCATCAAGCAGTGCCGAAGCGCAGCCATTTTATGTGAACTCGCCGTACGGGATTACTTTGGCACACAATGGTAATTTGACCAATGCCGAAGAAATTCACGAAGATCTGTTTAAAACAGATTTACGTCACATGAACACCGATTCTGACTCAGAAGTGTTATTGAACGTATTTGCACATGAATTGCAAAAACGTGGCAAATTAAACCCAACTTCAGAAGATATTTTTCATGTGATCAGCCGTGTGCATGAGCGTTGTAAGGGTGCTTATGGCGTTGTTGCTATGATTACAGGTCAAGGATTGGTTGGCTTCCGTGATCCAAATGGTATCCGTCCATTGATTTACGGTTCACGTGAAACTGAACAGGGCATGGAATATATTATTGCATCAGAATCTGTGGCAATTACTGCACTTGGCTTTAAAGTTGAACGTGATATTGCGCCGGGTGAAGCGATCTTTATTAATGACGCAGGTGAATTATTTACCCAGCAATGTGCCGCTAAACCTGAATATCGTCCATGTATTTTTGAATATGTGTACTTTGCACGTCCAGATGCAACCATTGATGGTATTTCAGTGTATAAAGCCCGCCTTAAAATGGGTGAAAAATTGGCACATAAAATTACCCGTGAATGGGGCGAACAGCACGACATTGACGTAGTTATTCCAATTCCAGATACATCGCGTACTTCTGCTTTGGAACTGGCAAATACCTTAGGTATTAAATTCCGTGAAGGTTTTATGAAAAACCGTTATATCGGACGTACCTTTATTATGCCGGGTCAGCAATTGCGTAAAAAATCTGTCCGTCAAAAACTTAACCCTGTAGAGCTTGAGTTTAAAGGCAAAAATGTCCTATTGGTGGATGACTCGATTGTACGCGGCACGACCTGTAACGAAATCATTCAAATGGCACGTGATGCAGGTGCAAAAAAAGTGTTCTTTGCTTCTGCAGCACCTATGGTGAAATATCCAAACGTGTACGGTATCGATATGCCAGCTAAAGACGAGTTGATTGCTTCAAATCGTGATGTTGAGCAAATTCGTGAAATTATTGGCGCAGACCGCTTAATCTTCCAAGATTTGGATGATTTAAAACAAGCGGTGCGTACGCACAAAGTCCCAAATTTAACTGAGTTTGATTGCTCGGTATTTGATGGTGTTTATGTGGCTGGTGGGATTGATGAGGCGTATTTAAACGATCTTGAACAAAAGCGTAACGACTTAGCCAAAAAAGGCAAAGATGGCTACATTGATGTCAATATTGATGCTGCATCAGTTGACCTCACAGGTGTAAAAGAGAGCTAATCATTTTTCTGATTACCTCACAGAGAAAAGCGGGAAATTCCCGCTTTTTTCATTTATGATGGGTGGGTCAAATACAATGTAATTCAGGATGTTTACATTGAAGGCTGTGAGTAGTTACTTGATTAAAAATAAAAATATGATTTGGTCTGCAATCTTGTGTCTGGTTGCAGTGGCTTTGACGTTGTTTATCTTAAATACCGTATTAGGGCTTTTGGTCTATTATGTGGACTCCACACAATCCATCTATTGGCACAGTCTGAGCCCGTATTGGATTACGTTGCTGCTCTTAATTATGGCGCTTTCCATTATTTTGGAATTTTATGTCTTTCGCTCAGGCGGACATTCGCTTGCGAAACAACTTGGCGCACGTCGTTTAACACAATTTGAAAGTACACCTGAAGAAAGCACGGCATTAAAAATTACTGAACAACTGGCAGATACTTTTCAAATTCAAATTCCAACAGTTTATGTTTTGCCAGATGAGATTGGTGTAAATGCTTTAACTGCAGGCTTTAGTGATAAAGATATTGTAATTGTTTTGACTTGGGGCGCATTACAAAATTTAGATGAGCAGGAGCTTTATGGCTTATTGAGTCATGAGTTTAACCATATTTTAAGTGGTGAAACCATTGATAACACTAAGCTGAAAATTCTTTACAGCAGTTTAACCACATTCAGTAAATGGGGCAGCAGTATTGCCAAACTGGGTTTTGGTCAGCACCGTGATGCACCGCCACATAAGCTTGCTACATTTTTTGTGGCCGTAGGTGGCGGTATTTGGCTAATTGGCAGTTTAGGTGTACTTATTTCTCGTCTAATCAAATACATTAGTTTGAGTGGGCGTACTTTTAAAAATGATTTAAAAACCAAACGCCGGATTCAAAACAATGCCAATATTCAAACCTTGCTGCGCATTTATGTACACCATGCGGGTTCGCAAATTCATAGTGAATATTCAGAATCGATTTCCCACATGTGCTTTGCTAACTCGCTCAGTCCACAAAGCTGGATGAATATTCATCCAAGTATTGAAGCCCGTATTTTTGAGCTTGATCCAACCTTGGTGCAAGACTTACAACTCGAAAATTTGAAGCGTTTACGCAATCAGCCTTTGTTTAGCCTATTTCGCTCGTTAGAAGAAATGAATGCTGAATATTATGCGCCGTGGAGCTCGCCGCAACCTTTGCCTTTGCTGCGCTTGTCGCCGATTAGCTTTGCAATTAATGATGCAATTAAGCCACTCAAGCCTGAAATTCGCAATAACATGCCGCGTCCAGAGCTAATTCAGCGTGCCTTACAAACGGCAACGGGTTCGCGTGAGGTGATTGTCGCTATTTTGATGATTCGCCAATATCGTGAATTTATTCCTGCTGAAGCAGAAGTGAGTCGTGCAATTGTAGATGCTTTATTACATTTGGATGGGCGAGTACATATCTCGATTTTCCATGAAGCGTGTAAAAATATTGGTGGTATGCCGCTGAGTATCGCACGGCAGTTTCTAACCAAATTGGCAAAAATCATTCAGGAAGATGGCGAGATTGGTTTGTTGGATGCCTTGCTGCTTGAACGTATTAAGTTTGAATTGAACTTGCTGCCTTTACATACACCTGCAGCGTTACACGAAGTTAAACCGCAAATTGTACGTTTAATCGATGCTTTATTGCATGTGCAGCAAATTAATAGTGTTAATCAGTTAGATGTACGTGAACGTATTTTAGAACGTGTTTTAACTGCAGATGAATTGATTGATTATGAAGAAATTTCAGATGAACCGATTGATTTATCAGAAATTTTAAATGATATGGCAGGTTTGCTGCTGCGTGATCGACTGATGGTGTTAGGCATTGCTGAAATTTGTTTGTGGAATGACCGTATTATCACCCAAGATGAATTGGATGTTTTGGAGTTGCTCTATTGGCGTTTAGGTTTTAAAACCGAAGAAATTGTCGAGCAAATGCAAAAACAAAACAGTTTGATGATTGTGTGACACTGATTGACTAGGTGTGTTTAAAGCAGATTTTGAAAAAATACGAATAGGTCAGATTGGGTGAAAGAAAGCACAGCATTGTGCAGCCTTTCTAGGTAGAATAGGTGCTATCTTGCATGTTGTTCTGTGATAAATACGTGCAGCGAAAAATTAGATAGGTGATGATAAACATGATGGGGCATCAGCGTGACATTTTAGCCAGTTTGGGAATCGATATTTGGGTTTCCAGAACGGCTGTGTCTCAAACTTTGCCACAATCATCGGTTTGGCGCGACCAAGCTGCACCTGAAATACACAGCGAAATTATTGTTCCTGCTGCAGTACCTCAACAATTAAAACAACAACAGCCGATTATTCACGAAAAGCCTAAGCAAGAACCATCTCCGCAACATACGACAGTTGAAGCGGCCGCGCCAGAAGTTGTTCCTGAAGCGCGTGTCATGCTGCAAATTGAAGCATTTAGTATTGAAGCTTTGCAGTTGCCACATTGTGTCATTTTGGTAGAAAGCACTACCTTGAGTCAGGAACAGCAACAATTGTGGCGTAATATTCAACATGCGCTACAGGCCGAATATCACGTATTGCAATGGCCTTTTGCTTTAGAAGTATTACAAGACGGCATCGGGGTAGAAAATTATGTGCAAGGTTTTGTTGATGTCTTGAGCACAGATAAAAACATGCTGATTTTAGGTCAATTACCACATTTTAAATCTGAACAATGTTTGCATTTAGCCAGCTTGCAAGAGATGTTAGATCAACCGCTGTTGAAAAAAAGTCTGTGGGATGCGATACAAATCACATCGTTACAGCCTAAAGCCTAAGTCAATTCAGATATTTAAAACTCTACATATACAAGCAATTGTAGACACGAAACAGGGATAATCATGCGTAAAAAAGTGGTAGTGTTTAGTCAAATTGATGCAGAAATTTTAAGTAAGCTAGAGCAAGATTATCAGGTGGTGCAGGTCAGCCCGAAGTTGGGTGACGTGAATCAACAGTTGCTTGAGCATGTGCAAGATGCCGATGGCATGATTGGTGCAGGGCGCTTGCTTAATCAAAGTAACTTACATACTGCGACTAAACTCAAAGTGATTTCGAGTGTAAGTGTCGGTTACGACAACTATGATGTAGATTATTTAACCCAACAAAAGATTAGTCTTTGCCATACACCGCATGTCTTGACTGAAACCACAGCAGATTTAGCCTTTACTTTATTGATGAGTGCAGCACGACAAGTGCCATATTTAGATCGGTGGACTAAACAAGGGCAATGGAAACGTACCGTGGGTGCAGCGCAGTTTGGACAGGATATTTATGGTAAAACCATTGGTATTGTAGGTTTGGGGCATATTGGTGCGGCTATCGCACGGCGTGCATTTCATGGTTTTAATATGAATGTGGTGTACCACAATCGTCGTGAAAAAATGGAAGTGGCGAAGGCATTTAATGCAGAATATTTAAGTCTGGATGAATTGCTGCAACAGTCTGATTTTGTGGTGCTGGCAGTCGATTTAAATGCAGACTCTAAAGCCTTAATTGGTCAGCGTGAACTTGATTTAATGCCGTCTCATGCAATTTTGGTCAATATTTCGCGTGGTTCGGTCATTGATGAGCAGGCACTTATTCAGACCTTACAAGCAGGCAAAATTTTTGCCGCAGCTTTGGATGTCTATGACAAAGAACCACTGCAAGAATCACCATTATTTGAGTTAGATAATGTCGTGACTTTGCCGCACATTGGTTCAGCAACTGCAGCAACTCGTCGACAAATGGCAAACTTAGCCTATAAAAATTTAGTTGATGCGCTGGAAGGACGTCGCCCGCAATATGTTGTTAATCCTGCTTGTTATACGTCTTAAAGTTAAAGATGATTTGGTAAAAATTGATAACACATCATTGCAAATGCGTTCATTTTTCAATGTTATAGTGAATCATTATGCAAAATATGTATTTGAGATCATCCATTGAAACATCTATTACTGATCTGCGGTTTGAGTTTTGCCAGTATTGCGACAACCCAAAGTGCCAATTTAACCACCACACCACAATTTAATGTGCCTGAAATAGGCAGTGGTGTGGGATTAATTGATCAGCAAAAAGAACGCAGTATTGGTGAAAAAGTCTATCGGGAAGTGCAGCGTAAAATGCCTGTCACGCAAAACCCGTGGCTGGAAGATCAATTAATCAATACGTTTTCGCATCTACTCAGCCAAACTCAATTGGGGCAACCCATTGGGCTACTCATTATCAATGATCCACAAATTAATGCTTTTGCTGTGCCGGGTGGTTTATTTGCGTTAAACACAGGTCTTATTAATTCTGCCCGTAATATGGATGAAGTTGCGGGCGTGATGGCGCATGAAATTGCGCATGTGTCGCAACGTCATTACAGTCGCTCTCAAGAGGCATTTAAAGGACAGGGTTTGTTGGCACTCGCTGGGGTTGTGGTTGGGGCATTGGTTGCCTCACAAGCCGATGGTGATGCAGGCGCAGCGGTGATGATGGGTTCTCAAGCCGCTTTAATGGATCAGCAATTGACTTATAGCCGTAATCAGGAACGTGAAGCAGACCGTATTGGCATGCAATATATGTATAGCGCAGGCTATAACCCACAAAGCATGGCAGACTTTTTTGAGGTGATGCACCGTACTACGAGTCGAGTGAGCTTCTTACCTGACTTTTGGTTTACCCATCCCTTAACCACAGAGCGGATGAGTGAGGCGCGTTTACGTGCCAATCAATTGCCACCAGTGCCAACCTCGCTGCGTGATGAAGACTTTGAGATTTTAAAGTTATATAGTTTGGTGGTTTCGCAGCAGGCGACAGAACAGCAGCTTAAAGCATTTGCAACCCGCAACCATTTTGCGGCGAATTTGGCTTTGGCTTATTTTTATAGCCAGCAAGGCGATTTTGTTTTGGCGCAACAAAGTATAGATCAGGCCAAAAGTCACAATCGTTTACATAATTTATTGACACTTATTCAAACTGACATTTATTTAGGGCAAAATAAAATTGATTTAGCGCTCAAAACAATTGGTTCACCTGCGCGAATTATGCCTGAAAATCGTGCGCTGAATTATAAATGGGCCGAGGTTTTGATTCGTCAAAATCAAACTACGCAAGCAGAAAGTATTTTGAAGGATTTCTTGCAAAAAAATCCACGTGATTTATCGGCATGGAATTTAATGCAGCAAGCGGCAAATGTAGACCGAAGCTCTGCATTACGCACGGTAAATGTGTTACGGTATCGTGCAGAAGTACAGTATTGGTCAGGTTGGGAAGAAGAGGCAATTAAATCATTACTGCACGCGCAGCGTTTAGCCAAAGACAATCAGGCGATGTCGGCAAATATAAAAAACCGTGTGACTGAAATGCAAAGAGAACGACAGTTAAAAATATAAGTCGGGCGTACATACGGTGGCATAACAATAAAGAAAAGGAGTTTAAGAATGATTGAGGGACAATGTTTATGTGGTGCGGTGTATTACCGTTACCATGCCGAAATTGAAAAAACAATATTATGTTTTTGCCAGCATTGCCGTCGTGCGCAAGGCGGTATTATGGGATGGAATAGTCCAGTGGCACGCGAACATTTTGAAGTGGTGCGTGGCTTAAAATATCTAAAAGAATATTTTCATAGTCCCAATAAAGCACGGGTATTTTGTCAGGAGTGTGGCAGCCCGATTTATTCTTATCGGCTAGATTTACCCGATATTATTCGCTTACGCTTAGGGACAGTGACTCAAGGCAAAGTTCCCGAACCATGTGAGCAAGCATTTGCGCAATACAAACCCAACTTTTTGGCAATTGAGTCGTGTGAATAGTTATTCACCGAATATACAATGCTAAAATAGAACTTGAGTTGAAACGACCCTGACTTGAAAATGAAAAAATATATTTATTTATGCCTTACTTTGGGGATGACCTTGCAAAATGTCTATGCTGCGAGCGCAGAGCAGTATGTGTTGGCTGTTGAAGAAATTAATGCGCAATATAAACAAGATACCCGACAGTTTTTACGAGGCTTAAACCCACAACAGCAGGGTTTTAATCCGCAGCAACAGCAGCAGTTTTGCGGCATTGTTAGTCGTTATGTCGATCGTTTATATCAGGCAGCAGATGAAAACCGTGCCTATTTGGATCGTCGTTATCAGAATATTAATAAACAGGACGTGATTCAGCAGGTCAGCACATCTAAAGAAATGCAATTACTGAAAAAATATCAAGTGAACTGCGATTTAAAGTAAAAAGTTAAAGCAAAAGTGTCTAAGGGTGAGTAATAGTTATCTCATCCTTGTTTAGCATTTTACTGAATAGTATTAGAGAGAAAGGTTAAACAGGTTTAATCTGACTTAAATGAGTATTTGGATAAACACAAATTTGGGATGAGCTGATTAGCTTAATTTGGCTTTAATTTTTGCAGATACTTGTGCAGGATCGGCGCGCCCGGCTATGAGCGGACGCAGAGAGTTCATCACCTTACCCATATCTTTCATGCTAGTAGCTTGTTGCGCTTGAATGGTTTGCGCAATCATGGAATCAAGTTCTTCCTCAGTCATAGCTTCTGGTAGAAACTGAGATAACACCTCAATTTCGGCTTGTTCCTTACTAGCTAAATCTTCTCGGCCAGCGCCTTCAAAGGCTTTAACCGATTCTTTACGTTGTTTAATTTGCTTTTCAATGACCGCAAGAACCTGAGCATCGTCAAGCTCTTTGCGCTCATCGACTTCGATTTGCTTAATTGCTGCCTGTAGACTACGAATTACCGTTAACTTATCCATTTCTTTGGCGCGCATAGTCGCTTTTAAAACGTCAGTGATTTGGTTTTTTAAAGTCGTCATCATTTAATCCAGACAGGCAATCACAAATTAATTAGTAAAGGCGAGTAGTACGTACTGATTCACGCGCCAATTTCTTTTGGTAGCGTTTAACAGCAGCAGCTTTTTTGCGCTTACGTTCTTGAGTTGGTTTTTCGTAGAATTCACGCTTACGTACGTCAGCTAAAACACCTGCTTTTTCGCAAGAACGTTTGAAACGACGGATAGCTACGTCTACTGGTTCGCCTTCTTTCAATTTAACTTGTGGCATGAAGAATCCTCATTAAGTTATGGATAAGATCTGGGCGAAATTGCCCACGATCACAAGTGAAGGTCAGTATTTTACTCATTTACATCTCATATCACAAGTCTATAATAGGTTTCGCAATAGAATTGATACAGGTTATAGGCAATTTAATGATCGTTTTAGGCTTAGAAACATCTTGTGATGAAACAGGACTTGCACTGTATGACAGCGAGTTAGGTTTGCGCGGGCAAGTACTGTATAGCCAAATTAAATTGCATGCAGAGTATGGTGGTGTGGTACCCGAACTGGCTTCACGTGACCATGTGCGCAAACTTATTCCTTTAATCAATCAATTGCTTGAGCAGAGCCAAGTCAAAAAATCTGAAATTGATGCAGTGGCTTATACCCGTGGGCCGGGGCTAATGGGCGCACTCATGACAGGCGCATTATTTGGACGAACTTTAGCTTTTGCCTTAAATAAACCTGCAATTGGGGTGCATCACATGGAAGGGCACATGCTTGCACCATTATTGTCTGCGACACCGCCAGAATTTCCGTTTGTCGCTTTATTGGTTTCGGGTGGACATACACAGCTCATGGCAGCTTATGGCATTGGCCAATATGAATTGTTAGGCGAGTCGATTGATGATGCTGCAGGCGAGGCTTTTGACAAAGTTGCCAAAATGATGGGTTTACCGTATCCGGGTGGGCCAAATATCGCCAAACTAGCTGAACAAGGCGATGCCAAAGCTTTTGAATTTCCACGTCCAATGTTGCACCAAGGCTTAGAATTTTCATTTAGCGGTTTAAAAACTGCGGTTTCAGTACAAATGAAAAAGTTAGGTGATGAAAACCGTGATGCCGATATTGCGGCAAGTTTCCAAGAAGCGATTGTTGATACTTTGGTGAAAAAATCGGTAAAAGCTTTAAAACAAACAGGTTTAAAACGCTTGGTGATCGCGGGTGGGGTGAGTGCAAATACTCGGTTACGTGAGCGTTTAGAAGCAGATTTAGCTAAAATTCGTGCAACGGTTTATTATGCAGAACCTGCATTGTGCACCGACAATGGTGCAATGATTGCTTTTGCGGGCTATCAGCGTTTAAAAGCAGGGCAGCAAGATGGTTTATCGGTTACGACTACACCACGTTGGCCGATGACGGAGCTTACCAATCCAACTGCGGGTTAAGTTGTTCGTAGCATAAAATCAATCAGAGGCAATAATCTGCCTCTGACTTTATATGCTAAATTTTTACATTAATATTAGAAACGAATACTTAAGACTTAGCGAACTGCGTCCATTAAACCTTTGGTAAGATCTTTCATCATGCCTTGCATCACAGCATTCCCTGCATTTGTACAGTTTTCTAATTTTTTACCTTCTAGTGATTTACCTTGATTGGCCATTTCTTCGCACTTCTGCAAAACTTTTTTAGCTTCATCTAAGTTCTCGGCATAATACTCTTGCGTTTTCACTTGTGTACATGCTGTAAGCGTTGTAATTAAACTTACTGTAATTAACAAATTTTTAAATTTAAACATTATTTTTTAACCGTTGTTTGTTTTAAAGAGATTGCATCTTAAGCGAATAATGGGTTCATAAAATAATACAATGGACTAAAGTTGATCTTATTAAGTAAAATTAAATAATTGCAATATAAATATTTTTTAATAATTTTTCTGAAATTTTATAGTCATATTCTATCCCAAACTTTATTTCACGTATTGGTTTCAAATAGAACTTCTTTATTTTTTTTGTGCACTCATCCTACAATTTATAGAAATCCATAAAGTAGCTGACAGCAGTATTTAAATCTGTGGGTCCTGTCCAATTGTTGTGTTTTCAACTTTAAACTATGATTTTTGGTAGATATTTAATATAAAACCAATTGAGATAAACATGCGATTTAAAAATACATTTTGCATTATTTGTGTGATGGGGATGATGGTATTGACCGCTTGCGAAGGGGCTGAGTCAATACAGCAAAATATAAATAGTACAGAAAATCAGCCGAGTTCAGTGACAGCCCAACAGGTCGAAGTACCGACTCGTTTGACTACTGTAGCAACTCATCCTTCGGCTATCACACCTGAAGCGACAGTACCGCAAGAAGTATATGTAGGAGAGCCGACTGTGGCAGAAATGCAGGCGCATGGCGAAGAATTTTATAAAGACACATTGGCACGGATTGCTGCAGAACAAGGTCAGTAGTCGCTCAGTCATTTAGCGCGTTTAAATAGAGTGGGTTGCTGACTATCTTCTATATGCAAACAACCCATTAAAATATTTAAAGTGCTTTAAGTTGCTGCGAGCCAATCCAGTGTTTAGAAAATTGATAGGCAGCACGCCCTGAACGCTGTCCACGTGCCTGACACCATCTTAATGCTTCTGCACGTACTTCGGCAGTCATTGGCATTTCGGCTTTGTGTAAATAATGCTCCACAATTTCTAAATATAGATTTTGATCCATTGGATAAAACGACAGCCATAGACCAAAGCGATCAGACAGTGAAATTTTCTCTTCAATTGCTTCTTGAGGATGCAACTCAGTATATTGCGGTACATCTACACGAGTGACAGGTGTATTTTCATGCATAAATTCAGGTAATAGATGACGTCTGTTACTGGTTGCATAAATAATAAAATTACTGGAACCTGATTGTAATGAACCATCTAAAACACTTTTTAAACTACGATAATTTTCATCTTCTGCGTTAAAAGCTAAATCATCACAGTAGACAATAAATTTTTCAGGACGATGCTGAATGATTTTTTGAATTTCTGGCAATTCAGACAAATCATCGCGTTCAATTTCAATTAAACGTAATCCTTGATTGGCATACTCGGTCAATAGGGCACGTACAATAGATGATTTTCCCGTACCGCGTGAGCCTGTAAGTAACACATCATTGGCAGGTAAGCCATTTAAAAACTGCAAGGTGTTTTGAATGACTTTTTCTTTTTGCTTTTCGATGCCTTTTAAATCATCTAAATCAATTTTTTTGGGTTGTTGAATCGCTATCAATTGTCGATCTTGCCATTTGAATGCGATGGCGGAAAAGTCGGTTTCTTGTTTTAAAGCAGGTAAACTTTGCTGTAGTTGTTGGAGTACATGAGAAAGTGATAATAAGATGTTGTCGGGTAAATCTAGGTTTGCCATGATAATTCAGCTTAAAAAATGCAGATCAGATTGCTACACTTTAAGACTAGCGCAATTGACCTAGATTTGACAATCAAAGTGTGAATCGAGTCATTGACGCGTATTACAATTTTTTAGATATTGTTGTGTATAGTAGGCATAGGCAAGCGTAGTGCTGCGAATAAACCAACGGATTGAGGAATGCTATGTTATTTAAAGATTTCACCGAAGATGTTAATCCGCATCAAGCCTATCGCATAAAAAAACTCAAGCGCCAAATTCAAAATGCCGAATCGTATGAAGAATGGAAAAGTATTGCCATTCGTATAGATGAAGAAACTGGTGCGCAAGAATGGAAATATGACAACAGTTCGCCATATTTTGATGCGGAAATTATCTCGCATCGTTTAAATTTATTACGCCGTTATCGCACCACCGAACGCAGTCACGATTTAATTTATATTTTGCGTGAAGGTTTAACTTTTGACATCGCCAATATTGCCCATCCGATGTTGTTTACTGCAACCTATGTGGGTACTAAAAAAATTATTGAAGATTATGTGGATGAAGTCAGTAAAAGTTTGGCTTTTGTCGCTTCAGATGAATGTCAGGCTTTAACCAAAGTAGAAAAAATAGAGTTTTTTCAGCAATGCCAAACTGCATACGGACAACCTGCCTTGATGTTCTCTGGTGGGGCAACGCTAGGTTTGTTTCATACAGGTGTTTGTAAGGCCTTACTTGAACAGGATTTAATGCCTAAAGTGCTGTCGGGTTCGAGCGCGGGTGCAATAATGACTGCAATGCTAGGCATCGCAAAACCTGAAGAAGTACAGCATATTTTGGGTGGTGAGTCATTTTTCCACGAAGCATTTCAGTTTAGACAAATGCGCGAAATTCTTAAAGGCAATGGTGGAATTGCCGATGTGCATTATTTAAAAAAATTCCTGATCAAAAACTTGGGCGATACCACGTTTGAAGAAGCTTTTCAAAAATCAGGTTTGCATATTAATGTGGCGGTTGCGCCTTATGATGCATCGCAAGACTCACGCATTATGAACAGCTTCACTGCGCCAGATTTGTTGGTTTGGAGTGCGGTGTTGGCCTCGTGTGCTGTGCCAATTTTATTTCCACCAGTACGTTTAACCAACAAGCGTTATGATGGCGAACACACTCCATATATGGGTAAAACCCGTTGGGTGGATGGCAGTGTGCGTAGCGATTTCCCACAGGAAAAAATGGCACGTTTGTATAATATTAACTACACCATCGCCAGTCAGGTCAATCCACATGTAGTGCCTTTTATGCAGGATGATATTAAGCGTTATCGTAAAGATATGCTGAGTTGGCCAGAACGGATTATTCGTCGTCAGGGCAAAGTCATTAGTCGTGGGGTAATGGATTTTGTACGTGAGCGCGCAGGAGCTGTACCGCCAGTGCGTCGTTTGCTAGATCATGGCTATGGCATTGTCGATCAACGCTATTATGGTGATGTGAATATTGTAGGAAGCTATAACCTGCGTCATTACAGCTATATGTTGCAAAACCCGAAACCACATTTATTTAAAATTTTACAGCGTGAAGGCGAGCGTGCGACTTGGCCGAAAATTTCATCGATTGAAACGCATGCACGTGTCGGTAAAACTTTGCAACATTGCTTAGAATTATTAAATGCACCTCAAATAGAGGTATCCACCGAAGTCGCAGCAGAAATGCGCACTGGCGCAAGTGTTGTTTAATGTTTTAAATTTGGATGTTCAACAGCTAGATACTGCGCAGTTCGAGTTGCGCAGTAAAGCGCAAAGTTTGCAACATGGTCGGCATATTTATCGTTTTGAACATCAAGGGCAGTTTTATTGGCTGAAAGCCCAACAACAGGGAGTTTATGCGACAGTAGAGCAGGGCTTTGCACAAGAATGGAACTTTTATAAACAGTACGCGCAATCATCACATTTATCTTTTTTATTGCCATGTGAATTGATGGATGCTGCACCCATTCATATTCAGCCGCAGGGTAATTCACACGACATTTCATCGCATTATTCACAGGTCTATTCACGTGCTTTAATTTTACCTGAGGCGCAAGCTGTTTTTGCGATGGGTAATCTACCTGAATATACAGAAGCGATTAAACACATATTTTTGCGTGTCTTTGAAGCAGTGGATGCATTGCATCAATTGGGTTGGATTCATGCCGACTTAAAAGCTGAACATATTGTGCAGTTAGATGGGCAAATCAAACTGTTAGATTTTGAGCAAGCACAGCAAGTTGCAGATATTCAATGTCAGGGGATGACCGCCACACCACGTTATATGGCGCCAGAATTATTTCACGGACAGCCTAAAACTGCACAAAGTGATATTTATGCGTTAGGCATTATTTTTTATGAGTGGTTAACGCAACAACGCTTACAGGCAAAGAGTTACCACGATTGGGCATATTTGCACTGTCAAAGATTGCATATTCAACTTCCCATACATCTACAAGCATTTTTACCTCTGCTGAATCACATGCTGGCAAAGTCCTATTCGCAGCGTGCAGTGAGTATTGCTGAGTTAAAATTATGGCTTAGTAGCTGAATATGCTTAAGAAAAAATCAAAAAATAGTTTTTTGTTTTTTATTTAAACAGTCATTGTGCTTTTTTATAAAAAAGGCTTGTCATCAGGAAGTGATCTCTATAATATACACAGCCATCGGGGACGTGGCGAAATTGGTAGACGCACTGGATTTAGGTTCCAGCGCCGCGAGGTGTGAGAGTTCGAGTCTCTCCGTCCCCACCACTTAAATATCAAGTCAGCTTGATTTTAAGTTACAGAGGATTGGTGTAATGGTAGCATGACGGTCTCCAAAACCGTTCGTCAAGGTTCGAATCCTTGATCCTCTGCCAAATTAAAATCCAACAACTCAGTTGGTACCCGATGTTGGGGACGTGGCGAAATTGGTAGACGCACTGGATTTAGGTTCCAGCGCCGCGAGGTGTGAGAGTTCGAGTCTCTCCGTCCCCACCATACATTAAAGAGCAAGGCAATGACCTTGCTTTTTTATTGCCTGTTATTTTAGCTTTAAATCATTGCATCTCTTTGACAAGGCTTAGATGTATTTTAAGATTTAAAATTCAACATAAAAAAAGCCTATAAACAGGTTATGGGCAAGATCATCTTTAAATGTTGATGAAATACGATTTGAATTTTTATTTTTGCATCCTATCAAGTTCAACCGTTATTGCATACTTATCTATATTGTATAAGTACTTATGCTTTTAAATGGTCTTCAAATTCCTCGCCTAATTTCATTGCTAAAGCATTACCAGAAAGCTCGCAAGTGACCAAACCATATTCTTTTTGAAAGCTAAATGTGAAACCGTGACCATCCGCCAAATTTTTGACTGAATAACCTAATTTTTCTAACCAAATACGAAACGCAATTAAATTTTTTGCTTTAACAACTTTTTTCACGAGAGAACTCCTATCCATTTATTTAATTATTAATAGGGATATTTCTTGAATTTTTAAAGGGCAGAAATGTATTTCTTTAACATTTTTTTCACTGATTTTTAGAAATCTAAAGTCCTTTTAAGCAATTAGAATATTTTAAAAGAATTATTTATTTGTAAATTATTGATATTTATTATTTTAACTGAGGTGGCGTAATTAATTTTAAGGTCTTAGATATATTGCCAAAAGATGACTTAGAAATATTTTGTTAATGATTTTTAGTTTTAGGCTGTATTTATTTTCAGCATGAACATATGGGGATTATCCATTTTTTATGCCAAGCTTTAATTTAATGCAATGGAGATCAGTATGGAGCATGTCGGTACCAAATAGACATTAGCTTATACTATGGTTGAGTTTGAAGGTTTGGAAAATAGACATGATTGCACAAACAATCCAACAGCAGGTTGAGCACATAGTGAAGCAGATGCAAAATCAAGGGCTAGAGCCTTTTGCTGTGATGCTTGGGCATGAAGATTGGTTGCTATTTTCTTCACAATCCAATGTGGCTTATACGCCTTTTGGCAGCGCACGCCGTTATCAGCCTGCATTGTCCAATTTACTTTTGGTGCGGGTCGATGAAATGAATGCTGTGCGTGTGGTGACGCAAACTCAATTAGATGAGTTTGCTGCCAGTAATCAGATTTTATAATCCGAGAGAAATATCAGATGCTTTATGATCAAAGCATCAATTTAAAAGTTGTCTTTGAGTTCACGTAATTTCTGAAATTCTTCGACACTTTCGGCCCTTAAAAATGGATTGGTTTCCAGTTCTAGTTCGATGCTGCTTGGCAAAGTGGGTTGATTAAGCATGCGTAAACTTTCAATTTGTTGATAACGCTCTTGAATGGCAACATTGTCGGGTTCTACATGCAGTGCAAATTGTGCATTCGCCAATGTATATTCATGGGTGCAATATACTTGGGTACGCGGAGGCAGCGCTGCCAAGCGGTTTAAAGATTGATACATTTGCAAATATGTACCTTCAAAAACACGCCCACAGCCCATCGCAAATAAAGTGTCGCCACAGAACAATACATCCAACGCATCTATAAAATACACAATATGCCCCAAGGTATGTCCCGGAACGGCAATAACATCGACCTGTAAATCATGAAAATTGATATGATCTTGGTTTTGTAAAGGATGCGTGATAAACGGAATTTTGCTCAATTCTTCACGTGGCCCATAAACAGGTAAATTACGTTCTGCAATGAGTTCAGGCACACCGCCAATATGGTCTTGATGCCAATGCGTCAACCAAATTTGCGCGATCTCTAAACCATGATTTTGGCAAAAACCTTCAACAGGTTTGGCATCAGTTGGGTCAACCACCACCACTTGTTTGCTGGCACAATGTTCAAGCAACCAAATATAGTTTTGTGATGGTTTCTGCGCATCAATAAGATGAACTTGGTAGTGCATGCTCAGTTCCTGAAACTTAATCGCTTGTGGCTATTACAGCATGCTTTTGCGGGCGTGTAAAAGTGTATCCCCAAGTGTCTGAGTATCGCTTTGCTATGTGACCACTTGATGATGAACAAGAGATGTAAAGATAAAATAGAAATAAAAATCAAATCCATAAAAAATGCCGTGTTTAACACGGCATTTTACAACAGAGATTCGGTGAAGTCTTAGCGGATTTTTGCCAAGAAACGACCTAAACGTGTCATTGCTTCACGTAATTCATTTTCTGCTGGCAAGAACACCACACGGAAATGATCAGGCGTTGGCCAGTTAAAACCTGTACCTTGAACCAACAAAACTTTTTCTGCTTTGAGTAAATCGAGCATTAACTTTTCGTCATCTTCAATTGGATAGACGTTTGGATCAAGTTTCGGGAAGCAATACATTGCACCCTCAGGTTTGACACAAGACACGCCAGGAATGTCGTTCAGCATTTCCCATGCAATGTTACGTTGTTCGTATAAACGACCACCCGGACGAATCAAGTCATTGATAGACTGATAACCACCCAATGCTGTTTGAATCGCGTACTGCGCCTGATGGTTGGCACACAAGCGCATAGACGCCAACATGTCTAAACCTTCAATGTAGTCTGCAGCGCGTGATTTATCGCCTGTAATCGCCATCCAGCCTGAACGGAAGCCCGCAATGCGATACGATTTAGACAAGCCATTGAATGAAATACAAAGCTGATCACCCGCTAAAGCTGCAACCGCAACATGCTCAATGCCGTCATAAATAATTTTGTCGTAAATCTCATCGGCAAATAAAATTAAGTCATATTTTTTTGCCAATGCTACAATTTGTTCCAACACATGACGTGGATAAACCGCACCCGTTGGGTTATTCGGGTTAATAATGACAATACCGCGCGTATTTGGCGTGATTTTGCTTTCCATATCGGCAATGTCTGGATACCAAAAGTTTTCTTCATCACATTTGTAGTGAATAGCAGTACCGCCCGATAAATTCACTGCCGCAGTCCAAAGCGGGTAGTCAGGCATTGGTACCAGCATTTCATCGCCATCGTCTAACAAGCCTTGCATCGCCATAACAATCAGTTCAGACACGCCGTTGCCAATATACACATCATTGACATGCATATCGAAAATGCCTTTTTGCTGATAGTACTGACAAATCGCTTTACGCGCAGGGAAAATCCCTTTGGAGTCGGTATAACCAATCGCATTAGGCAAGTTCAATGCGACATCATTAATAATTTCCTGTGGCGCTTCAAAACCGAATGGGGCAGGGTTGCCAATATTCAGTTTAATAATTTTATGACCGGCCTCTTCCATTTCATTGGCCGCTCGTAACACAGGTCCGCGAATGTCGTAGCATACATGCTCAAGTTTTGATGATTTTTTTATTTCGCGCGGAGTCGTGTTACCTAGTACGGACATAGTTCCATCCAATGATTAGAAGATAAATAAATTATAGATTACTGAAATATCACAATCTATGCTGAAATTTAGCTAGATATTTTGCAAGGTCTAGCGTAAAAATGGAAGTACTGAAGCATGACACTGAATGTCAAAGATTTAAAGGAGTTAGTGATGGGAAAACTCAATAAAACAGACCGAGAATGGCAAAGAGAGTTATCACCAGAGGAATTTCGGATTACACGTCAAAAAGGCACGGAGCCTGCTTTTACGGGGAGATATTGGAATACTAAACAAGAGGGGATTTATACCTGTCGTTGTTGCGGTACAGCGCTATTCTCATCTGAAACAAAATATGACAGCGGTAGCGGTTGGCCAAGTTTCTATCGTCCAATCCAGCCTGGGGTGATTGAAGAACATCAGGATGGTTCGCATGGCATGCAGCGTACTGAGATTGTTTGTCATCATTGTGACGCACATTTAGGGCATGTTTTTGATGATGGTCCACAGCCAACAGGATTGCGCTATTGTGTCAATTCGGCTTCTTTAGAACTCAAAACACAAGAAAAAAATGATGAGGGAAATTATCCATGACCAACATTTATCAGTTTGAAGCTGAGTTGTTAGATGGACAAAATAAAGCCTTTAGCGATTATGAAGGGAAGGTTTTGTTGATTGTAAATACAGCCAGCAAGTGTGGTTTTACGCCTCAATTTGCGGGTTTGGAAAAGTTATACCAACAATATAAAGACCAAGGTCTGGAAGTTTTGGGCTTTCCGTGCAATCAGTTTGGTGGGCAAGATCCAGGCTCCAATGAGCAAATTGGGAGCTTCTGCCAAAAAAACTATGGTGTCAGTTTTCCAATGTTTAGCAAAATTGATGTGAAAGGTCCTGAAGCACATGCGATTTTCCGTTACCTGACCAATAACAGTAAAGGTATTTTGGGCAACGGAATTAAATGGAATTTCACCAAGTTTTTAATTGGCAAAGATGGCAAGGTGTTGAACCGTTTTGCTCCGACCACAAAACCTGAAGATTTGCAGGCGGAAATTGAAAAGGCTTTACGATAAAGGCTTGCGCTTGTGCAAGTAAGATAATTAAGGCGATCAGATGATCGCCTTAAATTTAATTGAAATCATTAACTTATAAAATCGCTTTAAGACGTTGAATTACTTGTTCACATTGCGCCAAATCTGCAACCAAAGCTAAGCGAACATGGTTTTCACCCGGGTTACCTTGTGCGGTTTCACGAGATAAATACCGACCTGGCAGCACTTTAATATGGGCTTTTTCCATCAATATTTTGGCAAAATTTTCATCATGGTCGACTTTGAGCCAGTAATAAAAACCTGCATCTGGTTTTTTTAATGGCAGTAAATGCCCAAGTTCCGTTTGGAATAATTCAAACTTGGCGCGATATTGTTGACGATTATCTTCAACGTGCTGTTCATCATCCCAAGCTGCAATAGATGCCAATTGATGTTGTACAGGCATTGCCGCACCATGATAGGTACGATATTGCAAATAAGGTTTTAATAAGTTGGCATCGCCCGCAACAAAGCCTGAACGCATGCCGGGTAAGTTTGAGCGTTTAGACAAAGAATGGAATACGATGCAGTTTTTGTAGTCATCGCGTCCAAGTTCGGCACAGACTTCCAGTAAACCTGTAGGAGCTTGGTCAAACCATAATTCCGAATAACATTCATCAGATGCAATGACAAAATTATATTGATCTGACAAAGCTATTAGCTTTTTAAATTGTTCTTTTGAAAGGACAGCACCCGTTGGATTTCCTGGTGTGCAGACAAATAATAAAGCGGTTTTTTCCCAGACTTCTGCAGGTACGGCATCAAAATCACCCAAGTAATTATTGTCTTCGGTGCAATTGATGAAATAAGGTTGGGCACCTGCCAATAAAGTTGCCCCTTCATAAATTTGATAAAACGGATTGGGCATCACTACATAGGGTGCATCTTCACGTCGAATCAATGCTTGTACGAAGGAAAAAATCGCTTCACGTGTACCTGAAACGGGGAGAACTTGAGTGTCTGGGTTAACTTGTTTTAAATGAAAGCGTTGTGTCAGCCAATGGGCAATGCTGTGACGTAATTCAGGCAGACCTTTGCTGTTCGGATAAGTCGATAAATGCTGAAAATTATCAATAATGGCTTGTTTGACAAATTCAGGTGCAGGATGTTTAGGTTCGCCAATAGACAGTGGAATTAACGGCAAATTTGCAGGTTGTACGTCCTGAAATAGTTTGTTTAGCTTTTCAAAAGGGTAAGGATGTAATAAGGACAAACTTGAGTTCATGGGTGTTCCGTAAATTGAAGTTAATGTTGACCACAGACCTGATTAGAGGCCTCATCTAAAGCAGCTTTGAGCTGGATGGCAAAGGTATCTGCTTCAGACTTTGTCATTGGGTTGCCATCTTTTTTTGTGACAAAGAAAATATCTTCAGCACGTTCGCCCAGGGTGGCAATTTTGGCGGAGTGAATATCTAAGCCTTGCATCATAAACAAGCCGCCAATTTTGGCGAGTAACCCGGGATGATCTAGTGTGGCAATTTCGACCATGTTTTGATTCAGCGCTGCATTGAAAGTCACTTCTACTGTATTTTCAATGTCAAAATGACGTAATTGACGCGGAATGCGGCGTTGCATCAGACCCGGATATTTATCTGACTGGCTCAAGGCATTCACTAAAGCCTCAATCACCATTTCTTCACGTTCAGGGTCTGTTAAGAGTGTGCCAAAACGGTCTAAGACCACGTAAGTATCCAAACTAAAGGCTTTGGTCGCAGTAATAATTCGTGCATCCTGAACGTCAAGGTTCATGCGGTCTAAAATAGCGACAGTTGTGGCAAATAGGTTGGGTTGGTCTTGCGTGTAAATAAAGATTTGTACTGCGTCTTGTGCTGATTTTCGGTGCGCGCGCATGAGCACTAATGGTGCAGGATTATCGCCATGCTCCAAAATCGCGCGGGTATGCCATGCAATTTCATCGGCAGATTCTTTAATAAAGTATTCATCGCCCAGTTCTTGCCAGACTTTTTCAACAGCACTGAGTTCAAAATCTTTAACCAGTAACTCGCTTGCCGCAAATTTGGTGTCTTCAATCAGCATTTGATAATCGACGGGACGCCCAAGTCCTGAGCGAATGACATCACGCGCTTGCGTATAAAGTTGGCGCATTAAGGATGCACGCCATGAGTTCCAGAGTGTTGGATTAGTCGCATTAATATCAGCAACCGTTAAGGTATAGAGATAATCTAAATGCTCCATATCTCCCATTTTTTCGGCAAATTCCTTGACCACATCGGGGTCAGAAATATCTTTTTTCTGTGCTGTGACTGACATCAACAAGTGATTTTTGACTAACCATGCCACAAGGTTACATTCACGTTCAGTAAATCCGTGTTTACGGCAAAACTCAATCGCATCTACCGCACCAAGTTCACTGTGATCACCACGACGACCTTTAGCAATATCATGGAAAATCGCAGCCAAATAAATAATGTCACGACGGGCTAAACGCTGAAATACCGAACTGACCACAGGAAAATCTTTCGCGAATTCAGGTTCTTTGAAGCGGCTTAAGTTGCGGAGTAATAGTAAAATGTGCGCATCGACTGTATAAATATGGAATAAGTCGTATTGCATTAAACCTGTAATTTGACCAAAAGCGGGGATGTAATTGCCCAATACACCTAAGCGTTTCATAGTCACCAAGGTATTATACAAGCGGTGCGGTGAGCGCAAAATTGCCATAAACAGCGCTTGATGCGTTGGATCATCACGGAAACTTTGGTCAATACGCTTGGCTGCAAGTGTCAGCAGGCGCAGTGTTCGTGCGCGAATTCCTTCAATTTCAGGACGATTGGCCAATAAATAGAAAATTTCTAAAATTGCGCTTGGTTTTTCTGAGAAAATTTTGTGGTGCTGCACGGCAAGTTTGCCATCGACCAGTTTAAAATTTTCATTAATTTCTTCAATGTTACGTTCATAATTAGGCAAACGCGGGGTAATGACCGACTCATTAAAATAGGCCAGCAACATTTCATTTAAAGTGGAAACTTGCTGTGCAGAGCGATAATAACGCTTCATAAATTGTTCAATCGGGTAATTTTGCGGTTTACCTTCTTCTCGAACATAGCCAAAAGTTGCTGCAATATCTCGTTGATAATCAAACAATAAACGGTTTTCATCACGTTTGGTTAAACGATGGAGATGATGACGGATTTCCCATAAAAAGCTTTCGGCTTCTTCAAGTACACCCAATTCAAATTCTGAAATAAAACCTAAATGCACCAAGTCGTAAATACGATTGACGCGAAAATGGCGTTTGGCAATCCAGCCAATTTGGTTGATGTCACGAATACCGCCCGGAGCATTTTTAATATCAGGTTCTAAATTACTTTCGGTGTCATTGTGCTGCGCGTAACGCTTGCTTTGCTCCTCCATTTTGGCATCAAAAAAGGTTTTATCTGTCCAAGTTTGCGAAACAATACGACGCGGCCATTTGGCAAGTTGCTGATTTCCTGTAATTAAACGCGCTTCAATCAAGGCAGTTGCAACAGTTAAATCACTGGTTGCCTGAATCACACAGTCTTGAATAGTCCGCACGCTGGTGGCAGGTTTGAAGTTGCCAACATCCCATAAAGACGAAATAAAGGTCGAAATAAGTTGTTCTTGTTCTGATGTGATTGCATCTTCCGACAACACCATAATATCGACATCGGAATAGGGCAGCATTTCTTTGCGCCCATAGCCACCTACCGCAAATAGGCTTAAATTGGTTTTGTCTAATTCAGCATGTTGCCATAAGAAAGTGAGCGCTTCATCAATCAGGTTAGAACGCGCCAAAATCACTTCACGAATGGATTGTCCATTTTCAAAACATTGTTGTAGCTGATTTTCGACATCGGTGCGCCATTGGTTAATGGCCTGAATGTCATGGTTGCTTTTTACATAATTCAGCAAGGGTAATGTAATGATCATGGACAATTCCGTTATGCAATGACGAGCTTAATTTTGATTTTCGTTTAAATGAACACGAACAGTGTCCGCAGTCTGCTGAGCTAGCTCACGCGCTTGCTCTGTGGTTTCTGCTCGCGCAGTGGCAACGCCCATACGACGACGTTCAAAACCTTCAGGTTTGCCAAATAAACGTAAATCTGTATCGGGATGTGCTAATGCAAGATTCAGGCCAGAAAATGAAAGATTTGTTGCATCGACACCTGCATAAATCACTGCACTGGCTGCAACGCTATGGCGTGTGGTATTGACAGGTAAGCCTAAAATCGCGCGGGCATGTAATTCAAATTCACTTTGGAATTGTGAAGCCAATGTCACCAAACCTGTGTCGTGTGGACGTGGAGATACTTCACTGAACCAGACTTTATCGCCTTTCACAAACAGCTCTACACCAAAAATACCGCAACCACCTAAGGCAGTAGTCACTTTGTGTGCAATTCGTTTGGCTTCAGTCAAGGCAGCATCACTCATGGCTTGAGGTTGCCAGCTTTCTACATAGTCGCCTGCATCTTGACGGTGACCAATTGGGTCGCAATATGAAGTTTCGATCGCACCAGTTTCTGGATTTTTAGCACGTACGGTTAATAAGGTAATTTCAAAATCGAAGTCAATTTGTGATTCAACAATCACAGTGCCTTGATTGACGCGCCCGCCAGTCTGGGCATATTCCCAAGCTGCATCAACTTCATCAAAGCAGGTGACACGCGATTGTCCCTTGCCTGAAGATGACATCACAGGCTTCACAAAGTTTGGATAACCAATGTCATCACATGCAGCGCGGAAAGATTCGAGAGAATTGGCAAAGCGATAAGCGGATGTCGGCAAACCTAATTCTTCTGCAGCCAAACGACGAATGCCTTCACGGTTCATGGTCAAATTTACCGCTTTGGCAGATGGAATCACTGTTGCAATATTTTGCGCTTCAATTTCAAGTAAAACTGATGTCGCAATGGCCTCAATTTCAGGCACAATTAAATTGGGTTGAATTTTTTCAATCAGTTGTTTTAATTCTGTGGCATCTGCCATGTTTAAAGTATAAGCATAATGTGCGACTTGCATGGCTGGCGCATGGTCGTAGCGATCGGCGGCATGTACTTCTACGCCTAAGCGTTGCAGTGAAATTACCACCTCTTTACCGAGTTCCCCTGAACCCAATAGCAAAACTTTAAAAGCAGAAGATTGAAGGGGAGTACCAATGGTCACGCTCATGTGAATCGTCCTTGCTAAAGTGGGCTTTTAGCATAGCAGAACTGTTCCATGAGTTAAGCCCTGTTTGCAACAAAATCATGATTTTGTCATCTACTTATATTGCATTCAGTGCTTTAAAGCAGTTAAGGCTGAATCCTGAAATAGATCATTTGGACGATTCAACCTCTAAATTTCAGCAACATTAGAACGAAAATGGCACATAAGTATAAATTAAACCATAGGTGATGGCTGCGGTAAGCGTGGCAGGTACGATTTTCTTAAACTTAAAATACAAACCTGTCAGCACTAAAAAGCCAATCAACATCGCAAAACTTTTATTGGGTGTTTCAAGCAAAGGTGGCAAGGTTGCAACCACGAGCATAGAGCTAATTGCGGCTATACCAATGCTGCCCAAAGCGATTTTAAGCCATAAAGCACCACGTTGCTGTGAGCCTTGTTGAAACTTTTGAATCACAAAAAATGGCCCAAAACGTGAGGCGAAGTTTGCGATACCGACCATAATACCGACCAAAATAATTTCTAAACTCATGATTTTGCTCCTGTATGTTCAGGGTCGGGTTGTTTTAAAACATAGTGTTTAAATAATCCCGCCAAAATACCTGAAGAAATCCCAATAAAAATTGCAGCAGATAAGTCAATAAAATAACAAGCTACGGCAGATACTAGAATGGTGATTCCCACGACAAAGGTGTGTTTCTTTTCAAATGCTGCCAATAAGAAGCTAAGGAATAAAGCGGGCAGTAAAAAGTCGAGCGCCGCTTGCAAAAACTGTGGCATTTTAGTGACTTGATCGGCAAATAATCCGCCTAACAAAGAGCCTAATGCCCAAGACAACCAACTAAATAAACTCAGTCCAAGCATCCATGATTCAGACCATTCCTGACGGCGCTGTGACAGTTTAATCATGCCTGAGGCAAAAACTTCATCGGTCAGACCCCATGACCAAATTGCAGTTTTTTTTAGGTTTAAACGATCTTGAATCAGGTTTTGTAAGGCCGGGCCGTAAAGTAAATGTCGAATATCCAAGGCGATTACCGTTAATGCGGTCATCCAGATTGAAGTTCCACTGCCCAATAAGGCAACGACTAAAAATTGACTCGCCCCTGCATACATCGAGCAAGATAAAAATAAGGCTTCCCATGCGCTAAAGCCGAATTGAGTTGCAGAAACACCAAAAGCAAAAGAAACAGGCAGATAGGTGAAAATAATCGCCTGACTATCTTTTGCACCTTGCCAAAAACTTGCTGCGGGCGCAGTTTGAATATTGTGTACGGACACGACACACCTTGTGGGAGAAAGTTGAACGATGGGTCAAATGAAGATTGTGTATTATACTTGAATTCATTAGCATGATGCCGAATTGTTTGTATGGGCGAACCGATATGTTGAAATTGAAAACACCTGTAATCCTGCTTGCTTCAATGTTATGCAGTAGCCTGTTATTGCAAGCGTGTAGCAATGACAACAACCCGCAAAAAACAGTAGAAATTAAGCCTGCGCCAAAACTCACCAATGATGCGACTGTGTATGCGCAAGCCGCGTGGGAATTAATGAATGAAGTTGAGCCGTACGTGTATCGTAAACAGCGTAACTTAATTGAAGATAAAGTCCGCAAACCTGCCCGTAAATTAAGTACCGACTGGCGTATTAATGTCAAAATGACCGACTCTGTAACGGAAGGGAAATATGCGCTGTGTCGTAAGGCCTTGACCAGTTTGGAAATTTGGGCACGTGCGACGATTGACAGTTCAAGCAGTCTTGCACAAAAACAAGCCGATTATGAACGTGATAAAAAACAATGTGCCGATGCTTTGGCGCATCCTGAATTGGGTAATACCGACCCGAAACAAAAGGGCAATGTGGTGCAGTCTTAGTTGAGATTATTTTGCATTGATGTGATGCAGAATCGCCTATAAAAAAACCTCGATGCTTACATCGAGGTTTTTTTATTGAATCAATGCTCGGCTGTAAGCATTGTTCTAAAACTAAACATAAAAACAATTAAACATTAAAACGGAAGTGTAAAACATCACCGTCTTGTACGATATAAGTTTTACCTTCCAAGCGCCATTTACCTGCTTCTTTTGCACCTGCTTCGCCGTTGTATTGTACGAAATCCTCATAAGCAATACATTCTGCGCGGATAAAGCCTTTTTCAAAGTCAGTGTGAATTACGCCTGCTGCTTGTGGTGCAGTTGCACCTACTTTCACTGTCCACGCGCGGACTTCTTGTACGCCTGCAGTAAAGTAAGTTTGCAGACCTAACAGCGCATAACCTGCACGAATCACTACGTTCAGCCCTGGTTCTTCCATACCAAGAGCTTCTAGGAATTCTGCACGGTCTTCATCTTCAAGTAATGAAATTTCGGCTTCAATTTGGTTGCATAAAGGCACCACAATCGCATTTTCTTCTGCAGCAAGTTTTTTGACTGCATCTAAGTGCGGGTTGTTTTCAAAGCCATCTTCTGCCACGTTCGCAATATACATGGTTGGTTTTAAGGTTAATAAACCAAAACCACGAACCAATTTGCGTTCATCGTCATCTAAATTGGCTGCACGTGCAGGCTTGCCATCATCCAGTAAAGGTTGGATTTTTTCTAAAACGGCTTTGGTCGCTACGGCTTCTTTATCGCCACCTTTGGCAGATTTTGCTAAGCGTGTAATGGCTTTACTTACCGTTTCTAAATCGGCCAAAGCAAGTTCGGTATTGATGGTTGCAATGTCATCTAATGGGTCAATTTTACCATTTACGTGAATGACGTTTTCATCTTCAAAGCAACGAACTACATGCGCAATCGCATCGGTTTCACGAATGTTGGCAAGGAATTGGTTACCTAAACCTTCACCTTTAGATGCACCTGCAACCAAACCTGCAATATCCACAAATTCCATCGTGGTTGGTAATACACGTTGCGGATTTACGATTTCCGCCAATTTGTCCAAACGTGAATCTGGCACAGGTACAATGCCTGTATTTGGCTCAATGGTACAGAACGGGAAGTTTTCCGCTGCAATTGCAGCTTTGGTTAAAGCATTAAAAAGCGTAGATTTACCAACGTTTGGCAGGCCCACAATACCACAATTAAAACCCATGAATAACTCACAACGTGTTATTTAAAAATTAGGCACGATTTTACATGAAAGGGCAGATAAAGTCAGGTCATCGGACAGATGTTTCTCCAATCTAGCGTGCTTGATGCTGTACGTTGAATTTCTTTTCGGAATTGATTTTGAATTGCTGACTGTTTCGCCTGAATTTTGAATAAAAAGTACATTGTAATTATAAGAGGCTATGACTAAAGTATGACAAGCACAGTATTGATACTGCTTTGGATATCAAAATTTTAAATATGGAGATTTTATGCGCATCTTATACCAGTTTCCTTTGTCTCATTTTTGTGAGAAAGCTCGCTGGTTATTGGATCATAAAGAGTTAGATTATGATGCGCAAAACTTAATTCCAGGCGTGCATCGCGCTTTTGCCCAATTAAAAACAGGGCAAAATAAATTACCTATTTTACGTGATCAAGACCGCTGGATAGCAGATTCGACTCAAATTGCTTTATATCTAGATGATATTTACCCCGAACATGCCTTGTTACGCAGTGATGCCGAACAATATAAACATGCGTTGGCCATAAATACTTTGGCTGATGAATTGGGGCAGCATGTGCGTCGATGGGGGTTGGCGCATGCATTATCTGAAAGTGAAGAACCTTTGGAAATTTTAATTGGCGAAAAAGGCTATTTGCGTCAATTTTCTAAATATTCCAAGCCAATTATTAAAGCCTTGGTGTCTAAGGGCTATCAGCTCGATCAAGATAAAGTTGCAGAATCCAAACAGCGGATGGATGAATTAATTGTCATTTTAAATCAGCATTTGATTGATAATTACGGGCGTTATTTTGTGGGTGAGCGTTTAGGTTTAGCCGATATTTCAGTGTGTTCGATGCTTGCACCTATTTTGGAAATTTCTGGAACGCCGTGGGAAAAAGAACATGATGAAGTGATTTCTGAAGAATTTAAAGATTATAAAAAATATTTGCTGGATTTACCTTTAGGGCAATATGTTTCTCGTATTTATCAAACTGAGCGTAATGCACGTGTAGATTGGCGCGGTATTTAAATGTTATCGCCTCAGATAAAATACGCGCAATCTGCGCGTATTTTTTGGATACTGATGTATAAAAACCTAAAACCAAGGATTAGAACAAAGAATTTAAGTTATTCAAATCAAAAGTCTGTACCAAATTTGGCAGGGTAGCTAAATCAAATTGAGTGTCTGATGTGCCACCAGTTAAATTGCCAAATGCATCGCCTAATGCAGGGACTAAGCTATCAATATTGATCTCTGAACTGGTTGTAGATGACGCACCTTGCAGTAAGTCGCTGATGTTAAAATCTGAACCAGAAATTAAGTTGTCAAAACCATCACTCAAGCCATCTAAGCTGAAACCACCAGTTGTATCTCCAGTCAGATTATTTAATAAACCACCTAGATCAAAGTCACTTGCAAGCTGACCTTCAGGATTAAGCAACGCAAGAATTGGTTCTAGAGCAGCGATATCTAGACCACCTAAATCACCACCGATGTTACCGCCAATTAAGCCGCTTGCCAGTTGCGCAATTTGTGCAATATCAAGATCGCCATTGCCTTGCATTAAACCGCCTACTAATTCAGCAATGACCGCGATATCCATACCGCCTAAACCGCCACCGATATTGCTGCCAATCAAGCCGCTTGCCAGTTGAGCAATTTGCGCAATATCAAGATCGCCATTGCCTTGGATTAAACCGCCTACAAGTTCAGCAATCACTGCGATATCTAGACCGCCTAAACCTCCACCGATGTTGCCACCAATCAAGCCACTAACCAGTTGAGCAATTTGAGCAATATCAAGATTACCCGTATTACCACCGATTAACCCACTCACTAATTGGGTGAGTTTCGTAATATCTAAATCACCTGCATTGCTGTCAATCATGCCGCTGAGTAAATTGGTGATGGAAGCAATATCGAAGCTACCGCCATTGGATTGTGTCAGTTTGCTAATTAAACTGGTGATATCTAAGTTGGTATTCGAGCTTGAAAATTGGCTGATTAGATTGGTTAGGCTAGAACTATCTAAGCTGCTGCCAGAGAGTAAACTTTTTAATAAAGAATCTAGGGTAGGGGTGGTCGAGGTCGAACTAGTCAGGCTGCCAAGCAAACCAGAAAAGGTATTGCTTAAAGAGCCACCACTTAAGAGTCCATCGAATAAAGAGCTGGTCTGAGTTTCAACGGTAAATACAGAGCTAATTTTATTTTCAGCAAGCTTAGAGATTTAAAAGCCATGACGACTCCTTGTATTTTTATTGGTTTTGTTGTGCTGCATTGTGCTTATTGTCGAGCGCATCTGTTTTAATACATTTCTATACACTTGTAAAAGATAGACGGTCGGGATTGTGAAAATGTATGAGTAGATTCGTTGTTTTGTTGAGTTTTTTAAATTTAAAAATTTGAAAATCAATAAATTAGAAAGCTGTTCCGTTTGTCTGTTAAGTTGTTCAAAACGATAAGCGGTGATCTGTTGAATCATAAACATTTTGCTTTAATAATGGAAAATAATTTTCGATAAAGATGCTTAGTCTGCAAAATAATTTAAGTATAATGGCAGCATGAGTTTAAATTTTATCAGATTAGATTGAGTGCTTGAAAATGGAATTAGATCGCTACGATAAGCATATTTTAGAAATTTTAAGCAATGAAGATGTCAATTTGAATGAACTTTCCGAGCGGGTTAATCTGTCGGTAAGTTCGGTGCATCGCCGTATTAAAAGTCTGATCGATCATAAAATTATTTCAGGTTTAAAGCGTGAAATTAATTATCAAAAACTGGGCTTTAGTTTGCATGTGTTGTTGCAGGTGTCTTTGAGCAAACACGATACCGATATTTTTGCCAAATTTTTGGATGAATTGGAAAGCATTCCTGAAGTGATACGTGCATTTTTGGTGACAGGACAGACTGCAGATTTTATTGTAGAGGTTGTGGCACGAGATATGGAAAATTACAGCGAAATTTTATTAAAACGGATTGGTAAAATTGAGCATGTGGCAGGTTTGCATTCTAGCTTTGTGATTAAAGAATATGATGTTTTAAACTGTCATGGTTTATTAAATAAAGTTTAATTTATTAGAATCTTAGAATTATTTTGACTGGATCTATAAAAAAACGCACGAGAACGTGCGTTTTTAGGAATTGCAGTTAGACCGATTATGCGTCTAATTGTGCTAAAACTTCATCAGAGAATTCAACGTTGGTATATACGTTTTGAACATCATCTAAATCTTCAAGCATATCAATCATTTTCATAATTTTTTTCGCTTGATCGATGTCTGTAATTTCTGCTTTGGTCGATGGACTCATAACCACTTCAGCATTGTCAGATTTCAAACCTGCTGCTGTTAGCGCATCTTGAACTATACCAAAAGCTTCTGGCGTAGTAATAACCAAAATGCCATCTTCAGACACTTCAATATCTTCTGCGCCAGCTTCTAAAGCCACTTCCATCACTTGATCTTCTAAAGATGAATCTTCAAATGAAATTTCACCACGTTTGGTGAATAGGAATGCTACAGAACCATTGGTGCCTAAGTTACCGTCAGTTTTAGAGAAACAGTGACGTACATCTGGCACGGTGCGGTTTAAGTTGTCTGTCATGGTTTCTACAATAACCGCAACACCACCTACACCATAACCTTCATAGGTTACTTCTTTAAGATCGTCGTTATCTTCACCGCCTGCACCACGCTGGATGGCACGGTTAATGACGTCACGTGTCATGTTAACTGAAAGTGCTTTTTCCACAACAGCACGTAAACGAGGGTTACTTGCCGCATCTGGACCGCCGAGCTTTGCAGCAGTTGTTAATTCACGAATAAATTTGGTAAACAACTTACCACGACTAGCATCTTGTTTGGCTTTACGATGCTTAATGTTGGCCCACTTGGAATGACCCGCCATGCGAACTATGCTCCTTACAGATTGGCAGTATGCCTATCAAAATTGCGCCCATTCTAACATAAGCCCTTTTTTTAGATAAAGGGCAGAGTTTTAGGTTTTTTAAGTGTTGCTTTGAGTTGTTTTTGGCTCAGGAATGACAATATCTAAGCCCACTTGTTCTTTATATAATTGTTGGATAAGTGCCATATCGTGATCTAAATCTGTCGGATAGATTTTGCCAAAAATCCCACCTTGTTTGGTTTGTGAGTTGGCATACATTAAAACGATAGGCACATTGGCTGCTTTGGCAATATGCCAAAAACCTGTACGAATTGGCTTGCGGGCTTCACCTGTTTTTGCGCGAGTTGCTTCGGGTGCGATGACCAAATTGAAATGTTCATTTTGATCAAAAAGTTCGACCATTTGCGACACAATATCTTTGTTAGATTTACGGTCTACTGGAATACCGCCGACTTTTTCTAAAATAGGTTTAAGTGGCCCTTTAAAAAGCTCTTTTTTGATTAAAGTATGAATTTTAATATCATAAATTTGGAACAGAGCAAGCGAGAGGATTGCATCCATCATTGAGGTGTGTTCAAAACCGACGATCACTTGTTTATTTTCGAGGATGTTGGGTTCTACCTGATATTGCCATCCTGCAAGTTTGAATGCGGACTCGCCTATAAATTTTTTCAACATAGATTTAACAGCTGATGAATCTGGAAATGCATAATTTCTGCTTGTTTTATATAAGAGTCAACAGAAAATTGTTTGAAATATAGCAATCTCAAGTGATGCAGTTGATATAGCGTTATATCTTTTATTGGTTTTAACTCTAAATACTTTGTTTTTAATATTAAAAATATATGAATTGAGAGAAATTAAGTCTTAAATTGAGCAAAAATGCACTATTCAAATGATTTGTAAATCATTAGACTTTGGTCGTAATTAGCTATGATTCTATTCATCATTTCACTATTCCACGCATCATGGAAGGATACTAAAGTGGCTTATTTGACGACTTTTCTTGTGGCATTGACTGTGTTGTTATTGGTCTTGGTATGGTCAATGTTTGAGTTGTTTTTAGAAGTGCGTAAAGAGAAGCGTTTAAAGTTGCATCGGGCAATGTTTCGGAAAGTGAAGGTGTAGTTTTTATATTTCAATAATAATCAAATTCGTCTGCTGACTATCTATACAGCAATTTCTGAAAATGGCTTGTGTTTTTAAAAAATCTTCGCTAGTATTCTTTGCGCTTGAACTTGTTGAAATATAACAAATTCAATTATAGGGCCTATAGCTCAGTCGGTTAGAGCAGCGGACTCATAATCCGTTGGTCGACAGTTCAAGTCTGTCTGGGCCCACCATATAAAACAACCACTTACGTGTACTAATCGTAAGTGGTTTTTTATTTTAAGCTTTATGTAAGCAATTGAAATGTAGTCTGTGAGCAGCTAAAAAAGATCATCTGTTTCAAATTTCTTTTGTGATTCTACTTTTTCCTCGCCAACAATGTCGCAAAACGCTGTTTAATTCGATTACCATCTGCATCTTTACGGTGCAATTCACCGACATTTTCATTGTATTTCACAATATCCCAATCAGCATAATAAGCACTTAACTCACCCGCTTTAAAACTAAAAGGGAAGTCCTGTTGCACAGGGTAATCTTCAGTATTCATCGCGCAAACAATTAAGTTAAAGCCTTGAGGTTTGGTCGCTTGCTGCATATGCTGAATAAGAGGAGGGATAGTTTCAGGCGCCAAAAACATCATTACTACGATACAGTTGATGAAGTCATATTCACCAGTAATAGTGGCATCCTGATTGAAATCCCGAACAGCAGTTTGAATAGATGAAATCTGTTCTGCAGCAATAATTTCATTTAATTTTTGGATACTCACTGGGTTCACATCCCAAGCATCCACCTGAAAACCGTTTTGGCTCAAATACAGCGCATTTCGGCCTGTACCACAGCCAACATCCAAAGCTTTACCCACGGTTAACTGTGGAAGTGCCATTAAAATTTCAGAATGTGTTGGGCTTAATTTATATTTTTTAACAAAATAATCTTGAGGCAAACAATAAAAACTAAGCTGGCACTCAATATCATCACTGGCAGATACAATTTTATGCCACGCTTGCGGTTCAATAAATGGTGGTTGATTTTCCACGGAAAAAATATGCTCAGATTGTACTTCACCAGATTCATGCAGCATCGAAAAATGCAATTCGCCTTTTAAAATAGTCAACTTCGCCCATGTGCCGACTTGGGTATTGTGTTGTTTTTTAAACCCTTGTGGAATTGAGTCATGATTCCAAATAGGAAGTTGTTTATAACAGATCAATTCTTGTTGCATCATAAACTCCAGTTATACCGATTCTGATGGGGTAAAGCTTCACAGTAATGTAGTGTCTTGTGTAGATTAGAAAATATCATCTTCATTTCAGCATAACATTGCAGACCTGTTTCAGCCATCTTCTGAATTTTATCCATCTCATTAAAATCAAAATTATTTAAATGATGTAGATGGTTAAAATACCAAACTGAAAAATATTCACCTCAAATTGCATGATTTTCATGTCTATTCAGTTGTGAATGTTTTACCATAAGCTGTTTAAATTCATTGAATTATCCCGTGTTTATTCAAGCCAATCAGTACGTTACTCCAACACAGCAGCATGATTATCCTGAATGGCATCGTGGGCGTGAGCGTTATGCGCTTTGGTATTTAACTGTTCAACATCCAGCTTTAGAATGTTATTTACAACAATTAAAACAGCAATTTTCAGATGTATTATTTCGCCCAAACACTCGCCAGTTTCATATCACCTTATATATTTGTGGGTTTTATGCAGCAAAAAAGCATTGGGAAGATGACTTTCTCGAGTCACAATTTCAACAACAAGTTCAAGCCTTACAGCAGTTGCAACTAGAGCCTTTTCAACTGAAAGTGGGCGGCATCAATAGTTTTGATAGTGCTTTATTTGTAGAAGTGCAAGATCAATCACAGCAACTGGCGCGTATACGTCAGGCACTTAGCGTAGGCGGGGCTGAAATCGCAGCTTTACAGTATCATCCACATATTACTTTGGGTTTATATCAAACAGCGTGTTCAACCAATTTGATTTTGCAGCGTATTCAAAATCTCCCCGTGCAATATTTCGATTTAGATATCCATCATTTAAATTTTGGTTATTATCAGGCACACACTTTACAAGGTCAGCTATTTAGCACGCATCAATTTCCTTTGGAGCACATGTGATTCAACTTATTTTGGGCGGTGCGCGTTCGGGTAAAAGCCGTATGGCTGAGCAAACCGCGCAGCAACTTGGCAAATCCGTCATTTATGTAGCAACTGCACAAGCGGGCGATGCAGAAATGCAGGCGCGGATTCAGCATCATCAACAACAGCGTCCGCAGACTTGGCAATTGTGCGAAGAGCCTTTGTATTTGGCGGAGCAGTTAAAGATGCTGGATCATCCGAATGCTGTGATTTTAGTAGATTGTCTGACCTTGTGGATGAGTAATTTGTTGATGCAATCTGCAGAAAGCTTTGCCGAACAACAAATTTCAGCATTGCTCGAAGTTTTACCTCAGTTGCAAGCCGATATTATTTTAGTGAGCAATGAAACAGGTTTGGGCGTTGTACCGATGGGCGAAATAACCCGAAAATTTGTCGATGAAACAGGGCGATTACATCAGCAATTGGGACAAATTGCAGACAAAGTGCAGTTCTGTGTCGCAGGTTTTCCAATGCTTTTAAAAGGAGAGAAGAAATGACTTGGTGGTTTGCAGCGTGTCAAAAGCCAAATGAACAGATGAAACAACAGGCAATTGCACGACAACTTCAATTGACCAAACCAACAGGTTCATTGGCAGCATTGGAAAATATTGCGATTCAACTGGCGGCTTTGCAAGGAACAACGCAGCCGAATATTGAACGTCCGTGGATATGTATTTTCGCAGGCGATCATGGCGTGATGGAAGAAAATATTTCCGCCTATCCCCAAGCCGTGACTCGGCAAATGCTACAAAATTTTGCCACAGGTGGGGCATGTATCAGCGTCATCGCCCGACAATATCAGGCGCATTTACAAGTGGTGGATTGCGGCTCGGTCGGGGAAGCGTATGAATATGCAGGAGTAGAGCGGCATTGTATTCGTGCAGGCACAGCGAATTTTGCTAAAACCCGCGCCATGACTGAACAAGCGTGTGCAGATGCGATGGCACTTGGACGTCAAAGTGTGGAAGATGCCATCGCACAGCAGGCCTCGATTTATGTCGCAGGTGAAATGGGTATTGGAAATACCTGTTCGGCATCAGCCTTGTCTTGCTTTTTATTACAAGAACCTGCTGAAGCCTTGACTGGCATAGGCACAGGAATTGACACTGCACAATTGCAACATAAAAAACAGGTGATTGATGCTGCTTTAGCTCTACATCAGAACTATGTGCAAGATGATGCTTTTAAAGCCTTATGTGCAGTTGGTGGATTGGAGGTCGCTGCAATGGTGGGCGCGTATATTCGCTGTGCGCAGTTGGGCTTGCCGATGGTGGTGGATGGTTTTATCAGCAGTGCTGCTGCATTAGTTGCAGTGCGTTTAAATCCTCAAGTCCGAGAATGGATGTTGTTTGGGCATCAATCGGCTGAATATGGACATCGTCGCTTATTAGAAGCATTAGGTGCACAAGCCTTGCTGCATCTAAATTTACGCTTAGGTGAGGGCAGCGGTGCGGGCGCGGCATTGGGCATTATCCAACTGGCCTGTGCCTTGCATAATCAAATGGCGACTTTTGCCGAAGCTGCGGTTATTGGTGAGAAAGTATCTTTATGATCATGCTAGACCTATTGAGACATGGCGAAACAGAATTGGGTCATACTTTGCGTGGCTCAACCGATGATGCTTTGACTTTAAAAGGTTGGCAAGACATGCAGCAGACTTTAAACACGGCAATAGCTACAGGACAGCGATGGGATGTTGTGGCAAGTTCACCTTTACAGCGTTGTCTGCAGGTTGCTCAGACCTTTGCGCAAGCACAGCAATTGCCACTGTATATTGATGCACAATTTCAGGAAATGCATTTTGGTGCATGGGAAGCTATTTCCACTCAAACCTTATATGAACAATACCCTGAAGATTTAGCTAAATTTTGGATGACACCGACCCAATTTAGTCCGCCACAAGCAGAATCTTTGCTAAATTTTCAGCAGCGCGTTTTGCAAGGTCTGTCCGATCTCAACCAATATTTACAACAACTCGAGCAACAACCTAAACGTGTGTTATTGGTCACGCATGGCGGGGTAATTAAATTGCTCAAAGTATTGGCGCAGAAAAAATCTTTAGACGATATTTTAAAAATGTCTGCAGCGTTGGGGCAATTGAGTTCATTCCAGTTACATCCCAATGGCAACATTTGCATGCAGGGGCAAACATGACACCTTTTTGGATTGCCTTGCAATTCCTGAGCACTTTTCCTGTTTCTTTAAAACAGATGCCAACTGCAGCGCAAAATGCACAATCACTGCTGTTTTATCCGCTCGTTGGCTTACTAATTGGAGCTGCGCTGTGGGGGATGGCGCATTTATTGCAATTCTTGCCTTTGGTTCTGAGTAGCAGCTTAATTTTAGTGCTCTGGATTTGGCTGACAGGTGGTTTACATTTAGATGGACTGGCTGATACTGCCGATGCATGGGTCGGCGGTTTTGGTGATCCTGAACGTAGCTTAAACATCATGAAAGACCCAAGCAGCGGCCCGATTGGAGTATTGAGCTTACTGATCTGCTGTTTATTAAAATGGTCTGCGTTGTATGTATTGCTCGAACAACAGTATTTGGCATTTTTGCTGTTTGTACCCGTATTGGGACGATTAAGCGCTTTGGTTTTATTTTTAAGCACGCCTTATTTACGTGCCAATGGTTTAGGCACTGCTATTCAGGCACATTTGCCTAAAACAGGCACAAAAATTGTGATCGCATTGACCTTGCTTGCAGGAGTGCTTTGGGGATGGGTGGGTTTGGTGACCGTTCTGACTTTTATCCTTAGCACCTTGTATTTGCGATATAAATTTATGCAGCGTTTAGGTGGAATTACGGGCGATACCGTTGGTGCGAGTATTGAAATAACAGAAAGCATGATGTTATTGGCTATTGCGATTCTTTGGTTTTTAATAAATTAGCTTTTGAGCAGTTTTTCTTGTTTCAAGTGCGCTGAAAATTGAAATAATATAAGCGAATGAATTTACAGCTATTTATGCACTCAATTTCAGCAAGTATGCAGATGAATTTGTCATTTGTCGGAAAGTTCCTAAATTAGATTTGCTATTTTTTTTAAATATGATAATAGTAGTTTATGTCAATCAGCCTTGATGGCATTTGTATCTCAGGATGAGATCACAAACGTGATGTATAAAAATCAAAAGGAATGTCATTTATGATCAAACTGTTAAAGCAAATTTTCTGTATCCATATTTATGAATATGACGCAATGGAAGAAATCGGGGCGCATTTAGAGTGTCGTAAGTGTGGGGATTCTAAGACACAATAATGTTAAGTATTGAATCTGTATTAAAACCAAGTGAGTCTTTATGGCTCACTTTTTTATTTTAGGCTAGCAGCCTGAATATTTCGCTTAACCTTGCCTGCATGTATTGTAGGCTGCATTTATCCATCTTCAAAACTACATATATAATGCGACATCCTTTGATGGATATACTCCTCATCCCGTTTGAAATGTGATTTAACCAAGCGTGCTATTGAATTTTCTATCCTTCGCGTACTTTATCCCACAAGGTATTCCGCTTAAAATTCTGTATCTAGAAATATTGAACTGACTGTATTTATGGCTAAAAACTTTCAAGAAAAAACGTATATTGTAGATGACAATCTAGCAGATACTTTGACGTGGTTGCTGCATCATCAGGATTGTTATGATCGGTTTTATTATGATGCGATTCAGCAACAACTGACGGTAGAACATGCCAACGGGGTAGATATTATTAAAACAGGGCAGTATTTAAATGCCAGTTACGGAATTTTAATTACCTCTTAAAAGCGTTGCCGCATAAACTTATTTTGCTGCATAAAAAACAAAGTCCCTTTTAGGGACTTTGTACATTTGGATGGGTGCTAAAATTTTAAGCCATTGCCATCGCATCTACCGACAACTCAGAAACGGTTGGCTTGGCACGTTCAGGCACTAAGCCTAATTTTTGGAACAATTGTTTGTCTTTGCCTTCGCCTGCGTTTGGTGTGGTTAAAAGCTTTTCACCTGAGAATAACGAGTTCGCACCTGCCATAAATGCCAACGCCTGATCTGAATCAGACAACGATTCACGCCCTGCAGACAAACGAATATAGCTGTTTGGCATGATAATACGTGCAACTGCAATAGTACGAATCCATTCAATCACATCTAGCTTTTCGACTTCAGCCAGTGGTGTACCTTCAATCGGAACTAACATATTGATTGGCACAGATTCAGGGTGTAACGGTAAAGTCGCCAATTCATGTAACAAACCAATACGGTCTTGGGTATCTTCACCTAAACCGACAATACCGCCACTACACACTTTCATACCTGTTTGACGCACAATATCCAAAGTATTTAAGCGGTCATCAAAGCTACGAGTACTAATGACATTCGGATAATATTCACGCGATGTGTCTAGGTTGTGGTTGTAATAATCCAAACCTGCATCTTTTAAGCGTTCTGCCTGAGATTGATTCAACATCCCTAAAGTCATGCAAGTTTCTAAGCCTAGAGCTTTGACTTCACGCACCATTTCTAAAACATACGGCATATCACGTTCATGCGGATTACGCCAAGCAGCGCCCATACAAAAACGTGAAGAACCTGATGCTAAAGCTTCTTTGGCTTCCTGAATGACTTTATCCACTGCAATACGTTTTTCAGCTTCAAGCTGTGAATCATAATGCGCAGATTGCGAGCAATATTTGCAGTCCTCAGGGCATTTGCCTGTTTTAATAGACAATAAGGTACTGACTTGTACGGTATTGGCAGCAAAATGTTGGCGATGCACACGCTGTGCTTCAAAGACTAAATCCAGAAAAGGTTGTTCATATAACTGCTGAATTTCTTCTCGAGTCCAATCATTGCGTACTGACATAAGTAAAAGTCCATCATCCCTATTATTCATAGTCTGTATCATACACAAATAGTTTGAATCAGAAAGGCATAATCTCCCAATTTCATGGCTAATATTCGACAGTGTGGAAACAAAAATATGCAGTCGATTTAGTCGCAAACTTAAGCAATTTTACTGTTATTTAGCTGCAAAATTTATTTTTATGGATTTTTATTTTGCAATGAATTGGTCACTAAAATTCAGTTAACTGCATAAATTGGCAAGTAACCTGCAGTCAAAATATCGCACGGTTTTGGATATGATTTTTGTTTAAAATTTAGACTGTTTAAGGAGTTGTTCCTGAATCGCCCAATCAATATGGATTTGCACAATCTCATTATGCTGTGCACGCGTTTGCTGCAAAGTTTGTAAAATCTGTGCTGAAAATGGGGCATTTCCAAGCCCGATTGCAATATTACGCATAAAACTTTGATAGCCTGTACGACGTAATGGACTACCTTCGGTTTTGGCTAAAAATGTGCTTTCATCCCATTGCCATAAATCTAGCAAGCTGACCTGATCTAAGGCATGTCGGGGATGAAAATCCTCCACCGTGGTGACTTGAGCAAAGCTATTCCACGGGCAAATCAGTTGGCAATCATCACAACCAAACACCCGATTACCAATGCCACGACGTAATTCTTCAGGAATGATACCCTGATATTCAATGGTCAAATAAGCAATACATTTACGCGCATCTAACATATAAGGTTCAACAATGGCTTGCGTTGGGCAAATGTCGATGCAGGCTGTGCAAGAGCCGCAATGCGATGTTGCAGGTGGATCAAAAGGCAAATCTAGTGAAGTAAACAGCTCACCCAATACAAAAAATGACCCAGATTTTTTATGAATCAGTAAGGTATGTTTACCTGTCCAACCCATGCCAGCACTTTCAGCCAACGACTTTTCAAAAATCGGGGCTGAGTCCGCAAAGGGGCGTGATTCAAACTCGCCCACTTTTTCACGAATACGGGTGGCAAGAGTTTTTAGGCGTCCGCGCATGACTTTGTGATAATCGCGCCCACGTGCATAACGGGCAATAATTGCAGAGTTAGGTGCATCGGGAATGTGTCGTGGACGTGGTGTTTCCACCAAATAATTCATGCGCACACAAATAATACTTTTTGTATTCGGGACTAACAGTGTGGGATTAGCGCGCTTGTCTAAATTTTCTTCTAGAAACTTCATATCGCCATGATAGCCACGTTTTAAATATTCCTGAAAACGTGCTAATTCTGCTTGAGCATCTGGTTTGGCAATGACACAATCAGCAAAACCAAGCGCCAAAGCTTGAGCTTTAATCCACGCTTTCAAGGCGGCTGGATCGTCTTGATGCAGAGAAATATGTGCTGAAGTGGTGGATGTTGCCATAACAAAATAGAAAGGAAGAAAATGCCGCAGCAAGTGTACCATAGCCCTGTTTATCATAGTCAAAGTATTCAAGCGTGGGAGCAGCGCTGGTTTGCCCGTCAAAATAGTTCTTACGGTTTAATGCAGCAAGTGGCGTGGACACTGCATTTACAAATTCGCAAAATTTTTGCAAAACAGCCATCTACAATACAAAAAATTGCTGTGTGTTGTGGACAAGGCAATAACGCAGGCGATGGCTATTTAACTGCAAAATATTTAAAACAAGCAGGTTTTCAAGTCGATATTTATGCCGCAACACGCGGTTCATCGGCAGATTTACATCAGGCTTTTTTAGAAGCTCAGACAGAACAAGTCAATATAATTCAAGGTTTTGCATTTCAACAAAGTTATGACTGCTATATTGATGCATTATTTGGTATTGGTTTAGATCGTCCTTTAAATGATGAGTGGCAGTCGCTTATTCACGCAATGAATCAACAAGCGGGTTTAAAAATTGCGGTTGATATTCCAAGCGGTTTAAATGCCAACACGGGTCAGCCGTTGCCATGTGCAATTAAAGCCGATTACACCTTTACAGCTTTGGGTTTGAAAGCAGGGTTATTTACAGGGCAGGCACAGGAATATACGGGGCAGGTCGATGTGCTAGATTTGATTCCAGTCGATGCAGAACTCAAAGCGTTGGCCCAACTCACACCACATTTGATTCAATTACCCGCACGGCAGGCTTTTGGACACAAAGGCAGTTATGGGCATGTGTTGATTGTGGGCGGACATGCGCAAATGGGTGGTGCGGTGATGATGGCTGCAGAAGCCGCATCGAGCGCAGGTGCAGGGAAAGTGACTGTGGTCTGTCATGCCAAACATCATGTGGCGATATTAAGCCGTGCGCCGAATTTAATGTTGCGGGATATAGACGCACTGACAGGCGCAGAAATTCAGCACTTAATTTCACAGGTCGATGCCGTGAGTTTAGGGATGGGACTAGGACGAGATGCTTGGGCAGAACAGCATTATGCAGACTGGTTTGCCGCACTAAATCAGTCCGAGGTAGAAGTAGTTTACGATGCCGATGCCTTGTGGTTTTTGGCGAAACAAGCGCATTCATCGCATCATCCAGCCCAACTAAAACCGAACAGTTATGCCACACCACATTCAGGTGAGGCTGCGACCTTGCTCAATACTACGGTTGCAGCCATTGAAGCAGACCGTATTGCCGCGATTCAGCAATTGCAGCAACGCTATGCAGGCGATTGGGTGTTAAAAGGTTCAGGTAGTTTGACTTTGCAAGCTGCATCTACAGAACCGCAAGCAAGTTCATTGTGGATTTGTACCGCAGGCAATCCTGGTATGGGTACAGGTGGTATGGGCGATGTGTTGGCAGGCATGATTGCCAGTTTAAAAGCCCAGTTTCATCATAAAATTCAATTGCATGAAATTGTCATGTTACATGCCTTGGCGGGGGATGTATTGGCACAGCAGGGCATGCGCGGTTTACAGGCACAGCACATGAGCCAAGCGATTTATCAGGTTGTGAATCGGTAAAATATAAGCGATGGCGATGCTGATTTAGCGACGTCTGGAGCTTGAGCGACTGCGCCCGCGAGCCATACCGCCCAAGGCATTGAGCACAGCCAATTTGGTCATGCTGCCTGATGCATGAGCATGGCAAATTGCAGCAGCCAAAGCATCGGCAGCATCTTGTTGTGGTTTAATGGATAGATTTAATAGTTTCATGACCATCATTTGTACTTGTTCTTTATCGGCAGCGCCATAACCCACGACAGATTGTTTAATTTGACGGGCGGTATATTCCGCCACTTGTAAATCTAAATTCACCAAAGCGGCAATCGCTGCACCACGAGCCTGTCCCAATTTCAAGGCAGAGTCTGGGTTTTGCGCCATAAACACTTGTTCAACTGCAGCTTCAGTCGGGCCATGAAATTTCACAATCCGTTCAATCCCTGCAAAAATCCGTTTTAAGCGTTCAGGCATTTCACTGGTTTCGGTGCGAATGGTTCCTGCATCTACAAAACGTAATTTAGCGCCATCACGTTCAATAATGCCGTAGCCCGTTAGACGAGAACCAGGGTCGATTCCAATAATAAGTGACATGCCAAGCCTTAAAAAATTACATCAAGTTGAATTATAGGAGTTTAAATCTCTTTTGTGTGGAGTAATTTCAAAACATTCGGTCAGTAAGCTGCTGTTTAAACCATTGGAATGTATCCCACGCCACATTTTCAATTTTGGACTTCATTTTATTTTAAGTTTTGAGGTGTATATTTTATATACGGTAGCAAATGAGAGTGGCAATGAAGTGGATTGATAGGCTAAAACAGTGGGCGAAGCAAATTAAACGAAATGTTTATGCGGTTTGGTTTGTCGCACGTGATCCTGAAACACCGTTTATGGCAAAGCTTTTGGCATTGTTGGTCGCTGCTTATGCCATTTCTCCCATTGATTTAATTCCAGACTTTATACCTGTTTTGGGTTATTTAGTTGACCTGATTTTAGTGCCATTGGGCATCATGTTGGTATTGCGTTTAGTACCTGCTGAAGTAATGCAGCGTTGTCGCTTACAAGCCGATGCGATCAGTCAAAAACCGAGCAGTTATATTGCAGCATCAGTTTTTATTGCGTTGTGGTTATTATTGGCTTATGCCGCATATTTTTATCTTTATCGTTTAAATATATAGACGTATTAAGTCTGTTATTGGGTGATGATGAAAATATTAATGACAGACTTAACCTTTAAAAATACAATAATGCCCATATTTAAACAACAGCGAATCAAAAAGCTTGATCCCGATGAAGCACTTGGTTACTGCATTTTATTTATTTTGTTGAGATTAGATTAATTTTCATGAAATTATTTCTTATTGTTCTAATTGGCTTAGTTCTTGAAGTCTTCGTCTGGATTGGTGTGGGCGACCTAGTGGGGAGCATGTGGTACGTGTTCTTTTGGTTTGTCGCTGCTTTCTTCATTGGTTTGAACCTGATTCGTAAATATTCTGCAGGCGTGATGCCACAAATGCAGCAAATGCAAATGGGGCAGATGAGTGCCGATCCTGCGCTGAGCAATAATTTACCTAAAATTTTTGCGGGTTTTTTATTGATGATTCCAGGATTAATTAGCGATGTTTTGGCATTGCTGGTGATGATTCCTGCCGTACAAAATGCCTTTAAAGCGGCAATGATGAAAGCCATGATGAAACGTCAGCAAGCCATGATGGATCAAATGATGGGTGGCATGATGGGCGATATGAATGGCATGGGCGGAGCAGGTCAAAACCCGTTTGCAGATTTAATGCGCCAAATGCAAGACATGCAAAATCAGCAGGGTGGTGGTCGTGATTCCAGTATTATTGATGGTGAAGCACGTGAAATTACCCCCGATGCGAAAAAAATTGAAATGAAAGATGTCAATCCACCTAAATAATATAGGTGATGCTTGATATCAAACCGAATCGTGCTGATTCGGTTTTTTTTATGTGTGTTTTTGGGTAAATATTCAAATATTGAGAGGCCTATTTTAAAGCCTTATTTATTCTCTTGCTGCACAAGGTATAATCGGACTTTCAATTCTCCTAATGTATTTATGTCTTTGTTATTCACCATTTGTTCGCTGCATTTTGTGGCACAGCTTAGCCCAGGCCCAGATGTTTTATTAATTGCCAAAAGTGCAGCCAGCAATACCCGTCGTAATACCTTGCAGATTATTGCGGGCATTTCATCGGGGATTGTGGTGTGGGTAGTGCTGACCCTATTGGGTTTTACGGTTTTGGTGCAGCAGTTTCCTTGGATTCAGCAAGTCTTAATGCTGATTGGCGGTTTATTTCTTGCCAAAATGGGATGGGGCATGTTGTCGGGTGGTTGGCATAGTTGGCAGCAGCGTAAACAGTTTGATGATACTCAAGTGCAAATTCCAGCCGCAAAAAACTACTTTTTATTGGGTCTATTCACCAATTTATCTAATCCGAAAACCTTAATTTATTTTAGCAGCGTATTTGCTTTGGCGCTGAGTTCATCGGCAAGTGCATCTTTAAAAGCCCAATTGGCAGTGATTATTCCAATCCAAACTTTTGTGACATTTACATTATTTATGTTGCTACTTTCGACACCAAAAATGAAAAAGTTATATCAGCGTTCAGGCAGTTATATTGATATGGTCTCGGGCGGATTATTTTTATTATTTGCTGTGTGGTTGTGGTTAGATGCACTGCGTATGTTTTAAAACATAGGTTTTGATGCCAATTAGTTAGATGATTTGATGTTGTCCAAAGCCAAGTTTGACGATTTTTCATTCAGTATTTCGGTTGCAGTCGTGTTTTCAGTTTTATCTAAATGATTGGGCTGATAAGTACGGTTTGATTGCAAAGTTGCTTCGGTATTTTCCGAACCTTGGTATTTACGACTACGGTTGGCACGTTCTCGCAAGCCACCTTTTTTAATGAGTTGCACCACTTTAACTTTACTCCGTGTAATAAAAAAATATGTGCTGAAAGCCAAGCTTGAGTCTAAACTTCAAGTAATCGAGCATGCAGAATTTTAGCATGGCATACCTATTTTAGATGGATAAAGTGACTGTTTATTCAAAAATACGATTTGCGCGAATAGCAGAACTTTGACATTCTAATTCACAAGCGATTGTGTCAGTTAAATCATCGCAAAGGATGCAGGCTACAAAGTGTCACAGTTGCTTAAACAAAATTACACTGCATCAGGGTAGATGGTGTAACAATAAAAACAAGAATTACAGTGAAGTAGGAGAATACCTATGCTGTATCATCAGTATCGTTGCGCATGTTGCAATCGGGTGGTGGAATCATCAGAAAAAGAATGTGGTACTTGTGGTTCACACAATATTCGTAGTCCTTATGGTTTCTGGTTATTCTGTATTTTGGCATGCTTGGCAGCAGCCGTTGTGTTTAAAGTCGTGCATGTTTATTTGCAAGATCATCAAGAAGTGCCCGTGCAACAATCGGTGCTTGAGGTGATTCGTACCCAATAAGTGCTGCATCCAAGCTTAACGCTTATTTCGTCTATACAAGATTTCAAAAAATCCTGAGTCATTAAATGGCTCAGGATTTTATTCAACTGTTTTTTCAATATTGAAGAGACTCACCATTTTATTCTTCAATATGGATGAGCAATTTAAAAAGATTAGCGACTTAAGAAGTCAGCTTGGTTGATTGCAGACAGTGCAGCATTCACCTCAAAAATCTTGCCACGAATATCCTTCACGCCAAAACTTTCTAAACGTGCAGTGTGCATTTTTAAATAGCGTTCAGCATTGGCCGCATGATCAAACAGATAGATTCCACCTGCTTCCTGTGTTTGACCGTTCTCAGTCCAAATTTTCCAAAGCATGCCAGTTTCTAGGTTAATGCTTTCTGCAAGTTCACGGTACGCTTGGCTCATGCTTTCGCCAAATGGGCCTTCAGAAGGGAAATCGACTTGAAGAATAACCGCCATAATAAACTCCTACATCATTATCTTAGATGAGTATTTAAAAAATCTCAGGAATGATTCACTATAACATATTCGTATTTTGTATATTGTGGTTTGACAGCTAAATTTTAGGCATAAAAAAGCCCACCGAAGTGAGCTTGATAAAACTGAAAAGTTTTACATTACAGACCTGCAGAAGCTTTTAACGCCTCAACTTTGTCGGTTTTTTCCCATGTAAATGCAGTGTCAGAACCTTGACGACCAAAGTGGCCATAAGCTGCAGTCTGTTTATACATTGGTTGTAACAGGTTCAACATGTTGGTAATGCCGTATGGACGTAAATCGAAGTGTTCACGTACTAAAGCAATAATCAACTCATCTGCCACTTTTGCAGTGTTGAAGGTGTTGATTGAAATTGACGTTGGCTCTGCAACACCAATAGCATAAGACACCTGAATTTCACATTTGTCTGCCAAGCCAGCTGCCACAATATTCTTTGCAACATAACGACCTGCGTAAGCAGCAGAACGGTCAACTTTAGATGGGTCTTTACCAGAGAATGCACCGCCACCATGACGTGCCATGCCGCCGTAAGTATCGACAATGATTTTACGACCAGTTAAACCGCAGTCACCGACAGGGCCGCCAATCACAAACATACCTGTTGGGTTGATGTGGAATTTGGTGTCTGCATGGAACATTTCTGCAGGAATCACTTTTTTCACAATTTCTTCAATTACCGCTTCTTTAAGCTGAATTTGCGAAATTTCAGGATCGTGCTGAGTAGATAACACCACCGCGTCCAAACGTACAGGCACACCATTTTCATAAGCAAAAGTCACCTGACTTTTTGCATCTGGGCGTAACCACGGCAAAGCACCACTGCGACGTAATTCAGCTTGCTTTTCCATTAAGCGGTGTGCGTAAGAAATTGGGGCAGGCATTAATACATCAGTTTCACGGCTGGCGTAACCAAACATCAAACCTTGGTCACCTGCGCCTTGATCTTCAGGCTTTTGACGGTCTACACCTTGTGCAATTTCAGGTGATTGTTTACCAATCATGTTAATGACCGCACAGGTTGAACCATCAAAACCTAAGTCAGAATGATGGTAACCAATGCCATTTACGGTTTGACGAACAACGGCTTCAAAATCGACATTTGCAGTTGTTGTGATTTCACCTGCCAGTACAACCGCACCCGTTTTTACAAGCGTTTCACAAGCAACCCGCGCATAAGGGTCTTCTTTTAAGATTGCATCCAAAATGGCATCACTGATTTGGTCAGCCATTTTATCTGGATGGCCTTCGCTTACAGATTCCGAGGTAAATACAGCGTACTCGCGCATAAGTCCTATCACAGTTAAATTCAAAAGACGCAATATGTTACATCGAGTTAGACTTTAGGACTAGCGCATTACGACTAAATTGGCTGAATTTATTTCAATTCAATGACTTTTTATCGCATATCTTTAGCTAAAAAATAGATAAAGTATCGGTATGACTATATTGTGACTCAAAAATATTCATGTTGGCTAAAGTATGCTGTCATAATTTTAAACTAAGGAGCACCTTGTTTTTAAGTGGTGAATCATTTTTAAAAACAATATTGTAGATGGGTAATTTAAAGACTTTGAATTGACTTTATCTGCATCAAGCTGCATTTTCAAAAGCTGTTTTAAAATTTTGGACGATGGCTGTGATTCAATTTATTGTGTGAAAAGTGAATAAAATTCAAGGTGTGTTAAAATCTGTCTATTATTTCTACAGAATACTGTTGTGTTTTAACTTGTTGCTAGGCATTTGATTGGAGTTGCTGCAAGAGCGACATCACAATTCCATCCTGCGTCTATAAATTGAAATATCTATACTTTAGAATTTTGCCAAGAATAGAGCTTAACACGGCAATTAGCTATTTTCTTGTTGTTATAAACGTGAAAACGTCTTTGAATTTGCACGAAAAATACTCTGAATGGGAATTAATGCGGAAATATTGTTGCATAGGCTTTACCCCTCAGGCGTTTTTTTGAGAGAATAGCGGCTGTTTTGAATTCTATTCATCTTCTTCTATTTAACGATTTTTTGTGGACTCTGACCTATGACGACCCCGCTTAACGAACGTCGTATTGCAAACGCAATTCGTGTATTGGCAATGGATGCTGTGCAAAAAGCAAATTCAGGACATCCAGGTGCACCGATGGGGATGGCAGATATTGCCGATGTGGTGTGGCGTGAATTTTTGAATCACAACCCAACCAATCCACAATGGGCAAACCGCGACCGTTTTGTACTGTCTAATGGTCATGGTTCAATGTTGCAATATGCGTTGTTACATTTAACAGGTTATGATCTTTCAATCGAAGATTTAAAAGCGTTCCGTCAGTTACACTCTAAAACACCTGGCCACCCAGAATTAGGTTATGCACCAGGGATTGAAACCACCACTGGTCCACTCGGTCAGGGGATTGCCAATGCTGTTGGTTTTGCTTTAGCAGAAAAAACACTGGCTGCACAATTTAATAAAGAAGATATTCAGGTTGTAGACCATTTCACTTACTGTTTCTTGGGTGATGGTTGCTTAATGGAAGGTGTTTCACACGAAGCATGTTCATTGGCAGGTACTTTAGGTTTAGGCAAGCTGGTTGTTTATTATGATGACAACGGCATTTCTATTGATGGTGAAGTAGAAGGCTGGTTCTCTGACGATACCGAACAACGTTTCTTATCTTACGGCTGGCAAGTCTTAAAAGTTGATGGTCACGATGCCGATGCAATTCGTGCGGCAACAGTTGAAGCAAAAGCTGAAACGCAAAAACCGACTATTATTATTTGTAAAACTGTTATTGGTTTAGGTTCGCCAAACAAACAAGGTAAAGAAGACTGTCACGGTGCGCCATTAGGCCATGATGAAATCGCTTTGACGCGTCAAGCATTAGGCTGGACAGATGAAGCATTTGTTATTCCTGAAGATGTATATGCCGCTTGGGATGCTAAAGCGAAAGGTGCAGAAGCAGAAGCAGCATGGAATACAACTTTTGATGCCTATGCAGCAAAATATCCAACGGAAGCTGCTGAACTTAAACGCCGTTTAAGCGGTGAACTACCTGCAGAATTCATCGCGCAGGCAGATGCGTTTATTGCTGAAACCAATGCTAAAGCTGAAACGATTGCAACGCGTAAAGCCAGCCAAAATACTTTGCAAGCATTTGGCCCATTATTGCCTGAATTATTGGGTGGTTCTGCAGACTTGGCAGGTTCAAACTTAACCCTTTGGAAGGGTTGCCAAGGCGTTCAGGACAATGCAGCAGGGAACTACGTGCATTATGGCGTACGTGAGTTTGGTATGACTGCTATTGCAAATGGTGTAGCACTTCACGGTGGTTTCATTCCTTACGTTGCAACATTCTTAATGTTTATGGAATATGCGCGTAATGCCGTGCGTATGTCTGCATTAATGAAGCAACGTGTGATTCATGTGTATACCCACGACTCGATTGGTTTGGGTGAAGATGGTCCAACACACCAACCGATTGAACAAATTGCATCTTTACGTGGTACGCCAAACTTAAATACATGGCGTCCTGCAGATACCGTTGAAGCGGCTATTTCTTGGAAATCTGCATTAGTACGCAGCGAAGGTCCAACTGCTTTAATTTTCTCACGTCAAAACTTGCCATTCCAAACTCGTACTCAAGCGCAAATTGAGAACGTGGCAAAAGGTGGTTATGTCTTGGCTGAAGAAAAAGGTGAATTGAAAGCCATTATTATTGCAACAGGTTCAGAAGTGGGCTTGGCAATGGAAGCATACGCGCAGCTTGAAGGTGTACGTGTTGTGTCTATGCCGTGTGCAGAAGAATTTGTGAAGCAAGATGCAGCATATCGTGAAGCGGTATTGCCATCACATATTCGCGCACGTGTTGCGGTTGAAGCAGCGCATGTAGACTACTGGTGGAAGTTTGTCGGCTTAGACGGTAAAGTTATTGGTATGACAACTTATGGTGAATCTGCACCTGCAAAAGACTTGTATCAGTACTTTGGCATTACCACTGAAGCGGTTGTTGCTGCAGTAAAAGAATTAACAGCTTAATTTTTTAATCCAGTGTTTTTAAAGGCGTTCCTGCAAAGGGACGTCTTTTATTTTTGCATATTTGTTTGGTATTCGATGTGATGATCCAACAAATTTTGTCAGTGTAAGTCAGGTTTGTGAATAAACCTCTGTGTAATTGAGTGAGATGAGAAATGAGTTTGTACGAGCAAATTAATGATGAAGTCACTTTAATGGATGCGGGTGAGCAAAAGTGGATTGGACAAGATTTACCACTTGAAGCTATGGTGGCGGTAGAGTTGTTGTTACAGGATTTGGCTGAAGATCAGCAAATCAAAATTCGCCGTAAGAACCATGAAAAGCAATCAGGCTTAAAGCAAGTTGATCGTATTTTGATTGAGAAGCTTTAATCTATTGCGATGAATGCGGTGCATTAAATGGTGTATCGTCAAAAATAGCTTTATTCTATGCGTAGGGTAAAGCTTTTTTTATTGCTGAAAAATAGTTTATAAAATAGCCTAAGCATAATATTCAATGTGAATCATCAAGCATTTCAAGATATAACAATTAGGCAATATCCAAGCATGCAGACAACACAAGTACAGCATAACTAAGTCAAAAAATAGATATTGTGCCGTTAAGCGGAATTCAGTTTGAACAATGGCAAGCACTTTGGCAAGGCTATCAGCAATTTTATCGGGTGCAACTCAGTGATGACGTGACACAACAGACTTGGTCAAAACTAACTGATCCTCAACGACCTTATATTTATGGCTTGGCTGCCGTATATCAAACTCAAGTTGTCGCCATTGTGCATGTAATTGAACATGACAGTTGCTGGACGCTTAAACCTTATGCCTATTTGCAAGATTTATATACCTTGCCTGAGTACAGAGGGATGGGAATTGCTCAGCAGCTTATTCAGCAGGTGAATCAAACAGCGCAACAGCGTGAATGTGATCGGGTATATTGGCTGACTCATGAAGATAATTTACAGGCACGGCAGTTGTATGATCGTGTCGCAAAAAGAACAGGTTTTATTCAATATCGCAGCCCTGCAACAGCGATGTAAAACGCGCATGCATATTTTTACAAATTTATCGTTTCAGTCATGCAACATACTGTTTTATCTTTAATCCTGTATTTGCAGCAAAAATCTATAAACTAAACCTCATTGAAACGTATCAACACTTTTAGAGATGAACAATATGAACATGAAATCAATTGCTTTAGGTTTGGCTATCGCGTCTGCAGCAACAATGACAATGGCTAAACCAGTGGCTTATCAAATTGACCCAACGCATACTGCTACTGTATTTACTTGGGATCACTTCGGTTTTTCTACGCCATCAGGTAACTTCTCAGACATTCAAGGTACTATCAACATTGATGAGAAAAAACCTGCTAACTCATCTGTGAATGTGACGATTCCATTAAGTAGCATCAACACCAACGTAAAAGCTTTAGATGAGCACTTAATGGCAGCAGATTGGTTTGATGCAGCAAAATATCCAACCATTACTTTTAAAAGTACAAAAGTTGAAACTCAAGACAAGAAAAACTTTAAAATCACAGGTGATTTAACAGTTAAAGGTGTAACTAAGCCAGTGGTACTTGACGCAGTATTGAACAAACAAGGTCCACACCCAATGACTCAGGCAGCGACTGTTGGTTTTAATGCAACAACATCATTCAACCGTTCTGCATTTGGTATCGCAAGCTATGTACCAAACGTGGGTGATAAAATTACTGTTAACATCACTACTGAAGCATCTGTAGCTGCTAAAAAATAAGTAGTAATGATTTGATCAAAAAGCATCATTTTAAAAATGGTGCTTTTTTATGTCTGTGATTTTTATCCATGATTTTAATGTCAGCAACTTGAGGTCTATGGCTTTAAAATCTGTTTGGATGAATGGCTTTTTTATTTTACTTTTTGTCCATTCGTATATCCAAAACATAAAAAATGCGAACCGAAGTTCGCATTTTCATTCATCATGTTAAGGTTGAATTAACCAACTTAGAAGAAGCCAGCAGGTTTAGTTGAGTAGCTCACCAACAAGTTCTTGGTTTGTTGATAATGTTCTAACATCATCTTGTGGTTTTCACGGCCAATACCTGATTTTTTATAACCACCGAAAGCGGCATGCGCAGGGTAGATGTGGTAACAGTTCGTCCAAACGCGACCCGCCTGAATAGCACGGCCTGCACGGTAAGAAGTGTGCGCAGAACGTGACCAAACACCTGCACCTAAACCGTAAATGGTGTCATTGGCAATTTTAATGGCTTCATCAAAGTCTTTAAATGTAGTCACAGAAAGCACTGGGCCGAAAATTTCTTCTTGGAAAATTTTCATGTCATTGGTGCCTTTGAAAATTGTCGGCTCAATATAGAAACCACTGCCAACTTCATGACGTTCACCGCCACCTGTTAAAACTTGCGCACCTTCGGCACGACCTGTCGCAATACAACCCAAGATTTTGTTTTGTTGTTCTTGCGATGCCTGCGCACCAATCATAGTTTCAGTATCAAGCGGGTGACCTGTTTTAATACGTTTAACACGTTCAATGGCTTTTTCAAGGAAACGGTCAGCAATACTTTCCTGTACGAGCGCACGTGATGGACAAGTACAAATTTCACCCTGATTCAGCGCAAACATAGCAAAGCCTTCGAGTGCTTTGTCTAAGTAGTCGTCATCTTGCGCCATAATATCTTCAAAGAAAATATTTGGAGATTTACCACCAAGCTCTAAAGTCACTGGAATGATGTTTTCAGTGGCGTATTGCATGATCAATTGACCGACCTGGGTTGAACCTGTGAATGCAATTTTGGCAATACGTGGATTGGTTGCCAATGGGCGACCCACTTCTACACCATAACCATTGACTACGTTTAATACGCCTGCTGGCAATAAATCTTGAATCAGTTCGACCAAAACTAAAATACTAGCAGGGGTTTGCTCCGCAGGTTTAAGTACAATACAGTTACCCGCAGCCAAAGCAGGTGCAAGTTTCCATGTTGCCATTAAAATTGGGAAGTTCCATGGAATAATTTGCCCCACAACGCCCAACGGCTCATGAAAGTGATAGGCAATGGTATCTTCATCAATTTCAGAAATTCCGCCTTCTTGGGCACGAATACAGCCTGCAAAATAACGGAAATGGTCAATCGCCAATGGAATGTCGGCAGCCAATGTTTCCCGAACAGGCTTACCATTATCCCATGTTTCTGCCACTGCCAATAATTCTAGATTTTGTTCTAAACGATCTGCAATTTTAAGCAGAATGTTGGAGCGTGTGGTTGGAGATGAGCTGTTCCATTGTGCTTTGGCTTTATGGGCTGCATCTAAAGCCAGTTCAATGTCTTCTGCCGATGAGCGTGGGACTTTGGTAAATACTTTGCCATCTACAGGAGAGATATTTTCAAAGTATTCGCCTTTTACAGGGGCGACCCACTCGCCACCAATAAAGTTTTCGTATTGTGCTTTAAATTGAACTTTTGAACCGGGTTGATTGGGATCTACGTAACGCATAATTCTCTTCCTTTGATGGTTTTTTATAATCTGCCGTCATCTTTACCTTTTATCACAATCCTGTGTCTAAAATCAGGTTAAATTTACGGCTAAGGTATAAGGTACTTTAGTACGTTATTTGATTAGCATACCAATATAAGGTTGGAAAAAGGTTGGAAAGTTGCAGGTTTACAAGCAGCGAACAAATCCTTACAAAAGTAAGCAGTACAATGGATGTAATGCCCACAGGATTGTGAGAATCAGTCATGATGAAAAAACAAGATCTATTGGAAAAAAAACTGCATATTGAACGGTTTAGACAAAGCAGTAGTTTATCGCCGCTGCATGCGCAGCAAATTCAGCAAAGTATTTTAAATTCTTGGCAACGCTCTGAAATTGCAGAAATTCCTGTAGATCGGCAGGCTGCTCCGTTAAATTCCAGTTTATCGCATCCGCAAGGCGGTTCGGCTTTACAGAGAGCTGTGCAAAATTGCGCAGAAGATTTAAAACATATCGCGCAGCAGTCCGACATGGTGGCAGCCGTGGGCGATGTGGGCAGTACGATTATTTGGACGGCAGCGAGCGCTCAAATGCGTAATGTGGCGGAACGAGTACATTTTGTAGAGGGTGGACAGTGGCGTGAAGAGTTGGTGGGTACCAATGCTTTGGCTTTGTCACTCAAAACTCAGCAAGCCAGTTGTGTGTTTTCCAGTGAACATTATATGTCATCGTTACATGACTGGGTTTGTTATGCTGCACCAATTTTAGACCCACATTCCAAACAAGTGTTGGGCGTGATTGATTTATCGACCACTTGGAAAAATCATAACAGTTTGGGTTTGTTGGCAGCAGAGCGCTGTGCTTCTTTAATTCAAAATGCGTTGCTGGAACAGCAAAAACAGCAGCTTTATATTCGCGCGTTTCGTGTGCCACAGGTGTTATTTAATGGCAAAGTGGTAGTGATGACACCGCGTCAAATTGAAATATTGGTGATTTTGGCACTTTGCTCACAAGGCATGAGTTTAGACACTTTACACCAAGCACTATATGGTGAGCGTAAAGTCAGCATGGGAACGCTAAAAGCTGAAATGTCGCAATTACGCGATATTTTAGGGGGGATGCTCGGCTCGCGTCCTTACCGAGTTTTGGCGCATATTGAAGCCGATTTTTTACAAGCTGAGCAGGCTTTAGATGCAGGTTATGTGCAGTCTGCCTTGCAAACGTGTGCAGGGGTATTTTTGGCGAAAACTGAAAGTCCATTTTTATGCGCATGGCGAGATTGTTTAGAATCACGCCTGAGTGATGCCATTTTTAATGCACAAGATACCGATGTATTGCTGAAACATTTGGCGCATAGCCCTGAAGCGATTGATGCGGTAGAGCGTTTAATTGAACTGATGCCAAAGCATCATCCTGCACATCAAATTTTATTAAAATACAAAGCCTAAATGACGAATCAAGTCTTTAGGCTTTCATTTCACTGTCCTTTAGTCTTACTGTTTTTTTTAGTTTTTACAGCCCTTTGCGGTTTAACCAGTCAAACAAGGACTGATACACTTCCGCGCGGACTTCTGGCGCAGAAAGCACCAAATCATGCACGCCATCTTCAATTTGGCAAAGCTGAATATCGCCATGCATGTGATGCCCATATTTTTGCATATCTGCAACATTTAAAATTACGTCAGTGCGTTGCGCAATCTCATTCCATTGGCGTGGATAACTACTTTGACTCGCATGCATAATTAAGGTGGGTACACCCAAATGCACACTGGCATGAATTTCTTTTTGCGCTTCATGAATTGCACGAACAAAACTTAATCGCACTTTTGGATAACGCGGTTTCTTCCATTCCAAATTAAATAACCATTCACCATGATATTGTTTGTGTAGACTTGGTACATAAAATGGATTAAGGCGGCTTGGAAATTTCATTTCTGGCAGCAATTTGCCCAATTGGCTTAAACGAGGAATGCCGAATTTTTTCTCAATCTCGCTCATATTGAAATCATAAAAAGGGCTGTTGCACCATAAACCACGAATCAGTGGATGATTGGGATGATGTGCCACATATAACGTGGTGATTAATCCACCTGTTGAATGTCCTGCCAAAATTACTGAGTCATGTTCTTCTGTGGCAATTTGCTCAAGTGCAGCGGAAATTTCTGCATCATATTCAGACAAGCTGCGCACATTGTACCAATTTTGATGTGACAAATGCGAACGCCCATATTTACGTAAATCTAGGGCATAAAAGTCATAACCATGCTGATTAAACTGGTCTGCCATTTCTGTTTGAAAAAAATAGTCAATAAAACCATGAATATAAAGTACGGCTTTACGGGTTTCCTGTTCGGCTTTTTTGCGTACCAAGGTAGCAATCACTTTGCCTTCATAATCAGATGGAAAATCCAGCGTCATTTGTTGGTAATCGGCACCCAAAATATCGGGTTGATAGCTTGGTGTTGTTTTTTGTTTTTTACTTAACAGCATAAGGTGTTCGTCATCCATTTTATTTTGACTATATCCTTGATGAGCTGTGCGCATTTGTCAAATTGAATTATGCAAACCCTCTGCATCTAAATCGCTTTAGTTTTATGCTGCGAGTTCATTTTGTTCTGAACAGCAAAAAAAGCAGAACGCATCTGAGATGGTTCTGCCAAAGGGAAGGATAAAAATAAAACAGCAAAAGAGGAAAATTGAAAAAAAGGATGGGAGATGCTGAGCAAATCTTGATTCACTCAGCAGGAGATTCAAATTACATCGCGGCTTTAAAAATTTCGACCACTTGTGCATGATTGGCTTTACGTGGGTTGGTGAGCATGCAGGCATCTTTTTGTGCATTTTCAGCCATAATCGCCAAGTCATCTTCTTTCACGCCTAACTCTGCTAAACCTGTTGGAATACCAATCGAGCTAGATAGTTCACGAATAGCATCAATCGCGGCATAGGCGGCTTCTGTGGTGGTTAATCCGTCAGTATTGACTCCCATCAATTCTGCAATATCTGCATAACGCTCAGGGCAGGCAATCAGGTTAAATTCGCAAACATGCGGCAGTAAAATTGCATTACAGACGCCGTGCGGCAAGTTGTAGAAACCACCGAGTTGATGCGCCATGGCATGCACATAACCCAATGAGGCATTATTAAATGCCATACCAGCCAAATATTGCGCATAGCTCATGGCATCACGTGCTTCAATATTTTCACCATTTGCCACGGCAGGGCTAAGCCACTGGCTAATCATACGAATAGCTTTTTCAGCGCAGGCATCGGTAATAGGATTGGCTGCAGTTGAAACGTAGGCTTCTACAGCATGGGTTAAGGCATCCATGCCTGTTGCTGCGGTTAAACCTGCAGGTTTGGCAATCATGAGTTTTGGATCATCAATGGCGATGAGTGGTGTGCAGCGCCAATCGACAATTGCCATTTTAACGTGCGTGTCGGTATTGGTAATGATACAGAAACGGGTCATTTCCGATGCTGTACCTGCTGTGGTGTTAATGGCAATTAGTGGAGTCATTGGCACGGTACTTTTATCAATGCCTTCATAATCACGAATATGCCCACCACCTGCGGTAACTAAGCCAATGCCTTTGGCACAGTCGTGTGAAGAACCGCCACCTAAAGACACAATAAAGTCGCATTGATTGGCATTGTAGGCATCGACACCTTTATGTACGTTAATGTCGGTTGGGTTTGGCTCAGCACCTGCAAAGATATGGCTAGCAACGCCTGCTTCGGTGAGATAGCCTGCAATGGTATCGGCTACGCCAAATTTAAACAGTCCTTCATCTGTCACAATCAGGGCTTTTTTAGCACCTAAATTTTGCGCTCTTACGCCAATTTCTTTGGCACAACCAGGGCCGAAGAGAGACACACAAGGAATATAAAAACCGTTGGTTTGATCTGCAATATTTTTAAAAGCCATGCTCAGATTCCTTCTTGCATTGGGTATTGGAATAATGTGTTGTTATCGCGGTGTTGAACCGTGATTTGAGTATTCAATGCTTTGTGGTGAAATCCTACCTACCAAACACCAACCCTATTTTCTGAGTAAATAATGCAAACTAATCAATTGAAATTTATTTGTTTTTTAATGGGTTTTTATTTTTTCTGAAGTTGTGCGCAGGCTATAGGCAAGGGCTTAAATCTTGTTTATAGTGTTTTTGTATCTCTAATTTTAAGGTGTAGATACCGTTCACATAAATTTCAGGTGTAATTCAATTAATAAGTGGCTTAAGCTCGATTGAAGAATTGTCCACTTTTTGCAGATGGAAATAAAAAACAAAAAATAGGGATTAATCACGAGTTTGGTCTAGTCGCTGCAATTAAATAAAAATAAGATGCAACTTAGATAGACCGTACTTAAGCATGAGGAGTGTGTATGCAGCCAAGTCGCCAGCATAGCCAATTGCATGCCGTTGCACAGCAATTGGTACGTATTTCCAGTGTGGCCGCAGAAATATATCAAGATCAAATGGAGCTAGTTGGGCATCTCACTGCACAAAATATGTTCCGTATTGATCCTTTACAGCATCGGATTGAATTGCTAAACGGTCTATTTAGCCTTGAATTTTATCCGCCTAAATCTAACCCTAGTTTAATTCAGACGCAGTTTGAGTTTGCGGGGCAGTATCAAGAAGCGTTTGAAGATTTTTTTCTGCATGATTTACAGTTTCACACGGGTGATTTAAAGCCACAACACTCCTTATTTTTGCTTAATCAGGCGCAGCAATTACGACATCTGATTATGCAGCAAGCCTATATGTGGGTGGATGGTGCTGCACGTGTTCAACAGTTGCTGCTGCATTTAGATGGTGTACAGGCTCAGATTTTAGATCAAGCCTTGATTCAGTCTGATTATGCCCAGCATGCTGTTTTTACAGGTGCTGTACAGCATGGTGCGGTCATTCCAGATGAAACATTAACGGCCTTATCTGCATTGTGTGCTTTAGAATTTATTGAGGGTGATACCTTTTTGCCTGTGCAAGCCTTAATGCACAGTTATGATGATTTTTGTTTTAGTGCTGCACAGTTTTTGCCTAAAGCCATGTATCGTATTTTGACGGTGTCCTTTCCTGAGCGTTTTAATTTGCAGGATTTAATTGACCATCAGGATGATATTCAGTTGTTGTATCGGCATGCCGAAGAACATGGTCATTTACTGGGTTTTGCCCGCTTAATGCACCGAGAAGTCTGGCAGCGTTCCGATGCATTGGCAAAACCGCATTTTTTAAAATCCTGCCCTTTAATTTGGCAAAAGAAGGTTGCCAAACTGCCGTTATTTGATTATCCACGAGCGGTGAACTGGCTATTTAAACAGTCTGCGCAAGTGTTGGATTGGCTCAGTTTAAATATGCAGCATACCAGTGTGCGGGTCGCAGTGACTGCACTCAGTTTTGTCGATTGTAGTCAGGCACATCCACGTATTATTTTAGCGACATTGCAATATTTTCAATATTCTGCGGCGCGTATGTTTATTCAAAGCTGTAATGTGTATGCAACACAGCAGGCTTGGTTTGCGCATGCACATAATGTCAGTCTAATGCCACGTGGTGAAAAACAATCTGTAGATGATCCACGCGTTGCGATTAGTCCTTCTATTTTGTATTTGGATGAATGGGTGAGTTTGCTTAAAACCGTGGCGCAGCAAGATGAGTATTTGGTTAAGCATGTATTTAGACGTTTGAGTCGTGTCATGCAAAGTTATATGACTTATTTGCAGCAAATCACACAGGATTTACAGCCTACTTTGTTGGATTATATTCAGCCCGAGAGTCAGCAGCAGCGTGATTTTTATACGGTATTGCAGCGTTATCAGCTTCAACCCGATGATTTTCGGCAGCGTTTTTATTTACGGGCGCAGCATAAGCGAGTTTCAGTGTTTGACAGTTATGTGCGTGATTATTTACTAGAATATTTTGCAGCGCATACGCATATTCCTAAAAGTCTGAGTTGGTTAGGGCTGTTTCATCAGGCGGTGCGTTGGCATCAACAGGTCTACAAAGCAGAGCTGATGGCCAAATTAAAAAAGGAAATTCAGTGCTGTGCATGGCAGGCCAAAAGCCCTATGCCGATGCTAAAGTTTTCAGGTTGGTGCTTTGAGGAGCTGACTCATCTAGACCGTATTATTGAAGAATCACAAAACTTTAAACACTGTTTGGCACTTAGCTATGCCAAGCTAATGAGTGAAGGGCAATATGTGGCTTTTCACATGGCATCGCCACATTATGCGCAGCAATTGACCTTGGGGTGTCATTTTCGGCAAGGACAGCTTGAATTTGATCAGTTGGAATATCCGAATAATCAAAAAGCGGAACAGTTATTGGTGACCATTGCAGAGCAGTTTATTGCATGGGTGAATCCACAATTGCAAGCTAAAGCATAAGACAACAGTTGTCGTATTCGCAGACTTGAGCCTTAACTTTTGGGCAAAAACTCGTTAGGCTATAGCCGTTCAGCAATGGTATAGGTCTTATGAAACAGGAAACTGCACTTAAACTTTTAAAAGCAGGCGAAAATGTCTTTTTAACAGGCTCTGCTGGTGCGGGTAAAACCTATACCCTGAATCAATACATCAATTATTTAAAAGCACGTAAAGTACCTGTAGCCATCACTGCATCTACAGGTATTGCTGCAACGCACATGAATGGCATGACCATTCACACGTGGGCAGGCATTGGTATTAAAGACTTTTTATCAGATGCTGACCTGAAAAATATGAAAGAGCGCAAATATCTCAAAGAGCATTTAGAAAATGCGCAAGTGTTGATTATTGATGAAATTTCGATGTTGCATGCCAAGCAACTGAATTTAGTCAATCAGGTTTTAAAATATTTTAAAGACAGTGATGAAGCCTTTGGCGGCATTCAGGTGATTGTTGCGGGAGATTTTTTCCAGTTACCACCTGTAGGTAAAAATGATGAGCGCAACCGAGATAAATTTTGTTTTATGTCGGATGCGTGGGTAGAAGCCAAGTTCCGTGTGTGCTATTTGACCGAACAACACCGTCAGGGTGATGACTATTTAAATGATATTTTAAATGCAATTCGGGCGCAGAATATTGAACAAGCACATATTCAGGCTTTGGAACAAACTCGTCAGCAAGATATTGGGGATACGTTCACCCGTCTATATACCCATAATATGGATGTAGACAACATCAACTTTAAACATCTGAATGAAATTGAAACTGAGAGCAAGCAGTTTGATGCCGTGTGTGATGGCAATGAAAAACTGATTGAAACCCTGAAATCATCAGTACGTGCACCTGAAATTTTAAATCTGAAAAAACATGCCAAAGTGATGTTTGTTAAAAACAACTTTGATATGGGCTACATTAACGGCAGTTTAGGCGAAGTGATTGGCTTTGAAGAAGATGATGATCACGGCATTTTGCCTAAAGTGAAACTGACCGATGGCACAGTATTACTGGTCGAGCCTGAAACTTGGTCGGTGGATAATGATGCAGGCAAAACCATTGCCAGTTTCCAGCAAATTCCGCTGCGTTTGGCATGGGCAATTACCATCCACAAATCACAAGGTATGACCTTAGAAGCGGCAGAAATCAATCTTAGCCATACTTTTGAAAAAGGGCAGGGTTATGTGGCGTTGTCACGATTAAAATCGTTAAGCGGTTTGCGTTTATTGGGATTTAATAGCCAAGCTTTGGAACTCGACAGTTTAGCGATTAAGGCTGACCGCCGTTTTCAGGAATTGTCTGAAGAAGCTGAAACGCACTATGAGCTGATGGATTTAACACCACAACATAATGCATTTATTCGTCACTGTGGTGGCACGTTGAACGAAACCGAAATTTTGCGCAATGAAAAGAAAATTGCCAAAGGTGGAAAAACCAATTATGCGACTGCCACGTTAGATGAAACCCGCGCTTTATTTGAAGAAGGTTATGATATTCAGGATATTGCAGTAGAGCGAGGTTTAACTCCTGCAACTATTATCAACCATTTGGCACGTTTGCAAAAAGAACAAAATCTGGATATTTCAGTGGCACATCCAGGTGAAGAAGTGGTGGAAGAGGTCCGTAAAATTTATAAGCGATTAATGAAGCGTCAAAATGCAGAGCACTTCAGCGATGATGGCGCAATTAAACTGCGCCCGATTGTTGAAGCGACTAGTCCACGCATGGGCTATGATCAGGTGCGTTTAGCATTGCTGTTTATTCAGTAGTTTAGTCATTTGGATAATGATGACTTATACTGCAATTCTGCATTAAAAATGCCCGCTTAACGTCACATAAAATACTATCGTTTTGAGAAAAACTTCGGTTAAACTGCCATCACTGTAAGCCTTAAAATATAATATTCGGTATGGCATTTACACCGTGGTACACATTTCGAAAATTTGTCTATAACAACTTACACGACGATGACTATGAAACATGGTTTAGTCGTTGCATTAACTATTTTTTAATTTTACTGATTTTAGGCAATGCCAGTGCGGTTATTTTAGAGTCGGTGAATGATGTCTATCTTGCCTATCAGGTATTTTTTGACCATTTTGAAAACTTTTCCATCGCAGTGTTTACGCTTGAATATTTGCTGCGGATTTGGAGTATTGCCGAAAAAGACCCGTTTATTTCGCCGTGGAAACAGCGTGTAAAATGGCTTACCAGCGGTGGGGCAATTATAGATTTGTTGGCGATTCTACCTGCTTATATTAACTTCTTTGTGCATCTAGATTTACGGTTCCTAAGAATTTTACGTTTGCTGCGTTTGTTAAAACTGACACGTTACTTTGTATCATTGCAAATTTTATTAAGAGTGATCGAACGGGAAAAAGGATCATTTCAGGCAGTCATTTTTATTCTCTCTATTATGATTGTGATGTCTGCCGCAGGTGTGTATGTGGTGGAAAGCAAGGCACAGCCTGAAGCCTTTAGCTCAATTCCCGCTTCGATGTGGTGGGCAGTGGTGACTTTAACCACAGTCGGTTATGGCGATGTCACACCAATTACCCCTTGGGGCAGAATTTTAGGTGCGTTAATTACGGTATTGGGTGTCGGCTTGGCAGCATTGCCTGCAGGTATTTTAGCCACAGGTTTAGCCAACGAACTTGAACAACGTAAGCAGCATTTAGGGTTGAAATTTAGAGAGCTATTGCAAAATAGTGAGATTGATCTGTTAAATGATCAAGAAAAAATTGAAGATTTACGCAAACAAGTCGGTTTAACCACTGAGCAAACCCAAGATATTTTATTGCAGTTAATTCGTGAGCGTCGTGAAGAAGAGCTGCGTTTAGAACAGGAGCCTTATAAATACTGCCCACATTGTGGAGAGAAGTTGTCGGAGTAAGCGAGGCTTGGGTTAAGAATTTCAATTCTAGTTTGGCTCTGCACGTTGGAAGCCTAAAACATGCTTGCTGAATGCCATACTATTTCTATGGAATTGTATTGATTTCGTAGTAAATATCATCGAATAAAAACTAAGATGAAGAAAACTCATTATTTACATGCTAAGATTAAATTAATTCATTATTAAATTGAATCATGTTTGGCTTTGTTTCTTATTTTGCAAAATAAAAATGCGACCTAGGTCTAAACATGCAGTCAATAACTTGAAAAACTAGGGTAATCCTCCCTAAAAATAATTGAGTTTAAAAGTAGAAAATCGAATAACCTTGATTTAAGGAGATTTTCTATGAAAACATCTAAGTATTCAGACAGCTTGATCATGAGTATCTTGAAGCAAGCTGA
>NZ_VPAP01000019.1:0-45819 GCF_013419195.1 Acinetobacter sp. YH12099 | reverse complement strand
TAAACATCGTTCGATTGCTGGTTTTTTAGCAGGCGTATTTTCTTCACTATGTGCGTATCAACTTTGCCAAAAGAATAAGCCTAAAATTCATGTGATTAAATCTTTGGCTTATCCGTAACTGGGGTTATTTAAAACCGCGCTTATTTGGTGTGCCTGTAATTACTATTATTGGCGGATATGATCCTGAAACTCAGCAAGGTGTGTTGTATCCTGCTGCACGCAGTAACTGGGGTAATGTTTATAATTTACCTGGGGCAAATCGTGCTGCTGAAAATGCCGCATGTTGGTTAGATGTTCAATATGCCAATCGTAATCAGAACGTGGCATTGGCACCTAACCGTATGACCAGCAATGCCAATAAACTGCATGTCAATTTAGCACTTGCTGAGCAGCCAAAACAGGTGAATTTATACTGTAAAAAAGCCAATCATGCCGAGAAGTTATTATCGACACTGAATATTCCGCAATATAGCGATAGTATTCAACCTGCGGTAAAAATTGGTCGTACACATGGCTATGAAGCTTTAAGAAAAGTTGAAATGCCTGATTTTCAGAAGCAGTTGGAAGCGCAAGCCAGTCAAGCTGTGGTGGCTTTAAAACCTGCTGCACAACTATTGTATGATTCTTATGCAGATTATCGTCAAGAGCTAAGTGCAACTGCACAGCAACAATTACAGCGTTATGAACAACAGCAAAATACGATTTATCGTTTAAACCGCTGGATGAATGTTTATCGTGCCGATTTAGAAAAGACTAAGCCTGAAGCGGAAACAGCATTGCACAATTTTGTGGAGCGATTGGGTTTAGGCAATGAAAATATTGTGGCTGAAGCAACACTAATGAAAAACAGAAATAACTGTTTGAAAGTTGAAACTTTGGCGAGTGGTCAGAAAAATGCTTACATTAGTGGAGCAAGTGGCTGTACAGGCGATGCAACTGAGCAGTGGATTTATGATGGTTTGGGGCGTATTCACAGCAAAGCAGAAATGGATCAGTGCTTAACCAACAACGGCAATGTGGTCTCACTTGCAAGCTGCAGTACATCTAAAGACAGTCAGGTCTGGGAAATGCACACAGCTTCGGGAACGATTCGTCAGGGGAATCAGTGCTTTGATTTAGAGCATGGCTACCTAAAAGAAAACCGCGCGCGTTTAATTCGTTATGGTTGCACAGGTGGTGCGAATCAGCAATGGACGCAATTAAAGGCTAATAACAGTTTGCAACTGGCTTATTTAAGTCCACAAAATTTACGACTGATGCTGAAATAATTCTTCGTCTGAATTATTCATCTTCATTAATTTAAAACACCTTTTGACCAGTTCAGGAGGTGTTTTTTATTTTATGGTGGCAGGTGTATTTGAAGTGATGTAATTGGCGTGCAGAAACTAAAGATTGCTTAATTTGATAAATTATCGAAACAGCAGGCACAAAAAAAGCCCTTAACGGGCTTCTTTTGTTTAACACTTAGTTAGAAGCTAAAGCTTTAACTTGAGCGTTTAAACGGCTCTTATGACGAGCTGCTTTGTTCTTATGGATGATGCCTTTATCAGCCATACGGTCAATTACTGGAACAGCTTTTTTGTAAGCTTCAGTAGCAACCGCATAATCACCTGCAGCAATAGCAGCGATTGTGCGTTTTAAATAAGTACGAACCATAGAACGTAAGCTTGCGTTGTGTTTACGTGCTTTAACGTTTTGACGAGCACGTTTTCTAGCTTGAGCAGAGTTTGCCACTCGTGCACTCCTTGAAATAGATTGGTCTGGGCGGGCTGCAATTACTTCCGAAAACCAACATCAGAAGAATTATCACCAGCCCGTAAACAAGTGCCATATTTTGATGAAACTAGACAGTTAAGTCAAGTCTTGACATGCTTTGACAACATTTTAGCTGCAGAAAAATCAGAAAGAAACAGGTAGATTAGCTTTAAGCCTCAGAGATTGTTTAAAAAATGACAAATTCTATTCAAAATGCAATTGTAATTGGTGGGAATGGTTTAGTTGGGCAGCAATTGGTCAAACAGCTTAATCAGCTGCCTGAATGTAAAAATATCACCGTTGTTTTGCGTAGACCTTGCTCGGAATTAAATCGCTTAGAAAAAGTCCAGACGTTACTCCTCGAAGACTTTTTATTGCTCAATGATGAAGATGTGAGCGGTTATAGTCATGCATTCAGTTGTTTAGGCACAACCTTAAAAAAGGCAGGCTCAAAGCAGGGATTTTATGCTGTGGACTATACCATCAATGCACATTTTGCCGAATTATTGCAGGCGAAGGGTACGCATTACATATTGGTCAGTGCTTTGGGAGCAGAAGCCAAATCAGCCGTATTTTATAATCGTGTCAAAGGTGAGCTAGAACAATATATTGAAAGTTTGGATTTAGACAAAGTATCAATTTTGCGTCCATCTTTATTATTGGGTGAGCGCAACGAACAACGGCGTTTAGACGATTTAGGACAAAAGCTGTATCTTAAAATATCACGATTTATTCCCGATCATTTTACATATAAGCCAGTAAGTGCTACGCAAGTGGCTCATACTATGGTCGAGGCAGCGCAATCGCAAATTCATAAATTTCAAATTTATGATAATTTACAAATACAAAAAACCAAGTAAAAGGGGAACAACGTGTCTACAGTACCATTCGTAACTTGTGACTTATTAGATGACCATCCAGAACATGACCTTCAAGTGGTGATTCCATCTTTGGATGGTAAATTTTTCAAAAGTTACGGTGCACGTAAAACTTTTGGTGGTCAAATTGTGACTGTAAAATGCTTTGAAGATAACTCACGTGTAAAAGAGTTATTGGCAACCGATGGCACAGGCAAAGTTTTGGTGGTAGATGGTGGGGCATCTATGCGCTGTGCCTTAATGGGTGACTTGATTGCTGAATCCGCAGTGAAAAATCACTGGAATGGCGTGATCATTTACGGCTGTGTACGTGATGTCGATGCAATTGCAGCACTTGATTTAGGCGTACATGCTTTGGCTTCAATTCCACAAAAAAGTAACCGCAAAGGCGTGGGTGAAGTGGATGTGAGTTTGCATTTCGGACAAGTCACTTTTAATTCGGGCGATTATGTCTATGCTGATAACAACGGTATTATTGTGGCAAAAGAAAAGTTGGTCGATTTATAAGCGGTTTGATGGCGCAGTCATCAAATTGCTGAGCACATCACAAGGAAAACAAAATGGTGCATCATCAAATTAAAGTCATTCAGGCAGTGGCATCTATGCTTACCGAAGGTGGACGTGGAGTGAATGGGACAGCATTTCCCAAGCAACCCGAAAAAGCCTTAAAGTTATATGAGTTTGAAGGTTCACCATTTTGCCGTCGTGTACGCGAAGTCATGACCTTGTTAAATTTGGATTATGAGGTTTATCCATGCCCCAAAGGCGGCACAAAATATCGACCTTTGGTGAAACAACTGGGTGGTAAAACTCAGTTTCCATTTTTAATTGATGAAAATACAGGTGATCAGCTCTATGAATCACAGCAGATCATTCATCATTTATTCAAACATTATGGCAAAAGTGGAAAAACGCCAAAAAAATACGCGCATTTTCCTAAAATTCCTTATGTTGCACTTGCAGGCACGTTATTGAATGGTGCACGTGGTGTGTGGATTAACCAGAAAATTGTAGAGCGCGCTGCACCTGAACAACTGATTGAACTGTGGGGTTTTGAGGGAAGTCCTTATACACGTGTAGTACGTGGTGTATTGACTGAACTGGAGTTGCCATTCAAATTTCATAATGTAGCCAAAGAGCGTTGGCAAGATCAAGGCTTGGCAAAATTACGTTTAAAACCGGGTAAATATGTGCCACTGGCAGGTGGTAAGCGTGAGCAGGTATTAAAAGTTATGGGTGATAATATTCAAGTCCCATTTTTAATCGATCCAAATACCCAGACTCAGCTTTTTGAATCGGCCAAGATTGTGAAGTATTTACAGCAAACTTATGGCAAATAAGCTTTAAGTCATTTTTTGATTGTTATAAAAGCATCTTCAAGATGCTTTTTTGCATTTGGCAGGATGCAAAATATGCATTATTATAAATAGCCTAAGCAAAGTGGGGTTGAAACACTGACTTATAACATCAGGGGAGCATAAATCACCCTGATCAGTTGCATCTATTTTAGTGAAGCATTTAAACTCTGCAGCATTCACTTTGATTTCGCCAATTTATAGGTTCAAAATGTTCAGCAAACTTACAGGGTTGTTTAAAAATAAAGCCAATCTCGAAGAAATTGCCTATTTAGAAGCACAGAATATTCAATGGGATGCGGAACAAGGCTATATTGTCGATGGTATTTTGCTTAACGATGTTTTGGCAGAGCGTTTAAATTATTTATCCAACCGCCGTATGCAGCAGTTTGATGATTTGGCACAGCTGTATTCTACAGCTATGATTATCAATGAAAAAATTGATCTGGAAATTGCGCAACAGCGTTTTAACACAATGCTTGGTAATACCGAAGAAAACTTACTGGAATTTAAAGCGATTGTTAAAAAATTGAATGATTATTATCGACAGTTTTTACGTGATCAAAAGTAAAGAGGCGTGTGTATCAAACTTTAAAGCTCGCTGTTTTATAAAATTTTGCAATTAAATACGCTGTAATGGTGGATGAAAAAAATTACGTAAAACCGTCAATTCATCGTGCTAGTATAAGCCCCATGTTGTTTAGACCCTAAAGCTATATACATGTTCCAACACGAAATTTCCCAACTCAATTTAGCACAACTGAAAGCTGGCGAAAAACGCTGGATTGGTAATCTACAAGGTTCTGCCGCAGCATTATTATTTAAAGAAATTGGTCAGCAGAATCAGCATTTATTTGTGATTGTCGCGCGCAATCAACAACATTTGGCGCAGTTAGAAAGCGAATTAGAATTTTACGGGGTAAAACCGACTATTTTCCCCGATTGGGAAATTTTGCCTTATGACCGCTTGTCACCGCATCAAGATATTGTGTCGGAGCGTTTGGCGATTTTATCCAATATGCCGCAGCAAGGTGTATTGTTGGTTTCGGCAACCACTTTGGCACAACGTGTTGCACCAACCTCATGGGTGTTAGGCGAGCATTTCGATATTCGTGTTGGGCAAAAGTTTGCTTTGGAACAACAAAAGCAGCGTTTGGTACAAGCAGGCTATCATCTGGTCGATACAGTCTATGATCATGGTGAATTCGCTGTGCGTGGCAGTATTATGGATATTTATGCTTCGGGACAGGAAGCACCCATCCGTATTGATTTATTTGATGATGAAGTTGAAACCTTAAAGTTTTTTGATCCAGAAACGCAGCGTACCACCCAAAGTTTGCAGAATTTTACGGTTTTACCCGCCAAAGAATTTCCATTAAAAGAAGGTCGTGCGATTTTCCGTGACCGCTATGCAGAAAGTTTTCCAACGGCAAACCCGAAAAAGAACCCTGTGTATCAGGATGTGTTAGAAGGCATTGCATCGCCTGGTTTAGAGTTTTATTTTCCGTTATTCTTCACTCAAGCACAGCTTGAAGGTCAAAATACATTACTTTCATACTTACCAAAGCATTGCATTGTCATTACAGATAAGGCGGTGGATGACTGTTTAACTCAATTTTGGAAAGATGTGCTGTATCGTTATGAGGACAGACGTCATAACATCGACCAGCCGATTTTGCCGCCTGAGCAATTATTCCTACAACCAAATCAATTATTAGAACAACTGAATCAATTTGGACGTGTGATTGCATCGCCCGAAGCTTTTGAGCAAAAAGCAGGTGTAGTGAACTTAAGCACACTTGTACCACCATGTTTGGCGGTTGATCCTAAACAAGAACAACCCTTTCATGCCGTTAAGCAATATATTGATGCGGCCAATCATCCTGTTTTATTGGTGGCAGAAAGTGCAGGTCGTCGTGAAACCTTAAAAGATGCGTTGCGTGCCGCTTTGGGTGAAATTCCACAAGTGGAGAGTTTTGAGGCATTTCAGCAGTCTTTACAAGCCATTGCGATTACCAATGCACCTTTAGATCGCGGCTTGGTCATTCAAGATCAATTGAGTGTAATCTCAGAAAATCAGTTGTATGAACATCGTGTGGTGCAGCGCCGTCGTAAACGTCAGCAGGAAGTTTCTGAAGAGTTTTTAATTCGCAGTTTGACCGAGTTAAGCATTGGTGCACCTGTGGTACATATTGATTATGGCGTAGGGCGTTATGCAGGTTTAATTACTTTAAATATTGATGAGCAAGAGCATGAGTTTTTACAACTTGATTATGCCGATGCTGCAAAAGTGTATGTACCTGTTACCAATTTGCATTTAATCAGCCGTTATAGCGGTGGTGATCCAGACCTTGCGCCTTTGCATAAATTAGGCACAGATGCATGGAATAAAGCCAAACGCAAAGCGTTGGAACAAATTCACGATGTGGCAGCAGAATTACTGCATATTCAGGCACGTCGTCAATCTAAACCGGGTTTTGCTTTTGAGTTGGATCATAGTCTTTATATGCAATTTGCCAGTGGCTTTGCTTATGAAGAAACCTTAGATCAAGCTAATGCAATTGAAGCGACCTTACATGATATGCAATTGGCAAAACCAATGGATCGTTTGGTCTGCGGTGATGTCGGTTTTGGTAAAACTGAAGTCGCAATGCGGGCTGCATTTGTCGCGGTACAGAACAACAAGCAAGTTGCTGTATTGGTTCCAACAACATTGTTGGCACAACAGCATTATGAATCCTTTAAAGACCGTTTTGCCGATTGGCCTGTGCGTATTGAAGTCTTGTCGCGTTTTGGTTCAAGCAAATCTCATCAAAAAACCATTGAAGATTTAGCAGAAGGCAAAGTCGATATTGTGATTGGGACGCACAAAATTCTACAAGAAAATATTCAGTTCAAGCAATTAGGCTTGATGATTGTCGATGAAGAACATCGTTTTGGTGTACGTGACAAAGAACGTATTAAAGCGTTGCGTGCCGATGTTGATATGTTGACTTTAACCGCAACGCCAATTCCACGTACCTTAAATATGGCATTTAGTGGTATGCGCGATTTATCTATTATTGCCACACCGCCTGCACGTCGTTTAGCGGTGAAAACCTTTGTGCAAGAGCATACAGGCGATACGGTGAAAGAAGCCATTTTACGTGAATTGTTACGTGGTGGTCAGGTGTATTTCCTGCATAATGAAGTGGAAACCATTGAGCGTAGTGCTGAAACCATTCGTGAATTGGTACCAGAAGCGCGGGTTGCAGTTGCGCATGGGCAAATGCGCGAGCGTGAATTAGAGCAAGTCATGCAGCAGTTTTATCATAAAGAATATAACGTATTGGTTTGCTCAACCATTATTGAAACAGGGATTGATGTTCCAAATGCCAATACCATTTTAATTGAACGTGCAGATAAACTCGGATTGGCGCAGTTGCACCAACTACGTGGTCGTGTTGGACGTTCGCATCACCAAGCTTATGCGTATTTGCTGGTACCTTCCATTAAGGGCTTAAAAGGCGATGCTGAAAAACGCTTGGATGCGATTCAGCGTGCCTCAACTTTGGGTGCAGGTTTTATGCTGGCAACCGAAGACTTGGAAATTCGTGGTGCGGGCGAATTACTGGGTGAGCAACAAAGCGGTTCAATGCAAGCTATTGGTTATAGCCTGTATATGGAAATGCTGGAAAAAGCCACCAAAGCCATTCAAAAGGGTAAAACTCCTAACTTCGATGCGCCATTGTCTTTAACTGCGGAAATCAACCTGCACATGCCTGCTTTAATTCCACATGATTATTTGGGCGATGTGCATCAGCGCTTATTGTTCTACAAACGCATTAGTAATACCGATACTCAAGAAAAGCTTGATCATATTCGTATGGAATTGATTGACCGTTTTGGTATTCCGCCACAAGCAGTGAAACAATTGTTTGCTGTGCACCAACTGCGTTTAAAAGCAGAGCAGTTGGGCATCACTAAAATTGATATTGGTACAAATGGCGGTCATATTGAATTTTCACCAGATACACCTGTGCAAGCCATGAGTATCATCCAAATGATGCAAAAACATCCGACCTATTTCCGTATGGATGGTGGACAGCGTTTAAAAGTGATGGTGATGTTGGAGGAAGCTGAAAAGCGGATTCAATTTATTGCCGATCTATTAAACAGCCTGCTAAAAACTTTGCACAGCTGAGTTTAAAAATGCAAATTGATCCAAATATCATATCGGTAAATTTATGAATATTTTCTAAGAAACCACTGATTCTATAATGAATATTATTCATGATGAATTTGGTTAAAATTGCACTTTATTTACATCGAAACATGATGGGAATCATACTCAGTTCACTAGGGATGTGATAGTATTACCCATCATTACAATTTGCGTCATTTATAAAGATATGTTTAGTTTGCATCCACAACTTGCTCAAGATACTTTTTTTGTAGGCGACTTTCCTCTGTCAACATGTCGTTTAATGAATGATATGCAATTCCCTTGGTTAATTCTAATTCCACGTGTGCCAGGGGTTACAGAACTATACGAATTAAGCCAGGCAGACCAAGAACAATTTTTACGTGAATCTAGCTGGTTATCTAGCCAATTATCACGTGTATTCCGTGCCGATAAAATGAATGTGGCGGCTTTAGGTAATATGGTTCCACAATTGCATTTTCATCATGTCGTGCGTTATCAAAATGATGTGGCTTGGCCTAAACCAGTTTGGGGTACGCCAGCTGTACCATACAGCAATGAAGTTTTGGCTCACATGCGTCAAACCTTGATGCTTGCTCTGCGTGGTCAAGGCGATATGCCATTTGACTGGCGAATGGATTAATTGAAATGAATTGCCACGCAGGATGCGTGGCTTTTTAATCCTAGATTGGAGTAGGCCGCGGTGTTCATGTACAATTGGATGGAAAGAGATCCCAAACAATTCGAATTTCTGCATCGTTTAGTCGGGTATGCAAGTTTATCCCTGATTATGGTGGTCTATCACTACACCTACGCCGATACCAATTATCAAATTTACCTTCCGTTTTTTCTTACTTTTTTATTACTGATAATTCCTAAATTTTCGCGTTGGCTGCAATATAAATATAGTCATCAAGCCAAGCGTAATATCCTGTTTATTATTGATATTGTGGTAGTCGCAGTATGTTTGTCTGCGGTACATCTGAATTTGGTACTTACTTTTGCCGCTTTATTTGCGCTGCTATATACCGCCATTTATATTAAAGTTTCTTTCTTTTTGGTGGCATTGGCATCCTTATTGGCGGTCACAGTTTTTTATTTTTGTAATATTTTTATTTTTGGTTTTAACGAATATTTTGAACAAAGCAGTACCGAACTTACGATTTTAGCCTTTTTATGTATGATCTTTTACTTTGGCATGGGCAGTGCCTATCAGGCACATCGTATCCGCTATACCACGGCAAAGAAAGACCATTACTACACACAAATGAACCGCTATATGGAATTTGCGAATCAGCTTAGTCGCTATGCACCTTTGCAGTTGTGGCAATCGATTATGAAAGGTGAGTCGGAAGCGAAAATTGAATATAAACGTAAAAAAATGACGATTTTCTTTTCTGATATTCAAGGCTTTACTGAACTTTCTGAAACACTAATTCCAGATGATTTAGCATTCCTGCTCAATGATTATTTAAGCCACATGACCGAAATTGCCAAGCAATATGAAGCGACGGTGGATAAGTTTATGGGTGATGCGATTTTAATTTTCTTTGGTGATCCAAATACGCAAGGTGTTGAACAAGATGCTAAAACTTGTGTAGAGATGGCTATTGCGATGCGTCAGCAAATGAAATTGTTACGCGAACGTTGGGTCAAAATGGGCTATCCGCCTTTACATATTCGTATGGGTATCAGTACAGGATATTGCCACGTTGGGAACTACGGTGCAGCACATCGGATGGCATATACCATTGTTGGGCGTGATGCTAACTTAGCTGCGCGTTTGCAAAGTGCGGCCGAAGTTGATGAAATTTTACTTTCAGATGACACTTATAAACTGATTAAAAATGATTATTTGTGTGCTCCGAAAGCACCGATCTTTTTAAAGGGGATTCAAGACCCTGTAAAAACTTGGCAAGTGATGGAAAAATATGCGGCAAGTAAGTCGGATTATCAGCGTTGGTTTGACTACGAATACAAAGGCTTCCATTTATTGCTAAATTTGGATGAAGTGCAGAATTTTGAATATCCTGAGCTAATTACCGTATTAGAAAAAATGATTAAAAGAATTCAAACGCAGCAAAAGCTGACCAACTCACAGGGTATTGTGAAACTCAAACTTGAGGATGAGATTGTTGAAGATATACAATATAAATCGGCTTCTGACGATACTAGAGTTATTTAAGTATGATTCCCATCAGAAGCCCATTTGATCAATAGATGATATTTCTAATCAAATCCATTTTTGATTTGCTGCTTTAATATCAAAATCTAGGTTGTTTTTAAGCTCATTTAGATTGAATTTGGATCTATCCTCAGGAAGTTTAATCATAATCGGTAATCTAGATAGTCCATTGTCACCAATTGAAAAAGCGTAATGGCGTTCTTTCGAATCAATAGAAATTGTTGCTTCGTATTCTAAGTAAACTGTTAGGTCTGGGTATTTCTTAGGAATACGAATGATGTCTAGAAATGCATCAACCTTAATTTGGTTTAAATCCTTTAATCTAATAGAAAGCTTTTCTTCCTTTTTTTCTTTAGTTTTCATGATACGATTAAACAGACCGTTAGAAGATGCAATATCTTTTTCAATTTCTTTAATTTCTTTATAAATCTTTTTGTACTTATGCAAAGATGTTTTTGTGATTTCTTCTAGATCCTGAATTGATTGATACATTTTTTCATGTTTACTGTTCCACTCACCTGAAGTTTGCCGTGTAAAGATATCTAAGTTTCTTTTTTGTAGTAAATTTATCCATGCAATGAGGCGATAACTAAAAAGTTTGGCTTTGTCATTAAATATAACGGCTGGTTGTTGTTGAAAGTCTTGAAAATAGTTTACGATATCTGAAAATATTTCACGTATGCTCATGTAGATAAAGTCACATTCGTCTTGATGTGTAACTTTTGATTTTTGAAAAATCGTAATGTGTTCTAAAATATCAAGAATCAGTAATTTTTCGAAATCGACTAAGCGATCTTCTACTACTTTGTCCATATTTAATCCAGTTGAATCCAAAGGACTCATTAGTAGAGGAAGTAATATATTGTTATTATGTTCTTGTAAATGGGCAATGAAGTTACTTGCATCATTACCAATTTGTTTTTCAACGGTTACAATTCGATTCATATGCTGTTTGAATGTCGAGATATATTGTTGATCCTGAAGTCGACTTAAATCTAAAGGTAAACTGTAGAGATAAACAATATCAGAAACAGCACTTTTTTCTTCATTCAAGAAGCGACGAATAGAATAAGTGTTAATCTGCTGTGAATTTGAAGGCTGCGATAAACAGAAAAAATATTTAGAAGTGCGAATTATCTCCAATTGGCGAAGTTGCTTTTGTTCGATGAGATATTCAGAAAATAAAGGATTGCTTTGCTTCTTAAGTTCACGAATAGGCGTTGTTTTAAAGAGATAACCCAAGAGTTGTTGTTTAAGATAAACTTCGTTGATAAATGCCTTAATGACATCTGAATCTATCTGTCTTAGCCCTTTTGAGAGGGTGATATTATTTTTATTTTTGATAATGTGAGCAAGATGATAAATGAAATGTATTTTAATCTCATTTTTATATTTTTGAAGATTAATATTCTCTTCGGTATCAATTTTATTAACTTGACTAATCAAACCTTCGATAAAATTTGCTATTTCTAATGCATCTGTATATTTCTCTAAGAGACTAGACGAAACTAAAATTTTTTCTGCTAAATTTTTAATACCGATATGAGTAATAGTTTCAATGTAGTTTTGAAAGTTATATTTTTTGTTTAGTTTGAAAGTATTATTTGCCTTATCCCAGAAAATAGATTTTTTTTGAAAAATTTGATTCTGGATCAAATTTTTATATTCATCGTTAATATTATTGAAAAGGTTTTGTGCCGACTCAATCCAGTACAAATCGAGTTGGGGATCTATTTGGTTGGCAATTGATCTTAACTCATAAGGAATATAATCTTTCATACGTTTACCCATAAATTTATCAGTGTATATAATTTCACACATAATATTTATATCTGTGATGAAAATCAATAATTTATATACTTACGTGAGATGTATTCTATTATTATCTTAAAAATATTAATAGCATAAAAAAGACCCTAAAAGGGTCTTTTTTACTAAGATATTAGTGATTTTCTGAAGCATGGTTAATGGTGTATTTTGGAATTTCGACTTCCAAGTCTTCATTGACCACTTTAACCTGACAAGATAAGCGTGAATCAGGCTCTAAACCCCAAGCACGGTCTAATAAGTCAGCTTCAACATCATCCATTTCTTCTAGGCTGTCAAAGCCTTTACGAACAACAACGTGGCAAGTGGTACATGCACAAGACATATCGCAAGCATGTTCAATTTTAATGCCATTTTCAAGTAAGCTTTCGCATAAGTTGGCATTTTGTTCGACTTCAAACTCAGCACCTTCTGGGCAGAATTGCGCATGTGGAAGTACTTTAATACGTGGCATAATCTTTACCTTAAATTAGTTTGAGTTTGACCAGTCGTCGAGTTTAGTGCCTTTAAGTGCTGCATCAATATGTTGATTCATACGAATTGCAGCAAAAGCATCACTGTGTATTTTAAGCTGTTCAACAGCATGTTCAATGGCTTTAATGTCTTGTCCAGTCAATTCGGCTTCCAACTGCGCTTTGGCAGTATTTAAAGCTTCTAATTGTTCTGGGCTTAATAGTTGTGCATCTACTTTTAAGGCTTGTTGTAAAGCTTCAAGTTCACGTTGTGCTTCAACTTTGGTTTCATGCAAATGACGCAATTGCTTGTCTTCTTCTGCATATTTGAAACCATCTAGCAGCAAACGCTCGGTATCTGCTTCAGATAAACCATAAGATGGCTTGATGTCGATATTTGCAGTCACACCAGAAGTGGTTTCTTTAGCAGAAACACTGAGCAAGCCATCAGCATCGACTTGGAACGTAACTTCAATGCGTGCCTGACCCGCAGTCATTGGTGGAATACCGTGTAGCACAAAACGACCTAAGCTACGACAATGTTCTACCAAGTCACGCTCACCTTGTACCACATGAATCAACATGGCAGTTTGGCCATCTTGATAAGTGGTAAATTCTTGGCGACGTGCTACAGGAATTGCAGTATTGCGTGAAATTAAGCGTTCCACCAAACCGCCCATGGTTTCTAAACCCAAAGACAGTGGGGTAACGTCTAATAGCAACGAACCATCTTTGCTGTTACCAATTAGTTGATTGGCGGTAATTGATGCACCAATTGCAACCACTTCATCTGGGTTAATTGTGCATAATGGTTCTTGATTAAATACTTCACGAACAGCTTTTTGCACGGCATAAGAACGTGTTGAACCACCAACTAAAACTACATTTTGAATGTCATCTAGGTCAAGTTTGGCATCGCGTAATACACGTTTGCATACACTAATGGTTTTATCTAAAGCAACCTGAATAATACTTTCAAAGTTTGCGCGGTCTAATTGCAGCGTGTGCTCTAACAGTTTTAATTCAACACTTTCTGCATTGCTGAGCGCTTCTTTGGCTTTACGTGCAGACACAATAAAGTGTGCATATTCTGCATCATCTAAACTTTCAATATTCAGCTGTTTTTTTGCCCATTTTACAATCAGACGATCTAAGTCATCACCACCTAAAGCAGTGTGGCCGCCTGTGGCTAAAACTTCAAAAACACCTTGAGAGAAACGTAAAATAGAAACGTCAAACGTACCACCGCCCAAGTCGTAAATCACATAGTTACGGTCTTGAGCCAAGTTGGTGTCTTGATCTAAACCGTAGGCAACCGCTGCTGCAGTCGGTTCATTCAATAAACGCAATACTTTTAAACCTGCAAGCTCGGCAGCGTCACGTGTGGCTTGGCGTTGAGCTTCATCAAAATAAGCAGGGACAGTAATTACTGCGCCATTGATTGGATTCTGCAAGCTTGCCTCAGCACGGTCTTTGAGTTGTTTAAGCAGTTCTGCAGAAATTTCAACAGGCGTTTTACGGCCTTGTGCTGTTTCAAAAGCAGGCATTTGATTGTCTTCACCCACTAACGTGTATGGATGTTGAAATTTAATGTCCGCTTTAGAACGACCCATAAAACGCTTGACTGAAACAATCGTGTTTTTAGGGTCTGTAGTAATAAATGGCGCAGCAGCATTGCCATAATGTGTATTTTGCTCTGCATAATGGACGATAGAAGGCAGTAGCACGCGACCTTGCTCATCATGCAAGACTTTGGCTTTACCAGAAAGAACTGTGGCAACCAATGAATGAGTGGTGCCTAAGTCAATGCCAATCGCAATGCGATGTTCATGCGGTGCACTTGATTGACCTGGTTCTGCAATTTGCAAGAGCGCCATTATGTAAAATCCTTTGCCCGTTAAATATTAAAATACAAACTAAAATTAAAAATCATCGTCTAAATCAAAACTGTCATCATCAAGGAAACGATCTTCAGCTTTGTCTAGGTCAGCCATAACTTTCATGAAAAAGCGTAACTTGCGAACTGTGTCCCGTGCTTCTGCCCAATCTTCTTCGGCATAGTCAATTTTAAACTCACGTACCAAACCATCAATCCATTGCTGAACTTCAACTTTGAGGGACTGCAGGTCTTCGGCAGCACTTGCATCATCCAGTTGTTCTCGAATTTCTAGGGCATCTTGTAGAAATTCAAAATCATGAATAGATTGATCTAAGTGATAATCCTGTTTTTTCAGTGACAGCAGATAAGCTGCACGACTGTCAATTGCAGAGAGTTGTTTAAAGGCTTGATTAATTTCACTAGATTTAATCAGGGCTTGATCTTTGTCTTCAGCTTTATCTGGGTGATATTGTTGCTGCAGCTTTAAAAATTCAGCTTTTAAAGTAGCGAAATCAATATCGAGTGCGACGGGAAGATTGAACAACTCAAAATGATTCATGGGAGATGGAATCCGCAATTAGTGTGCAAAAATGACTGCATAAATGCAATTAAAACAGTGCATTGTACACTGTTTTAAGTCATAAAAGAGGGAGGTGCTGGTTATACAGTGAAAGATTCACCACAGCCACATTCGCCTTTTTTATTGGGGTTGTTGAACTCAAAACCTTCGTTTAAGCCGTTTTTAACGTAGTCCATTTCCATACCATCTAGATACACTAGACTTTTAGGATCTACGAAAACTTTAACGCCAAACTGTTCGAACATTTGGTCATGTGCATCTACTTCATCTACAAATTCGAGCACATAAGCCAAACCAGAACAGCCTGAAGTTTTCACGCCAACGCGAATACCTTCACCCTTACCGCGATTTTTTAAATAATTGCTGATATGAGTTGCAGCATTTTCAGTTAAATTGATCATGAAAACTCCGTTTATCTTTTCACAAAACCCAGCAAATTAAGCTTTAGTTTTTTTGCTGCGATAGTCTTCAACAGCGGCTTTGATTGCATCTTCCGCCAACACAGAGCAGTGTACTTTTACTGGTGGAAGGGCTAATTCATTGGCAATATCAATGTTTTTGATCGCTTGAGCTTCATCTAAAGTTTTACCTTTAAGCCACTCAGTTACCAAGGAACTTGATGCAATTGCAGAACCGCAACCATAAGTTTTGAAACGTGCTTCTTCAATCACGCCTTCATCGTTAACTTGAATTTGTAGACGCATTACATCGCCACATGCAGGTGCGCCCACCATACCTGTACCAACGTTTTCAGCATTTTTGTCTAAAACGCCAACATTACGAGGGTTTTCGTAATGATCAATTACTTTATCGCTATAAGCCATGTCGCTTCTCCAAACCTCGGGGTCAGCCTTAATATGAATATGGGGGTAAAATTACCTTTATCAATCTAATGGTTTCCTAACAAAGCCATTAGATTTAGGGATGAATTAGTGCTCAGTCCATTCCACTTTAGAAAGGTCAATGCCTTCTTTGTACATATCCCAAAGTGGTGAAAGTTCACGTAACTTTTCAACAGCAGCTTTAGTGACTTCAAGTACATGATCAATATCTTCTTCAGTGGTGTATTTACCAAAGCTGAAGCGGATTGAGCTATGTGCGAGTTCGTCTGAAAGACCTAAAGCACGTAATACATAAGATGGCTCTAAAGTTGCAGATGTACATGCAGAACCAGAAGATACCGCAGCATCTTTCAGTGACATCATTAAAGATTCACCTTCAACAAAGTTGAAGCTGATATTTAAGTAGTTTGCTACGTTCTGAGTTGGGTGACCGTTCAGGAACACTTGTTCCATAGAGTTTAAGCCATTCCAAAGCTTGTCACGCAATACACGTAAACGTGCTTGTTCAGAAGCTAAGTTTTTACCTGCAAGCTCAAACGCTTCGCCCATACCTACAATTTGGTGTGTTGCAAGTGTGCCTGAACGCATACCACGTTCGTGACCGCCACCATGCATTTGCGCTTTTAGGCGAACACGAGGGCTGCGGCGAACGAAAAGTGCACCAATACCTTTAGGACCATAGATTTTGTGTGCAGAGAAGCTCATCAAATCTACTTTTAAAGTAGATAAATCAATTTCAACTTTACCAGCGGCCTGTGCAGCATCAACGTGGAAGAAGATTTTCTTAGCACGTGTGATTTCGCCAATTGCAGCGACATCGGTAATGGTGCCAATTTCGTTATTCACCATCATCAAAGATACTAAAATCGTATCTGGACGAATTGCCGCTTCAACCATTTCAGGGGTAATTAAACCTGTTTGTGGTTGTGGCTCTAAGTAGGTGATTTCAAAACCTTCAGATTCAAGCTCACGGCAGGTATCTAAAATGGCTTTGTGTTCAATTTTAGAGGTAATAATGTGTTTGCCTTTAGACGCATAGAATTGCGCTACGCCTTTCAGTGCAAGGTTATCTGATTCTGTTGCACCAGAAGTCCACACGATTTCACGTGGGTCTGCTTTGATCAAGTTCGCAACTTGTTCACGTGCATATTCAACTTTTTCTTCTGCTTGCCAGCCATAAGCGTGCGAACGAGAAGCGGCATTACCGAAAGTCCCATCAAAAGTCAGGCACTCCATCATGCGTTCTGCAACTTGAGGATCTACAGGAGTGGTTGCTGCGTAGTCAAGATAAATTGGACGTTTCATGTCAAATACCTGTAACCGATAAAAGAGCTGAATCAAACGGTGCTGTGTTCTGGCGAATGGCAACAGTTTGTACGTTGTCACGCGCAACTAAGTCAGCAAGTGAGATTTTAGCGAGATAGTCGGCAATATGATGGGAGAGTTCCTGCCATAAATGGTGAGTCAAACACATTGCACCATTTTGACAGTTGCCTTTATGGTCGCAACGGGTTGCATCAACAGTTTCGTTTACGGCTTCAATGATTTCTAGCACAGTGATTTCATTTGCACTACGTGCTAAATGGTAACCACCGTTAGCACCGCGAACACTAGACACTAAGCCGTGGCGCTTAAGTTTTGCGAATAACTGCTCAAGATAAGCAACAGAAATAGTTTGACGGGCTGCAATTTCAGCAAGCGTGATCGTTTGTTCAGTTGGCTGCAAAGCTAAATCAAGTAGAGCAGTCACTGCGTAGCGACCGCGAGTTGTTAAGCGCATGATTCGATACACATGATTAGACTAGATATGGGTATTCTATGAATCCCGACTAAATTAGTCAAGTATTTTATTGTGATATTGTACGCGAGGATTTACGCTGTTTTTCTTGATATTTTAATGCGTTTAAACGATCCATAAATTATACACTAATAACGTAATTAATAGTACTGTTATTACACCAAAGACGATGTTAATGCGCTTTTGACGACGTTCAATCCGACGAATACGGTTTTTATGCTGTTTAAGCTCAACTTGTAGGGTGTTGATCTTAGAGCGTTGTTCATCAATTTTGTCTAAAAGTGGGGCAATGCGCTTTTTAGAACCAATCACTTCTTGTTCTTGCGGTGCTTCTTTCAGCCATTGTTTCCAGTCAGCTAAAACTTTGGGTGCACTAAAATGCAAAATTAGATCACGAAACTCATCTTTAAGGGTAATGTCACCATCTATACGCATGTGTTTAATACTGCGACGATTACCTAAAATAAAGATTTTAAATAAATCTATGAGGCTGGTGCGCACATCTAAATCGACAGCTTGTTCAGGTGCTTTGCTGTCAAATAAGATGCCGTTTGGATTGAATTCCACGTAAATGTCGAAATAAGGAATATAGCTATTAATTTTAATGGTGATTTTCTGGTCGACAAACTTTTTAGCCTGCAAAGCGACCACACGATCATGTCTTAGAATAAAGCTAAAAATTGTTTCCAGCACAATCATGAGCATGGTCAGCAACAAATGTGGATTACTTTGTCTTTGTTGCGAATCACTCATAAAATCAAGTCCCTAAATCTAAAGTTGAATTCCTTGTTTTGCGCTTCGTTGAGAATACATTCTAAGAAGCGCAGCGAATAATCTTGCTTTGTAGAACAGTTTAGCAAAACGATCAAGTATTTAATTTGCTATTATGAAAGCATTTTGTAGGTTTATTACATTTATGTGCGCATAAAATAAGCAGGAGAGAGGTTCATGGAAAAAACGACGGATAGCGTAGAAGAGCATTTGCTTGAATCAGAAACCACATTGAAAAATAAAGATAAATTACGCTCAGGACGTAAATCATCACTCGATTTTCGTAAATATACCAAGCAAATTTGGCTAGCAGGTTTAGGTGCATTTTCACGCGCAGAAGAAGAAGGCAATAAATTGTTTGACTCTCTGGTCAAGGTGGGTGAGGAATTAGAATCTAAAACTACAGAAATTGCCGATCAAACAGTTGAAAAAGTGTCTGAAAAAGCCAAAGAGTCGGTCATTGATACTAAAGATAAAGTTGAGCGTTTAATTGACCATAGCGTCAATCATTCTTTAAATAGAATTGGCTTGGTGACAGCAAAAGACCTACAACATTTGGAGCAATTGGTACTGCAATTACATGCCAAAGTCGATGCGTTGATTGAAGAAAATAAACAATTAAAAGAAGATGTCGCGAAAAAGTAATTCTGTGGAAAGGGGGCTTGATGTTGCTTTATTATACATCGGGTATTTTAGGGCAAAACTGAATAGAGGCTAACAGTTCCATCGTTTTTACCATTTATTTTGCATAAAAGCGTGCAGGGAGTATTGCTTTTACCCTCAAAGCATTGCTATAAAGGCGTTACGGTAATTTAAATTAAATCTCTGGACCTTAAATAAACGATATTAAGAGGACGTAATTTTCATGAATAAATCAGAATTAATCGATGCAATTGCAGAGAAAGGGGGATTGTCTAAGACTGATGCAGGTAAGGCCTTAGACGCAACAATTGCTTCTATTACTGAAGCGCTTAAAGCGGGTGATACTGTAACCCTCGTTGGTTTTGGTACATTTAATGTGAAAGAGCGTGCTGCTCGCACAGGTCGTAACCCACAAACAGGTGCTACACTTGAAATTAAAGCAAGCAAAGTACCAAGCTTTAAAGCGGGTAAAGGTTTAAAAGATTCAGTAGCATAATCTTTTAAAATGCCAAGAAAGCGCGCCAATTGGCGCGTTTTTTATTAATAATGTCAATAAACGGCTTCAACGCATTCATTCGTTGAGGGTTTTCAGTTAAAATCTCGCACAAATAAAATATTGGAATACTTATGGAATCTTTTCGTAAAGTTATTAAGGGTTGGTTGGGCAAAGTTTTGCTCGTCTTGTTCTTGACCCCTTTAGCACTTGTAGGTATTGAAGGATATTTTAGTGGAGGTCAGTCTGAAGACACTGCACAAACAGTCAATGGTCAGCAAATTTCAAAACGAGAATTAGATAATCTGACCAATTCCTTGAAAGAACAATACTTGGCCTATACCAATGGTGATGAAACACTATTGAATCAAAATTATATTCAAAACAAAGCCAAAGATACGTTGGTTGCACGTACCTTGTTATTACAACAAGCTGAGAAATTAGGGATTTCTTTGAGCGATGCACAAATTGAACAAATGATTGCACAGCAACCGAATTTCCAACAAGATGGCAAGTTTTCTGAAAGCTTGTATGCGAACTATCTGCAATCTGTAGGCATGACCAATCAGGCGCTTGTGGCAAATTTACGCCAAGACCATGCGTTAAAAATGCTGAGTGCTAGCTTTACCGATTATGCTTTAGTTAGCCCGTCTGATATTCAGCAAATTGCCAATTTACAAACCCAGCAACGTACTTTGCATTTATCTAGCATTAAGTTAGATGACTACAAGAAAAACATCACCACAAATGCACAAGAGATTGCTGCGTATTATGAACAGCACGCCAATGCCTTTAAACAGGTTGCTAGCGTTGATGTCGATTACATTGTGGTGACTCCAGCCAATATTGCACCTGCAAATACGGCTGTCACTGACGCAGAGTTACAACAGGCTTATCAAAAGTTTGTCGAAACTCAAAAAGGTGCTGCTGTACCGACAGTGAAACATATTTTAATCACCACCGATGCGCGTGATGATGCCGCAGCTAAAAAACTTGCAGAGCAAGCCGCAGCTGAAATTAAGCAAGGTACAAGCTTTACTGCAGCTGCACAAAAGTATTCGGATGATCCTGAGTCTAAAGCCAAAGGTGGTGAGGTTGCAGGTTATGAAGCAGGCGTATTTGGCGATGCCTTTGACAAAGCCGTGGGTAGCTTAAAATCTGGTGAAGTATCACAGCCGATTAAAACTCAATATGGCTATCATGTGATTCAAACAGAAGGTGCTACAGTTCAAGTCCCTGCGTTTGAAACTCAAAAAGCACGTTTAATGGCAGAGTTGCAAAAAGCCAAAACTGAAAATGCGTATACCGATACCATCAACAGCTTAAATGAATTGGTGGTGAGTAGTGATGCTTTAGATGTTGTGGCAGAAGAAGTGAAAACGGCCAAAGTCGAATCTGTTAATGGTTTAACTTTGGCGGCGCAGCATCCTGTTTTAAGCCAGCCATCTGTCAAAGTTAAATTGTTTAATGATGATGTGAAAAATGGCGATCGCAACGCATCGAGTAACATTACTTTAGCCAATGGCGATGTGGTATGGGTGAAAGTGCGTAATTACCATGCCGCAGGTGTGCAAACTTTAGAAGAAGCAACACCCCGCGTAAAAGCTAAACTGATTGAGAAAAAAGCCTTTGATGCAGCGAAAAAAGATATTCAAGCTGCGTTGGATGCCTTTAAAACTCAACCTGCAGCGACCGTTTTGGCGAAAAACCAAATCCGTTTTGAAAATGCAGGCACATTCACCCGTGCAGATGGTTTGTTAAAGCGTGAAATTGAACGTGCTGCATTTAGTGTGCTTGCGCCTAAAGATGGTATGTGGTCAGTAACAACAGCATCTATACCAAATGAATTGGTGGTGGTAGCTGTATCAAATGTAAACGATACTACATCGAATGCTTTAACGCCTGAGCAACTGAAAGAGTTAGCGCAGTTGTATCAACAATTACGTGCTCAACAAGAGCTAGATGACTATACGCAATATTTGAAATCGAAAGCGAAAATCAAATAAGTGATGAACATCTACAAAAAAACCAGCAAATTTGCTGGTTTTTTTGTGCATCTAAAATGATTAAGTAAGCAGTTTCAAGATTTATTCAGCGCGAATTTTTAGCTCATAACCTGTGTATTTACGAATGTTGATGACACCTGTATCCAAGATTAAATATTGCCCTTTAATTCCTTGCAGTTTGCCGCGAATGATTGGGGTTTTATCTAAGTTATGCGATTTAATTTTCTCAGGATACTGTTCTACAGGGTACACAAATTCACGCGGAAGTTCCTGATCTAAAAGCTCTACCGTTTCGTTGAATTCAAGGTTTTGACTAAACTCATCACGAATGGTCTGAATTTTAGGCGCAAACTCTTCAATCAGTTGTTCACGCACTTCAATTAGGTTTAGCGGCTCTGCTTCGCCTTTGAGTAGTTTGCGCCAGTCGGTTTTATCTGCGACTTGTGTACCAAACATAACTTCCAATTGCCCAGATAAACGGCGTGAGCCGACTTTCATAATTGGCAAGGCTTGAGTTGCGCCCTGATCTAGCCAACGTGTTGGCATTTGACCTAAACGGGTGATTCCCACTTTTAAAGCACTTGAATTGGCTAAATATACGATGTGCGGTTGAAAGCAGACTTCTTGAGCAAAACTATCTTCACGACAGGTACCTAAATGATAGTGACAGGTCTCAGGCTTCATGATGCACATATCGCAAGATGCTTTGGTTTTAAAACACTTGAAACAATGTCCTTGCGAATAGGATTTTGGTGTTTTCACACCACAAGAAACACAATAAATATTGCCCGTCCATTCCAGTTCAAGTTCTTGCCCAAGCTGAAAAGGCAGGTCAATTTCTGCACGGTCTAGAATAAATTTATATTCAACATTTGCCTTGTGTACCTGTTCATCAGTTACACTATGGTCCTTAAGACCTGCGTGCATTTTATGGCAAATGCCTTGTAGTTCCATAAGAATACTCTCTCGAAAATGAAGGAATGCAGTGATGGCTGAAATGCGTTTAATTCAAGCATTAATTGATGATTTATCTCAACAACAGCCAATTTCTACTGCATTGTGTATAGGGCAAAATATTGAAGCAAGCCCGAAGCATAACAATCAAGCGGATGATCAGTCAGCTATCCAATGGCAGTATTTTAGCGCATTGGCATTTTTAAATCTGCCTTTTACCCAACGTTTTGATTTGGCAGTTGTATTTTTGGATGCTACTGATTTTGATTTGCAGACGCCACAACACACATCACAAATTTTGGTGAAGCTCCGTGACTTATTGGCAAAGCGTATTGTGGTGATTGCTGCGCATGAAGATGAGCAATTGCTTAGAGCGCTTGGTTTTACGCAATTGATTGAACATCGCTTTGAGCAGCATCATTTGTGCTTATGGCAATTTAATATTTTGACTTATAAGCACGTGCCTGATTGGTTTAACTCTAAGTTTTGGGCAAATCCTGAAAATTGGGATAAATTCCGGTGGTAAGTACTGAATTATAATCACAAAATCTCGATAGTGATAATTTGGTCACATAAATTTGGGATATTGCAAAATTTAACAATTTCAAGCGCGCAATTCAGTCAAAACTTCGTATGCTGTCATAAGGGCATTATGAGGAAAATAAAATGACCAATTTAAGCAATATTGTTGAAATTTTAGCACAGCAGGCATTGGGCGCGAATCAGCAATCTAATCAATCTCAAGGTGGATTGGGTGGCATTTTAGGTTCGGTTTTGGGGCAACTTGGTGGTAATAACCAACAATCTGCGCAAGGTGGCTTGGGTGGAATTCTTGGTTCGGTGCTTGGTCAGTTGGGTGGGCAACAACAGCGTTCTGCTACAGGTGCTTCAGGTACACAAAGTTTATTGATTGCAGTCTTGCCTTTGGTGTTGGCATGGATTCAAAAACAGGGTGGTTTACAAGGTGCTTTGGATAAACTAAAAGGACAAGGCTTAACCAGTCAGGTGGAGGATTGGGTGTCTACAGGCCCAGGTGAAAATGCGCATGTAGGTGCTGAACAAGTTCAAAGTTTATTTGATGATGCCGATGTAGAGCAGGTTGCACAGCAAACTCAGGCGCCAAAGCAAGATATTTATAATGCGATTTCTGCAGTATTGCCGCAAATTATTGATTCATTGACACCACAAGGTGAGCAAACGAGTAAGCAAGAAGCCAATGACGATATTCAGCAAGTGATGAATTTAGTGTCTGGGTTTTTAAAACGTTAATATTGAAAAATTCAGCTTGGTAAAACTGACTTTAATAAACAAAGCCAGCACATTTGCTGGCTTTGTTTTATTTGGTTTTTTAAGCATGCATTAAAAAAACACGCCGAAGCGTGTTTTTATGTTTTAAGTGTGGTTTAGACTTAGAAGTCGTAACGGAAACCTAAAGAAAGACCTAAGGCATCTTCGTCAGCCACACCAGCAACGCTGTTAGAGCGACCTTGTGACCATGGTGTTAGGTTAGATTTAGTGTCATTAAGCATTGTTGCAAGGTTAGCATATACGCGCACTGCCTTGTCTAAACGGTGCTCAACACCTACTGCTACTAATGTTGCGTTTGCATCATCAGCATCTACGTCACGGTGGAAGACTTGACCACGTACATAAGTTTTCGGTGCAACTTTATAGTCAGCCGCTACACCAAATACTTGCACATCTGGGTTTGCAGTATCATTGTCATGTGTTAAATACTGGTATAAAGCACCTAAGTTAAATTCAGGTGTGATTTTATAGGCAGCTGCAACACGGAAGCCATCACGTTCACCGCGGCTTGCTTCTTCTTCATAGTGCTCATAAGCTGCTGCAAAGTCTACGTTACCTTCTTTATAAGTTAAAGCTAAGTCGTAAGCTTTATCTTTATCTTTTGCAGCATCAGGGCTGTTTTGTTCGTGTAGTGATAAAGCACCAGTTACGTTAAAGCCGCCACCAAATTTAGGAGTTTGATATTCAATCGTATTGGCATTACGCTCATCAAAACGTAAATTACCCGCACGGGTTACGTTACGGATGTCACCCACCATGTCACCAAAGAAGTTGACTGGACCACGTGCAGCTTTAAATGGGCTGTCAAAACGACCTACACGCGCTTGACCAAAATCACCTTTTAAACCAACAAAAGTATCGCGCGTAGCAAACTCTAAATCATCATTTGCAGAGCCGCTAGCAAAGTTAATTTCTTGCTCGATTTGACCGAAAACAGTCATGCCATTTTCTAATTTTTGTTCAGCTTTAAAGCCTAAACGTGATGAGTTTGAAGAAAGACCAACTTCGTTATAGTCTTTACCATCATCAAGATAGTCTAAAGATACGTGTGCACGACCATAAACTTTAACATCAGCAGCCATAGCTAATGCTGGTGTTAAGAAGGTTGCCCCAACTGCTAATGCGCAAAGCGTTTTTTTCATGTGTAGCTCCAATACAGACTATTGTTTTTAGTCCTAAACATTGTTCAGAAGTAGAGTTGATCTACCGCTGTTCTCTATTGGTGCTAAGTATTCCTTACAAATGCGACAGTAATATTAAGGAAATATTTCTAAATTATTAAAAAGAACAAATTAGATCAAAAACTTACTTTTATTCGCATTTTTTTAATGACTGAGTTTTAAATTTTAAAAAAATATATGAAATGAATAACTTAATTGTAAGCCGATTGACATGTTATTGTCATAAACAACTTTAAAACATGCAGAGTCAAAGCTTGAGACGAAAAAAATGGAGCAGCTGCTCCATTCATTTTGTATGACATTTTTGAAATTTTTAAAGCGCTGCTTTAATTTTTTCTGCTTGGGCTTTAATTTTTTCTTGATCGCCCATTTGTGCAGCATGTTTCCCAAGCTGATGTACCGACGTCGGAATTAAGTGAAAATGCACGTGGGGGACAGTTTGACCTGCGCTTGTACCTGACAATTGCATTAACACGATACCATCTACACCCAAAGCTTGCTGCATTGCTTTTGCAATTTTTTGCACAATTTGAATGGTATATGCTGCTGCATCTGCAGGTAAATCCAATAAAGTTACTGCAGGTGTTTTAGGAATCACGAGAGTGTGACCATCGGCTTGCGGCATGATGTCCATAAACGCAAGCACTTGGTCATCTTCATACACTTTAATTGCAGGAAGTTCGCCACGTAGAATTCTTGCAAAAATATTTTGATCATCGTAAGCCATTATGATTCCTTAAATTCAGCTTTGATATTTCAGAACGGTTATTTACAGTTCAGTTCTTTTTGACGTTCTTTGATTGCGTCAAGACGTTGTTGTTCTTTTTCAGAAAACTTAGGTTTGGTTGTATAGCAGTTGTCATTACCAAAACGTGCTTTAGCTTCTGGGTCTTTGAAGCAGAACCCTTTAGATGCATAAATAACATCGTGGTCATTTTTCAGTTTCTGACATTCTTGTTCAGATGCAAAAGTAGTTGAACTTGCCCCAATTAAAGTTGCAAGGCTTGCAAATACGGCAATGCTAAACTTGTTCATAAGAGTTTCCTCTACTTAATGATGGTGTGACTAGCCACTTGATACACATTATTGGGTTTATGGCTGTATATTCAATGGCGAGTTCTTACTCTAGGGTAATATTACTCCATAATTCATACATTTTCACAGCAGTGGAAAAATCACTGTCTTTTTCTGCGGTTAAATTCGCTGCCTGAATCAGGCTTTGGGTTAAAGCCAATACAGGTGCAGGCAAAGCTGCTTCACGGACTAAATCCAATGCGATTCCTGTGTCTTTGGCCAGTAAAGGCAGAGCAAAAGTCTTTGGAAAAGCACGGTTCAGTACTCGCTGCGGCAAAATCATTTCCGTTACTGCGCTTTTACCGCTCGAAGCATTAATGCATTGCAAGGCCTGATTTAAGTTTACGCCATGCGCTTTTAAGGTGGTAAAGCCTTCAGCTGCAGCACACAAACTTACTGCCATTAACATATTGTTCACCGCTTTTACGGCAAAGCCAGCACCGGGTTCCCCCACATGCTGAATCACTTTACCAAAAGCCTGAATTGCAGGTAAGGCTTTTTCAAAAGCAGTTGCTTTACCACCAATCATGACTGTTAAGGTGGCATTTTCTGCACCAATCGTTTGTCCACTTACAGGTGCATCTAAAAAGTCGATCTGTTGTGTTTCAAGTTGTTGTACCAATTTTTTAGCACTTTCGGGTACGCCACTGGTGCAATCGACCCAGACTGAACCTGCTTTCAGCGGAACTTGTGCAATCAGGTTTTCAACTTCGGTACTGGTAGGCAAGCAAGAAAAAATAATATCTGCTTGCACCGCTTGAGCCAATTCAACCGCTTGTGTGCCATATTCAGCAGCATGTTGCTCGGCTTTGGCAAAGTTACGATTCCAGACATAGACCGTATCAAAATGTTTAGGTAAATGGGCTGCCATGCGGTAGCCCATTGCGCCTAAGCCAATAAATGCAACAGATTGAATCATGTTTTTGCTCTCTTTATGCAATTTTGCTAGATCGTTGTTCTAACCAAGTGGTCAGTTTAGGCCAGAATTCATTGGCACTTTTTTGACTGGACATTAAACCCAAATGTCCACCTGGAATAAGAGTAAACGTGACATCGGTACTACTTGTCAATTCACATAAAGGTTGAGCAGCTTCAGCAGTGACAATTTGATCGCTATCACCCGCACCGACCAAAAGTGAACAATGAATATTTTTAAGGTCTATCTGATGTTGTTTGAGTTGAATATGACCTTGTTTGAGTGGGTTTTGCAGCCATACATTCAATACCATGTCCTGATTAATCCCACCCGGATAATCAATCATATTATTTAAAAAATTGGCTAAAGTTGCGTTTTCATGCAAGGTTTGTAAGTCGTGCAGATTCGACAGCATCTGTTTATTGCTTTCCAGCCATGCTCTAGGGTCTAAAATCTTAAAACCAATCGCATTGATTAAACCCGGTGTATGAATTAAATGCTTTGGAATTTTTCCTGAATAAAAGGCATGTTGCAATTTGGGATATTTAGAAATCAGTTGATTGGTCAGTTGAAAGAGTTTACCAACCCGCCCCGAAGCATAGCTATCTACAGGGCTACCCAAAACCATCAAGTTTTTAATATGAGTTGTTTGTTGGTCGGCGGTATAAAGCATGGCAAAAATACCCGCCATACTCCAACCATGTAGTGAAATTTGTTCGACTTTGGCGTGTTGTAAAATGAGTTGAATACAATTAGGGATTGCATCCTGAATAAAAGCCATAAAATTTAAATGACAATGTTGATAGGTCAATTGTCCCCAATCAACCAAATACACATCAAAACCGCTATGCTGAAAATGTTTCACTAAAGAGCGATAAGGATATAAGTCATAAATCGACATGGTAATTGCTAAAGGCGCAACAAAAACCAGCGGCTCTTTATATTGCTTATCTGGCGAAGCGTAATAGCGAATCTGCGCATACTTATAACGTGCCACGATGTCGTATGGCGTGGTCTGAGATAAGATCAAATCACGGCTTTTAAATAAGCGAGTGCTGAGGTTTTTAAGCTTTTTTCGGTGCGGATTAAATTTTCTTTGTAGCTGATTCATGAGGTGTTCCATCACACGTGGCGCCGATTTGAATGAAGTCTAAGCGATATTTATACATTTTACCTTGACCTTAAATGCGCTTGGCGCTCAAAATGTTGGCAATTATTTAACAAACAGGTCTTAGGACTAAGTTTAGGGCTGAGCAGTAAAGATGAGTCAACACGACGACATTGAATATCAATTAGATACTTTGGCAATTCGTACCGGACACAACCGTACAATTGAAGGCGAACACAGTGAGCCAATTTTCCTGACTTCATCATTTGTTTGTGAAAATGCTGCCGATGCAGCTGCAAAATTCTCAGGTGAAATTGAAGGCAATACCTATTCACGTTATACCAATCCAACTGTACAGGCTTTTGAAAAACGCTTGGCAGTATTAGATGGTGCAGAACGTGCGGTTGCGACAAGTTCGGGTATGGCGGCCGTTCATGCGATCACTTTGGCTTATCTTAAAGCGGGTGATCATGTAGTCTGTTCACGTGCTGTATTTGGCTCGATCATTTCACTATTTGAAAAATACGTGATGAAGTTTGGTGTCGATGTCACTTTTGTTGATTTAGAAGATTTAGACAGTTGGAAGCAAGCGATTCGTCCAAATACGCGTTTGTTATTTATTGAAACACCATCAAATCCATTGGCACAAGTAGGCGATTTACAAGCCATTGCCGATATTGCACATGCAAATAATGCTTTATTTGCAGTTGATAACACCTTCTGTACCCCAGTTTTACAACAACCAATTAAATTTGGTGCTGACCTAATTATCTACTCATCAACCAAATATATTGATGGTCAGGGGCGTGCTTTGGGTGGTGCGGTTGTTGGTAAAGACAAGTTGGTCGAAGAAATCAACAGCGTTATTCGTACCTTGGGCAATTCATTAAGTCCGTTTAATGCATGGATTTTCTTAAAAGGCTTGGAAACATTAAGCCTGCGTATGAAAGCGCATTGTGCCAGCGCACAAAAACTTGCAGAGTGGCTAGATGCACATCCAAAAGTCGAAAAAGTGTATTATGCGGGACTGCCACATCACGTAGGGCATGAACTTGCGAAAAAGCAACAGTCTGGTTTTGGGGGTGTTGTATCGTTTGTAGTGAAAGGTGAGCGTGAAGGCGCTTGGACTGTAATTGATAATACACGCTTTTTGTCGATTACCAGTAACTTGGGTGACGTAAAGTCGACTATTACTCATCCTGCAACAACATCGCATGGCCGTATGAGCCCAGAAGCCAAACATGCAGCAGGCATCAGTGAAGGTTTAATTCGTGTTTCTGTTGGCTTGGAAGATATTGATGATATTATTCGCGACATCGAGCGCGGTTTAGACCTTATTTAAAACGATAGATCATTTGTTCGGAGATTTTTATGAACATTAATATGTTGATGCAGCAAGCTCAGCGCATGCAAAAAGAAGTGGAAAACAACATTAAAAAAGCCAAAGAAGAACTTGCGCAAACTGAAGTGCATGCAGAAGCGGGTGGTGGTTTAGTGAAAGTGACTATGACTTGCCGTAATGTAGTGAAACGTATCGAAATTAATCCTGAATTGTTGCAAGACGATGCAGACATGATTGAAGATTTGATTGCAGCTGCAATGAATGACGCAGCACGTCAGGCTGAAGCAATTTCTGAAGAGAAAATGAAGTCTGCAAACTCTGGTATGGGCTTGCCACCAGGCTTGGCAGGTTTATTCTAAGGAACGGCGTATGTTTAGTGATCGTTTTGATCAACTGGTACAAGCGCTACGCATTTTGCCAAGTGTTGGGCCTAAATCGGCTCAACGCATGGCATTGCACCTGATTATGAAAAATAGAGAAGGTGCAGTCGGTTTGGCTCATGCTTTGAATGAAGCCACCAGCTATATTCACGAATGTTCGATTTGCCATTCATTAACTGAAGATGAAGTTTGCAATATTTGTGCCTCACATGATCGGGATGCACATTTGCTGTGTGTTGTGGAATCTCCGGCCGATGTGATGGCCATTGAGCAAAGCGGTAGTTTTCGTGGCAAATACCATGTCTTGGGTGGGCATTTATCGCCTTTAGATGGTATTGGCCCAGATGAAATTGGCATTCCGTACTTGGTACAGCGTTTGAGTGATGGCAATATCACCGAAGTGATTTTAGCCACCAATGCAACTGTGGAAGGTCAGGCAACGGCGCACTATTTGGTCGAAGCCACAAAGCATTTACCTGTGCAGATGACGCGGATTGCACAAGGCGTACCGCAAGGTGGCGAGCTTGAATATGTCGATAGTCATACTCTAAGTCAAGCCGTGCATAATCGGATGCGAATGAAATAAGCATCTTGGTGCTTATTTCATGTGAATGATCATTTAAAGTGTTTGCTTGAATTAATATAGAATAAAAACTCAAATTAAGATAAAAAAACGATAAAAAAAACTAGAAAATATCTGCATTGACTTAAAAATAAGATAAAAAAGTAAAATACCGATTATATTTTTATAGCTAAACGCTATTTAATGTTTAAAATGAAACTCTAGAGAGTGCAGTCTATCTGGTCGCTATGTTCCAATTTATTCACCAACAAAAAGACTTTGAAAATGTCTTGGCATTAATGAGTCAAAACAGCATCTATGGTTTAGATACCGAGTTTATTAAGGTCGATACTTTATGGCCAAAATTGGGTGTATTCCAAATTAATGTGAATGATCAGGTCTATTTGTTAGATGGCACTTCTTTAAATTTAAGTGCATTTTGGGAAAAACTGTTTCAAGCGCAGCAAAATATTTTTCATGCCTGCGGTGAAGATATTGATTTAATTTATCATTATGCGCAGCAAAAAAACTTAGATAACGTGTTTGATACCCAAGTTGGCATGTCATTTTTAGGGCATGGTTTACAAGTCAGTTATCAAAACGCTTTAAAAACCATGCTCAATGTCGATATTGATAAAGGGCAAACTCGCTCAGACTGGCTTGCACGTCCGTTGTCCGATGAGCAGTTAAATTATGCTGCCAATGATGTGCTGTATCTAATGCAATTGGCAGATAAGGTACAAACCGACTTAAAACAAAATTATTTACTGGATTTTGCACAAGAAGATTGCCGCAATTTAACTCAGGAAATTGGTGAAGAAACACCTTTAGAGTTGTTGTATCAGGATGTGGGCAACTATCGTCATTCACGCCGTCAACTCATGCAATTGCAACAATTGGCCGTTTGGCGTGAGCAAATGGTAAAAGCCTTAAACCAACCACGTAGTTTTATTTTGCGTAATTCTACTATGCTGGACTTGGTCGAGAAAAATCCTAAAAATCAGTTCCAGCTCAGTACTATTAAAGATTTACGTGCGCATATTGTGCGTGAACATGGCAAAACTATTTTAGATTTAATTAAATATTTGCCTGATCAATCACAATGGCCATTACGTATGGCGCGACCAATTCGTCATTCTTCAAAAGAAGTGGGCGAAAATGTAGAACAGGTGATTCAACGTGCCGTACAGGAAACTCAAATTCCAAAAGAAGTTTTGCTGCGTAAAAAATGGCTCAATGCGCTTTATCAGCATGTGGTATTTCATAACGATGAGCAAGATTTGCCTAACTATTTGTTAGGTTGGCGTTATGAATTACTCACCAAGCCTTTAATTGAAGTTTTACATGCCGACGAGCGTTATTTGTCTGGTCAGATGAAAGTTGCTGAATAAATCAAACCGATCCACATTTTAAATAAAGCCGTTTTTCACCTGAAAATGGATGAATTTTCACGCCATTCTTTGTTTGAGTGTAAACATAGACCAATGCGTTAATAATGGTTAATGTATCTCGGTTTTTTTTGTTGTATCCTTTGCCTGAGTTTTTAGAGTTTTGTTGTTTATGCACTGTTCAATTTATAAATCGAGCAAAAAAGATGAGATGTATTTATACATCGCCCGTCCTGAGCAAACTGAAGATCAAGCAGAAGCGTTTAACCCGCTAGAGGTTTTACCTGAGCCAATGCGAGTTGCATTTGGTCGTGCGACATTTGTAATGGATTTGCAACTGTCTGAAAGCCGTAAGTTGGCACGTGTGAATGTTTTGCATGTCATGGATTCTATTCAAACACGTGGCTTCTTTATTCAAGTGCCACCAGAAGGCTTAATTAACCCAAATGCCGTTGAACCAGAAGGTTTACGTGGTGCTTAAGCTTTATTCAGGAGTTGAGAAATGAATAGTGTGATGACTGGATTGGATTCAATTCCTGAAACTGCAATTGCTGTTTCTGTTTATTTGTTGGGGAGTGCCATTATTTTATGGTGCTGGTACGAAATTGCCAAACGCTTGCCCAATCCGTTAGGTGGTATCACTTGGATTGTGCTGTTTGCAATTTTACTTACCCCAACAGTATCAGAAGGCAGCAATGCAGCACTTGCCCCAGCCATCTTTGGACTTCTTTTTGGTGTTTTAACCAAAGAAACCCCATTGGTTTGGTCTAATTTATCTGCCATTTTATTTGTGATCGGTCTTGGCTTATTGATCGGTTATTTCTGGTCAAGATACTGTCTTAAACAAACGACTTATAAAGCCAAGAAAAATACCTCACCACTGTAACTAAAACAATTAAGGTAAAATCATGTCTGTTGATGCGCAACAATTTTCGGGTACAGATCAGTACATTGCGACTGATAGTTTAAAACTTGCGGTGAAAGCCGCTCGTGCTTTGCAAAAACCGCTTTTGGTGAAAGGTGAGCCAGGTACAGGTAAAACCTTATTGGCAGAGCAAGTTGCTAAAAGTTTGGGTTTAAAGTTGATTACATGGCACATTAAATCGACCACCAAAGCGCAGCAAGGTTTATATGAATATGATGCAGTGTCGCGTTTGCGTGACAGCCAACTGGGCGATGACCGTGTGTATGACGTTAAAAACTATATTAAACCTGGGAAATTGTGGGAAGCATTTACCAGCGAAGAACGCTGTGTGTTGTTGATTGATGAAATTGACAAGGCAGATATTGAATTCCCAAATGACCTGCTACATGAACTTGATAAAATGTCGTTTTATGTTTATGAAACAGGCGAAACCATTACGGCAACACAACGTCCAATCGTGATCATCACATCAAATAATGAAAAAGAGCTGCCAGACGCTTTTTTACGTCGTTGTTTCTTCCATTATATTGATTTCCCAGATGAAGCGACCATGCGCGATATTATCGATGTGCATTTCCCGAATATTTCAAGCACATTGGTTTCAGAAGCTTTACAAGTTTTCTTTAAATTGCGCCAAGTTCCGGGCTTAAAAAAACCACCATCTACGTCTGAATTAATTGATTGGTTAAGCCTATTGATGGCAGATGACATGCCGGAAGATATTTTGCGTAATAGCGATAAAAGCAAAGCCATTCCGCCTTTATACGGTGCATTAATCAAAAATGAACAAGATGTGCAATTGCTTGAGCGTTTAGCCTTTATGTCGCGCCGTTAAGGGAGGACAACGCCATGTTCGTGCGCTTGTTTTATACCTTGCGACGTTACGGTGTACCTGTCACCACACGTGAATTGATTGACTTAAATCAGGCGGTGGCATCGGGTCTGGTTTTTGCAGATCAAGATGAATTCTATCAACTTGTTAAAACCGTCATGGTCAAAGATGAGCGTTTTTTTGACAAGTTTGACCGTGCCATGAAAGATTATTTTGATGGCATTTCCACTTTTGATTTAGATGATTTACTGCAGCAAGTTCATCAATTGCCTAAAGACTGGTTCGACTTAGAACTATTAGGAAAACATCTCACGCCAGAACAACGCGAAGAGCTGAAAAAAGCAGGTTCTTTAGAAGAATTGATGAAAATGCTGGAAGAGCGTTTACGCGAGCAGCATAAAAAGCATCAGGGTGGCAACCGTATGATTGGTACGGGCGGTACATCACCGTTTGGTGCTTTTGGTGATCATCCTGAAGGTGTACGCATTGGTGGGCCTGGACGTAAGCGTTCAGCTGTTAAAGTCTGGGAGCAGCGTCAGTATCGAAATTTAGACGATGAGCAGATTTTAGGTACACGACAAATGCAATTGGCACTGCGTCGTTTGCGTAAATTTGCCCGTCAAGGTGCTGCCGAAGAACTGGATATTGATGGCACTATCCGCGAAACGGCCAAACAGGGCATTTTAGATGTGCAATTGGTGCCAGAACGTCGTAATCGCGTCAAAGTGTTGATGCTGTTTGATGTGGGCGGCTCGATGGATGCACACATCGCACAATGTGAAAAACTGTTTAGTGCGGCTAAAACTGAGTTTAAAACTCTCGAATATTTTTATTTCCATAACTGTTTATACGACTATGTTTGGAAAGATAATTTACGCCGTAGCAGTACCCGCATGAATACATGGGATTTATTTAATACCTATGGACGCGACTATCGGGTAATTGTGGTCGGTGATGCGAGTATGGCACCTTATGAGCTGAATTCGATTGGTGGTTCGGTAGAATATATGAATGATGAGGCAGGGCAAGTTTGGTTACAACGTCTGCGTCAGCATTTTGAAAAAACCGCATGGCTGAATCCTGAACAGGAAGGCTATTGGCATTACACACATACCATTGGTTTAATTCGACAAATTTTTGAAAATCATATGTACCCAATGACTTTAAAAGGCATTGAAGATATGACGAAATATTTGGCGCGATAAGCGCCATTTTTTCCATTAATTTTTTATCAATATCAGTTATTGCATGCATATTGATGAAATAGCAATACGATAAGCAACGTGAATTTCAATTTGAGGGGATCGAGATGGAACATCAAATTAATGGCATCGCATTACCGAATGAAGAAGGTTTTTTCGGACAATATGGCGGGCAGTTTATTCCACCGCATTTAAAAGAAGCCATGGATGAAATTAACCTTGCTTATGAAGAAATTCGTCATACAGCAGAATTTCAAAATGAATTAAAAGATTTATTTGCAAATTATGTAGGGCGCCCGAGTCCTTTGTTTCATGCAAAGCGTTTATCTGAACAGTTGGGTGGTGCGCAAATTTATTTGAAACGTGAAGATTTAAACCATACTGGTGCACATAAAATTAACCACTGTTTAGGCGAGGCATTACTAGCCAAATATATGGGTAAAACCAAAGTCATTGCAGAAACTGGTGCGGGACAGCACGGGGTAGCCTTGGCGACGGCATGTGCGCTAGTGGGAATTCCGTGTGAAATTCACATGGGACAGGTGGATATTGAAAAAGAACACCCGAATGTGGTGAAAATGAAAATTCTAGGTGCCAACCTGATTTCAGTGACCCGCGGTACAGCCACTTTAAAAGATGCAGTGGACAGCGCTTTTGAAGAATACTTAAAAGACCCGAAAAATTATATTTATGCAATTGGTTCGGTGGTTGGCCCACACCCATTTCCAAAAATGGTACGTGATTTCCAAGCAATTATTGGCGATGAAATTAAAATGCAAAGCCAAGAACGCTTTGGAGTAAATCCAGATTATATCGTGGCATGTGTGGGCGGTGGTTCAAACGCAGTGGGTGCATTTACCGCATTCTTAAATGACCCAGAAGTTAAGCTTGTGGGTGTAGAACCTGCAGGTCATGGTTTAGATACAGATCAGCACTCTGCAACCTTAACTTTGGGTAAACCGGGTCAATTACACGGTATGGCGTGTTATGTGCTTGAAGATGAACAAGGCGAGCCATTGCCAGTACATTCAATTGCTTCAGGTTTGGATTATCCGGGTGTGGGGCCGCAACATAGCTTCTTAAAAGACATTGGTCGCGTGGAGTATTCAACGGCAACTGACCAAGAATGTTTAGATGCCTTTATGACGTTGTCACGTGTAGAGGGTATTGTACCTGCTTTGGAAAGCTCACATGCGGTGGCGTGGGCATTACGTGAAGCACCAAAAATGGCAAAAAACGTGAAAATTGTGGTTAATCTTTCAGGTCGTGGTGATAAAGATTCAGACTATGTAGCAGAAAAATTAGGTTTGAATTAATTCTACTGAATATGAAAAACCGCCTAAATGTGTAAGTTTAGGCGGTTTTTTTATCTTTACTTTATATTTGGCAGGTTTTATAAAACAGTGTCTTAGCTTGCAATATATTGTTGTAACTGCTCGATCAGTTTGCGCTGATCATCCATAGTCGCTTTCACCAAGTCACCAATCGACACTAAACCTACCAACTGCTCACCTTCAAGTACAGGTAAGTGACGTAAATGATGGTCAGTAATTAAGTTTAAGCATTCTTTCACACTGGTGTTTTTGGTCACGGTCAGTACTTTAGCAGTCATAATTTCACTAACCGTTGTGCTTTTAGAAGTTCGTTCCATCAAAATAACTTTACGGGTGTAATCACGCTCAGACAGAATACCAACCACATGATTGTTTTGATCGGTAACCACCAACGCACCAATGCCTTTTTCAGCCATTAAACTAATTGCTTCTAAAACCGTTGCTTCTGGGCGAATTGTGTAAATTTCGTGATGTGCTTTATCTTGTAAAACGTGAGTTACCTTGGTCATATTCTGTGTCCTGATTTGTTGTTTATTGTTTGACTTTTAAAGTAACGTGAATTGTAAAAATTGCAAATACTTTAGAGTCACGATTGTTGATTTTTACGTCAATTCTATTCAGTTTTTATTTAAGCAATATTTAACGCAGGTTCATTAAAAAAGAAATGCTTCATTTGTGAAGTGGTCAGTTTAATTTTTTGACTTGACGAACCAAACAAGGTTGGCGTGACATTTAAACGGGTGAGCGTTGGTAATAAAAAAGTTTCAAAATCCTGCGCGGAAATTTTACGAGGACTATATTGTGGCCAGTGTTTAGCAGCATATTTATGCGCTTGTACCGCATTTAACCAAAAAGGGAAAATATAATCATCGTGATCTGAACTCATTGCCCAACCTTGATGGAATAAACCCCAAAGTACACCGCAGTACATCATTGATTTTAATAGTGTAACTTTAAGCAGAAAATCCTTTGGTAAAGGGTGGAGTTGGTTAATCTGATTCATAATCAAGCAAGGTTGTAAAATTTGGCTATATTGTAAAAAGAATTGATGAATATACCGTTTAAGCTTTGCTTAAAATCGTAAACAAATATGTATTTATGGTTGGAGCATCTAAAAAAAGGGTCAAAAAAAACGCCACCTAAGTGACGTTTTATTATGCTTGCATGGTGGCCATGTTTTGCCAGTATTGCGCTTTCAATGAATCACGTTCTACGCGGAAACCTTGATAATACAGTTCTGCTAAGAACATTGCCGCTTTACCATGTCCTGCACGTGCAGCTTCTTCGAGTTGTTTTACCGCGTCTTGGAAGTTCATTTGTGAATGAATCGTGTTTACTGCATTTGCATAAACATGCTCTAAGTCATGGTGAGAGATCGTTTGAATCATATTAAACTCCTTATTGTAATTATGATTACTTATTTAAGCCTACCTTTTAGGCTTCATATCAATTTAACGCTTTATTGTTAAACTAATATTACAATTTGATTGAATTGTCAAATAATTATCGGGGTTAATGAGCATATTTCAAGTTTACATGATTAAACATTGAACAAGTTTAATTTTGATTAAACTAAAGCTCTAAGCATGATAAAAAAGGAGAACAACATGACAAGATCCGTAGACGGATGTGCTTTTGATGTACCTCCATTGACTTCTCAAATTATTGAGTTGGCACATCATCACCGTAAAAAACTAGATGAGGTAATTTTCCGTCGAGATGTTCATTTAGGTGAATACTGCTTGGCGCAACGTAAACGTGTGGCTGACTTTGCTAAAACTTTAGAGCGAAGCGATCGTATAGAGTTTTATCGTAATTATGATGGTGAATTACTCCGTATTGCCGATGAAGATGAACTGCATCCTGCCGAAGCAGAGGGCGGTGTCAGTGTATTTGCTATTTTCTTGGTGCTTGCAGTCATTGCATTGGTTTTATACTTTGCGGTAATTCGTGGCACGATTGGCTAAAGCTAAATCCTTTGTAGAATTTGTAGAAAAAGGCTCAATTTTTACTGTGACGATACAGTAAAATTGAGCTGTTTAACTTGTACATCTCACAAGGGCATCCTACACTAAGGCGATTAGAGGTAGGTCATGCACAACGCAATTCAAAAAACGATTCAATTTATTTCTCAACTGAAACTCGAGCAAATTTATAATATTGTTGTGCTGAGTATCATTTTTATTATTTTAACTTTAGCAAGTGTTGCGCTTTATCGCCCAGTTGGGGTGCAACAATTTCAAAATGTTGAGCGTTTGTCACAACAATCTATGTATGCCAATACCCAAGACATGGCAGTTCATTTACTCAATCAACGTCCGATTCGTTATGTGCATTATTTAAAGTTGATGCAGGCACATCAAATGGAGCAAGATCGGGCTCAACAACTTCCTGCCTTGGTGCAAGAGTAATTTTTTCTGTTGGCATGTTATTCATATTGTGCGGTGTCGGTGTTAAAGATGTTGGTGCGAGTAAATTGTCCTGCAGCATTTTTACCAATGCGGCTTTATCTAAATGTTCGCTCACAATTACTAAAGTTAAACGATCAGGATGCAAATGTTTGCGAATTGCACGTTGCACATCTTCAGCGGTAACTTTTTCCACTCGTTCTGCATAATCACTTAAATAATTTGCAGGAAGTCGATAAAAACCGATGTGCCCAAGCTGGGCATTAATACTGGCATTGCTGCTGTATTGATTCGGAAATGCACGAATTAAACCTGCTTTGGTTTCTTTTAATTGTTCTAAATTCATAGGTTGTTGTACAAACTGAATTAAGCTCTGGTGAGCGACTTGAATACTATCGAGTAACTGATCTTGGCGCGTAGAATAGCCTAAGCTAAACAAACCCGCTGCTTGGGTAAAACGAAACGAACTGCTAACACCGTAAGTGTAGCCACGTTTTACTCGTAATTCTTTCATCAAAATTGAATTGAAACTGCTGCCGCCCAGCATTTTATTGGCAATTTCTAAAGCCAAATAGTCAGGATCATCCCGTGTAGTCGCAAGTTGTGCAATACTGACATGCGCCTGTTGTGACCGGTAGGGAATATGCTGGATGTTGAAACGTGTTGCAGGTGTAGGCTGTGGCAAAGCTGTTGCTGCAACACCTTGGGCAATATGTGCGCTGATGGTATTGGCAAGTTTTTCTGCTTCTTTTAAGGTTAATTTGCCTGTAATGGCAATGTTCATATTTTGCGCGACCAGAAACTGATCTCTAAATTGTTGTAAGTGCTTTGGTTGAATCCGTTTGATGCTGCCATTGGTGCCTGTAATGGGTTCTGAATAGGCATGTTGTCCGTAAATTGCGCGATATAAGCGAATATTCATTAAACGGCTTGGATTTTCTTGCAGTTGTTTTTGCCCAATTTGTGTATTGCTTTGCACACGCTGGATATTAGAACGCTCAAAAGTTGCATGTTTCAGTATTTCCAGCATCATTTTGACGGCAGTTTGCATTTTCTGCGGATCAGACAGTGTTCTTAGCCGTACCACAAACATATCGCGGTACGCCGTGGTACTAAAACGTGCGCCTGTGGTTTCAAAGGCTGCGGCAATTTCCTCTGCCTTATAACGCTTGGTGCCTTCATCAATCAGTTGGGCTGCCATATTGGCAACGCCAAATAAACCTTTTTCAATTTCTGCATCGCGGGCAGAACCTGCATTAAAAGTCAGTTGGATATCAACCATTGGCAAAGCAGGATTTTCGACAAATAAAGTGCGTACGTGTCGATGATTTTTTAATTCATATACCTGTGGAGCGCGAACATCGACCAATTCATTTACGGCATTTAAACTGTGCAGCAAGCTCAAAGATTGTAAAGGCGTACTTACATCTGTTTCAGCAAAATCATGCGCTGCTCTGGTGGCAGTTTCCATCGCAAAGCCAGCAGAACATAGGCTAAAACTAGTGCTTAAAATAAGCGTGCTGAATAGATGTTTTTTCATGAAAATCACAGTTTAAGGTGTTGTGCTTTGAGGTAATAAATACAAGGTGCTAAGTCTGTCTTTGTTAAAGTAACTTTGCGCAACACGTTGCAGATCCTGGGCAGTAATCGCTTGGAAGTGTTGTGGTAAAACATCGATTAAACGGTGACTGAATCCATTGACTTCCAAATTGCCAATGGTTCGGGCTTGTCCTGCCAAATCATCCTGACTATAAATCCAATTGGCCACAAATTGAGTCACCACGCGCTCAATTTCACTTGAATTGACCAAATCCTGTTTTAGCGTATCCACTTCGTTTTGAATCGCGACCTGTGCTTCGCTTAACGTTACACCTGCTGCAGGCAATGCTGAAATACTAAACAAACTATCCCCACGTTGATACGGGTCATAACTGACACTGACTGAGCTAAGAATCTTATTGTTTCTGACCAAGCGCTGTTCTAAACGTGAAGTAATTCCACTGTCTAACAGTTGTTTGATGATAGTGAGCGCGAAGGCATTTTGAGGATTTTTAGCTGTTGCCAATGAACCGACATTCCAAGCCATATATAAATTAGGAACTTGCACAGTCGCAGACAATTCCATGTGTCGATAACCTAATTGTTCAAACTCCAACACATCATTGCGCGGTGGCGTAGGTGCTTTCGGAATATCTCCAAAATACTTTTGGACTTGCAACAATGCGGCTTGATGATCTACATCGCCCACAATCACTAGAATAGCATTATTGGGGCGATACCATTTTTTGTACCACGCCTGTACATCTTGCAGCTGAATGCTTTGCAAGTTTTTCATGTGCCCAATAATGGGTTGGCGATAATGACTGGTTGGGTAGGCAATCCATTTAAAGCGTTCAAAAGCCAAAGCCCGTGGATTATCATCGGTACGTTGCCGCCGTTCTTCCATTACCACCTTAATTTCAGGCTCAAAGTCTTGTTGGCGAAGTAACAAATTACTCATTCTGTCGGCTTCCAACTCTAAAGCCAGTGGGAAATAAGTTTTGGGATAGAGCTGATAATAATTCGTGTAATTGGTAAAGGTTGCTGCATTGACACTGCCACCATAAATACGACTTAAACGGGTAAATTCATCATTCGGCACCTTGGCTGTACCTTTAAACATCATGTGTTCAAGTACGTGCGAAATCCCAAGTGTATTTCCGGACTCATCGCTACTGCCCACTTTGTACCAAATTTGAGTCGTCACCATGGGAGAACGATGGTCTTCACGGATAATGACTTTTAAACCATTGTTGAGTGTGGTTTCAAAAGTGTTATTCGCAGCTAAAACTTCAGCATGGCTAATCGAAGCTGTTAAACCCCAAAGCAACGCACAAACAGACTTCATCGAAAATTGGAACATAAGCAAGTGGAGATCAATCGTTATCGGCTTATCTTTCAGAAATTAAAGCGGAAAGGCAAGGATTGCTGTAGGTATTTTTTGTATGCGGCTATGTGGTTGGAATACGAGGTAAAAGCAATTGGTTTATGTTAGAATCCGATTTTTTAACGCAATGCTTTTCAAGGATTCGGCATGCAACAGCAATCTAATGGGCAAAATAAATTTTTGATTGATGCTGATATCGGAGATGATGATGTCACATTACCGAATTTACCAGCGGTAAATATTCCGATTGTTGAAACAACACCTCTACAACAAGCAGAAACCTCTGAACATGCTGCAGAAACATCATCAGACACGGATGCGCCTGCGAAAGGTGGTTTCTTTAGTCGCATGAAAGAAGGGTTAACCAAAACCCGTAAAAACTTTGCCGATGGCATGGTGAATATTCTGATTGGCGGTAAAGAAATTGATGATGAATTATTAGAAGAAGTCGAAGAACAACTGTTGGTTGCAGATATTGGTGTAGATGCAACGAAAACCATTATTGCCAATTTGACCGAGCGTACTGCGCGTGGCGACTTAATTTATTCACATTCTTTATATAAGGCTTTGCAAGAAGAATTAGTGGCTTTGCTTGCGCCACGGGTAAAACCTTTACATATTGATGCCAATAAAACCCCTTATGTGATTTTAGTCGTGGGTGTGAATGGTGTAGGTAAAACCACAACCATTGGCAAGTTAGCGAAACGCTTACAAGGCGAAGGTAAAAAAGTCATGTTGGCCGCAGGGGATACTTTCCGTGCTGCAGCGACAGAACAATTGCAGATTTGGGGTGAGCGTAACGATGTTGCCGTTGTTGCACAAGGTCACGGTGCAGACAGTGCTTCTGTTATTTTCGATGCGTTTGAAAGTGCGCGTGCCAAAGGCATTGATGTGTTAATTGCAGATACTGCTGGACGTTTGCATAACAAAAGCAACCTGATGCAAGAATTGACTAAAGTTAAGCGTGTGATGCAAAAAATTGATGCGACTGCACCGCATGAAGTGATGTTGGTTGTGGATGCAGGCACGGGTCAAAATGCCATTAACCAAGTTGAAATGTTTGATGAGGCTGTTGGCTTAACAGGCATCACCATCACTAAACTGGACGGCACTGCAAAAGGCGGCGTGTTATTTAACATTGCAAGCCGTAGCCATGTGCCAATTCGCTTTATTGGTGTGGGTGAAAAAATTGATGATTTACGTCCATTCTCAGCCAAAGCATTTGTTGCAGCACTGTTTGAAACTGAAAAATAAGTTCTGAATTAAGTTTTAAAGCTAAAATGTAAAATGCTGTAAGTTTCACACAAACTTCGCAAAATGCGGAGTTTGTTGTTTTTAGCGGGTTTGAGTGTTGTAAAAAGCAGCAGCTAAAAATACGAATGTGAATAAAAGCACTTTCGTCTATATAGAATAAGAAAAAATATTAGATTGATTTTGATTGATTTTTTGGGGAAGTCAAAATGACACTGTTAAATAAAATTGGTCATGTGCTTACAGCAGATATCACGAAAGACTTTAAGCTTAAGAAAAAGCCGAACTATGACGCAAATGAACTGACTTTCATCGATCAATTAAAAAAGCGCCGTAGTATTTATGCTTTAGGAAAACGCGTTCATTTTAGCCAAACTTATATGACCGAGCTGATTCAGGAAGCTGTGCGTAGCTGTCCATCGGCACATCATTCACAAAGTACGCGCGTGGTTATTTTATTTTCTGAATCACATAAAAAATTTTGGAATTTAGTACAGGAAGTACAACGTCAGTTTGTACCAGAGCAGGTTTTTCCAGGTACTAAAATGAAAATCGAACAATGTGCAGCAGCTTTTGGCACGGTATTGTTCTATGAAGATCAACAAGTGATTCGTCAATTGCAAAAGAAAATTCCATTTAATGCTGCAGAATTTCCAATTTGGTCGGAGCAAACTTCAGGCATGGCGCAATTTGCAGTGTGGACAGCATTGGCAGATTCAGGCGTGGGTGCATCTTTACAGCATTATAATCCAAACATAGACCGTGCTGTGGCAGAGCATTTTGATATTCCAGATACATGGTTGTTACGTTCACAACTCGTTTTTGGATCAATTGAAGAAGAAGTAACCGAACGGAGTCATGCACACTATCAAAATCAATTTAAAGTCTATGCTTAAATAACAGCATTTGATGAAGATTGGTCAAATCAGCTTATTATTATGTGCTACAAAGAGCGAACCGCAGCATATTTATATTGCAATAGACTGCATCTATAGAATTAGAGGTATATAGATGCAGTCACATACATTTGTCACTTTATAAAACTATAATCGTTCTATACATAAAACACACTGTCGTATTTTTTGTAATGTTTATGCTGAATAAAAAGCTTAATATCGCTGTATCAATTAATTTATACAAAATTCTGCAGAGGAATTAAAAATGTCATTTTTAAATCAATTAGAAAAACGCCGTTCAATCTATGCACTTGGTAAAAATGTTTCTGTAGATCAGGCAACTATTGAAAGTACAATCAAACAAGCAGTTCGTTTAAGCCCATCTGCATTTAACTCGCAAACTTCACGTGTTGTGACTTTATACGGTGCATCGCATACACAATTTTGGAACATCGTTTTAGAAACTTTACATAAAATGGTTCCTGCAGAAGCATTTGCAAACACTGAAGCAAAAATTAATAGCTTTATTGCAGGTTTTGGTACAGCTTTATTTTTTGAAGATCAAGATGTTGTAAAAGGTCTACAAGAGCAATTCCCGCTATATGCAGACAACTTCCCAGTATGGTCAGAACATTCGACAGGGATTGCACAATTCGCAGCGTGGACAGCTTTATCTGAAATCAATGTGGGTGCATCATTACAGCACTACAATCCAATCGTAGATGAAGAAGTTGCGCAAACTTATGACATTCCTGCAAACTGGAAACTACGTGCACAATTAGTGTTTGGTTCAATTGAAGCACCTGCTGGTGAAAAAACATTTATGGATGATGCAGCACGTTTCAAAAGCTTTAACTAAGCTCTAGCAACACATACTGCACAGACAAAAAAGTAGGATGATGGTTCATCCTACTTTTTTGTTTCTGGGGGTAGTGATGTGCCTTACAACTTACTTATTCATGTGCAAATGCCTAAACCCATGAATTGTCATAAAACTGTCATTTATACATTGCATAGTGCAATCAAACTTTAATAAACGATATAGAGTGAAATATGGCATTTAAATTAGGCATAGCAAGTATTACATTGATGGCTTGTAGTTCAGCATTTTCAGCAGTAACTATTGCAGTACCTGAAGAAATTAAGTTGCTCGCTGTAAATGATCAACAAATTCGTTCAGGTTTATTCAGTTCTGCACAGCAAGTGAAAGTCAATGCGGGTGAAAATGTCATTAACTTGCGTTATCAACAATATTTTGAACATCATAATGGTGCGCACGATATTTTAAAATCAGACGTCATTACACTCAAAACCCCAATTCTTCAAGATGGCGAAAACTATCGACTCGCTTTGGTAAATCCACCTAAAGACTTCGATGCTGCAAAAGAATTCAAAGATCAACCAAGCGTTGGTTTATATAATCAAAAGAATCAGTTGCTGGTACAACAAACAGGTGCTAAAGCAAACTCAACTGGTTGGTTAGGTGGTAGTTGGCTTAATAAAACTGTAGATACCACTCAAAATAGTGCTGCGGTCAATCAGCCAGCAGCAGTTTATACCGCGGCAGCAGTGTTGCCATCTGAGAAAACCACCTCAGTAACATTGCCTACAGCAAAACAAACACAGGGCAAAGAGCAACAATTGATTCAATTGTGGCAACAAGCCACTAAAGCAGAGCGACAAAAATTCATGTCATGGCTTGCAGAACAAGCCAATTAATGTTGATTTGCAACCAGCTCCATTGAGCTGGTTGTTTTTTGTTATCGCCTTAAAAGGATTTATTTAAAAACCAATCCAGTAACGTGCGAAAAAAAGACAAATTATAAGAAAAGTGTGATAAAAATATGAAATGCGTCTAAAATTTGGGCGGATGGTGCTTTTTTTGAAAAAAAACTAAAAAATATATTGCGTCTATTCAAAAACTGTATAGAATACGCAACACACCAACGCAGTGTTGATTGAATTGGTGCTGTTATTGACGAAATAACAGGAAATCATTAAGAGATTATGAAGAACAACTTGTGTGGATTTTTACTGATTGATTGATCGAAAATATTTCATTGATTGATTGGTTTAAATTACTCGAAGTTTATTTGAGCGAAATTTAAGTCAGAAAATTGATGAGCCAGATTTGGAAGTTTAGATTAAAACTTCAAAATGATTTTAACTGAAGAGTTTGATCATGG